>JALYPM010000085.1 GCA_030856365.1 Pseudomonadota bacterium
GAGAATGACAATCTGCTAGTCCAGAAGGTCGCGGCCGATCCGGGAACGCTCGGCGTGCTGGGCTACAGCTTCCTCGATGAAAATAGCGACAAGGTGCGGCCGGTCTCGCTCGGCGGCGTGCAGCCGACCGAGGAGACGATCAGCAATCTCAGCTACCCCGGCGCCCGCAAGCTGTACCTTTATATAAAGGGCGAGCATCTGCAGGCCAAACCGGCGATCCGGGACTTCCTCGCAGCATATGCCAAGGCATGGAGCAAGGGCGGGATGCTCGAAGGCCGCGGCCTGGTTCCGCTTGCCGCCGATGAGGGCGCAGCCGCCACTCGTCAGGCCAGCGAACTTAAGCCTCTCGATCCGGCTGGCCTCAGCTAAGCCGGGCTTCGGGCGCAATGACTCTCGGACTTGCGCTCGTCGCCGTCCTGCTGATCGCGGTCGGCGCGGGACTGCTCGCCTTTAAACAGGCGAAGCAGCTCCGCGCCGGCGCGCGGTTGAACTCCCTGCCAGTCTATCACGCCGCCTACGCTATTCTGTGGGCGGCCATCCCGGCGCTGCTCTTCATTGCCATTTGGGCGCCGGTTCAGTCGGGTCTGATCGAGCAGTCTGTGCTCGCATCGCCGCAAGGCCAGGCGCTTCCCGATTTCGACATGCAGCGCGATGCCATTCTCGCCGAAGCGCGCGAAATCGCCAGCGGACAGCGTGCGGCAGGATTCAACCCGGAATCGACCCAGCTGGCGCCTCAATATGCCGAGGTTTCCAACCGCTATTCCGCGTTGGGGGGCGGGATTTCGGTGCTGATCGCATTGCTCGGCGGCGCCTTCGCAATCCGCCGGTCCGATGTCAGCTTCCGCGCCCGCAGCGGGGTCGAAAAGTGGATGATGGCGGCGCTCGTCGCCGCCTCGCTGATCGCGATCCTGACCACGCTTGGCATCGCGCTCTCACTGCTGTTCGAAAGCCTGCGCTTCTTCGACAAGGTTCCGGTCGTCGACTTCCTGTTTGGCACCCAGTGGAGCCCGCAGACCGCCATCCGCGAGGATCAAGCGGGATCATCGGGCGCATTCGGCTGGATACCCTTGTTCTGGGGTACTTTGTTCATCGGTGCGATCATCGCGATGATCGTCGCCATCCCGCTCGGCCTGATGAGCGCCATCTATCTCACTCAATATGCACATCCGAGGGTTCGCGCCTGGATGAAGCCGCTGCTCGAGATTCTCGCCGGCATCCCGACCGTGGTCTATGGCTATTTTGCCGCTCTGACAGTCGCTCCCGCAGTCCGCGATCTTGGCCTTGCGATCGGACTGTCATCGGCCAGCAGCGAAAGCGCGCTAGCCGCGGGCCTCGTCATGGGAATCATGATCATCCCGTTCGTCAGTTCGATGGCCGACGATTCGATCGCCGCAGTGCCGCAGGCAATGCGCGACGGAAGCCTGGCGATGGGCGCCACCAAGTCGGAGACCATCCGCAAGGTCGTCCTTCCCGCCGCGCTTCCCGGTGTCGTCGGCGGCATCCTGCTTGCCGTCAGCCGCGCCATTGGCGAAACGATGATCGTCGTCATGGCCGCCGGACTCGCCGCGAACCTGACTGCCAATCCGTTCCAGAGCGTGACCACTGTCACCACCCAGATCGTCCAGTTGCTGACGGGCGATCAAGAGTTCGACAGCGCCAAGACACTCGCCGCCTTCGCGCTCGGTCTCGCGCTGTTCATCATCACGCTCATCCTCAACCTCATCGCGCTGTCCGTCGTCCGGCGCTATCGCGAGGCTTATGAGTAAGGCCGTAACCAACAAGCGCTGGACCGACGGATCGATGGAAGCGCGTGTCCGCCGGCGCTATGCCGCCGAGCGGCGGTTCCGGCTGCTCGGGCTGAGCGCCGTTGCCCTGTCGGTGCTGTTCCTCGCCTTTCTGCTCATCACCATGACGATCCGCGGCGCCGGGGGATTCACTCAGGTGGAAGCCGCGGTTCCGGTCAACCTGGCGCAGTCCGACCTGTTCCTCGACCCTGCCGCGCTTCGAGGCCCGGCGGCGGAGCAGATGATCGCCGGGGCAGGCCTGGAAGGCGTCCTCGGCCAGGCAGCGACCGCCGCTTACGGCGCCGACGCGGAGGAGCTTTTCGGCACCGCCGCGGCGCGCGAGCTCGGCCAGCAGCTCCTCGAAGATCCGGACCTGCTGACCCGCAGAGCAACGATCTGGCTGCCCGTGACCAGTGACTTCGCGACCGCCGTCAAGTCCGACGGAGCCGCACAAGCGGAGCGCCTGGCAGCGACGCTGGAGGCACGCGATGCGCTTCGCACCCGTTTCAACGCCGACTTCCTCGGGCTTTCTGATGCCACCGACCCATCGATGGTCGGCGTCTGGGGCGCGCTCAAGGGCAGCTTCCTGACCATCGTCGTGACTATCCTCCTCGCCTTCCCGATCGGCGTATTGTCGGCGATCTACCTGGAGGAATATGCGGCGCGGAACCGCTGGACCGACATGATCGAAGTGTCGATCAACAACCTCGCCGCGGTGCCCTCGATCATTTTCGGCCTGCTCGGTCTGGCGGTGTTCCTCAACGTGCTGCACCTGCCGCGATCCGCTCCCCTGGTCGGCGGGCTGACGCTGGCGCTGATGACGATGCCGGTGATCGTCATCGCCGGCAGGAATGCGATAAAGTCGGTGCCGCCATCGATCCGCGATGCGGCGCTTGGCGTGGGCGCGTCGAAGATGCAGGTGGTGTTCCACCATGTGCTTCCGTTGGCACTTCCCGGCATCCTCACCGGCACGATCATTGGAATGGCGCGGGCGCTCGGCGAGACGGCGCCGCTGCTGATGATCGGAATGCGCGCCTTTATCGCCACTCCGCCGGGCGGGTTCACTGAGCCGGCCACGGTCCTTCCGGTCCAGATCTTCCTCTGGTCGGACGAAGTCAGCCGCGGCTTCGTCGAAAAGACCAGCGCTGCCATCATCGTCCTGCTCATTTTCATGCTGATGATGAACGGGCTCGCCATCTATCTCCGCAATCGCTTTGAGCGCCGCTGGTAGGCTGATCCATGAAAGAAAAAATGCCCCTGAACCCCGTGACTCCGGTGCCGACCCCGTCGGCGGCGATAGCCGCGGATGCCAACCGGGCCGGCCCATCCACCGTCGACGAGGCGCGGCTGCCTGGTGGTCACCGTGCCGACGAGAGGGAGCCGGGCGGCCTTGCCTCCGACCATTCGGGGCCGGAGCCGGTCGCATCCACAAGGCCCGAGCCCAACGCTGCGCCCGACCCGGCGGCCGAGCGAACCCCGAAGATGCGCGCCATCGACATCAGCGTCTTCTATGGCGAGAAGCAGGCGCTGAAGAATGTCTCGATCGACATTCACGATGATCGCGTTACCGCCTTCATCGGACCGTCGGGCTGCGGGAAGTCGACGTTCCTTCGCTGCCTCAACCGCATGAACGACACGATCCCGTCAGCGCGGGTGAGCGGCAAGATCGAGCTTGAGGGCCAGGACATTAATTCCGCGGCGGTCGACGTCGTCCAGCTCCGCGCGCGCGTCGGAATGGTGTTCCAGAAGCCAAATCCCTTCCCCAAGTCGATTTTCGACAATGTCGCCTACGGCCCGCGTATCCACGGTCTTGCCGATGGCAAGGCGGAGATGGACCAGATCGTCGAAAAGTCACTTCGGCGCGCGGGTCTGTGGGACGAGGTGAAGGACCGGCTCCAGGAAAGCGGAACGGCCCTGTCCGGCGGCCAGCAGCAGCGGCTGTGCATCGCCCGTGCCATCGCCGTCGATCCCGAAGTGATCCTGATGGACGAGCCCTGCTCGGCACTCGATCCCATCGCCACCGCGCGGATCGAGGAGCTGATTGACGAGCTTCGAGGCCGCTACGCAATCGCCATCGTCACCCATAACATGCAACAGGCCGCGCGCGTGTCGCAGCGGACCGCCTTTTTCCACCTCGGCGAGATGATCGAGCACGGGAAAACCAAGGACATCTTCACCAACCCGCGCGAGCAGCGCACCACCGACTATATCACCGGCCGCTACGGCTGATCGGAGCAACGCCATGCAGCAGACCAGCGCCCATACGCTGAAAGCTTTCGACGACGATTTGAACCGGCTGCGCGCGCTCATCAGCGAGATGGGCGGGCTTGCCGAATTTGCCATCACGGAAGCAATGCGCTGCCTCGTCGAGCGCGATCTCGAAGCGGCCGAGCGCATCGTCGAAAATGACAAGAAGCTCGATGCACTTGAGGTCGAGACGGAGCGGCGAGCGATCCAGCTGATCGCCCTTCGTGCGCCAATGGCCGGGGACCTTCGCGAGGTGGTCGCCGCGCTCAAGATCTCCGGCGTGGTCGAGCGAATCGGCGACTATGCCAAGAATATCGCCCGCCGGGTCCCGAAGCTGGAGAATATCGGCAAGATCGAGCCGCTGTCGCTGCTTCCCGAGATGGCGAAGATCGCAACCGCCATGGTCCACGACGTGCTCAACGCGTTCGTCGAACGGGACGCCGAGGCGGCCGAGCGGGTCGCGGAGCGTGACCAGGCGGTTGACGACTTCTATGATGCGGTCTTCCGCACGCTGCTGACGCACATGATGGAAAATCCGCATAACATCGGCCAGTCCGCCCACCTGCTGTTCGTGGCCAAGAACCTGGAGCGCGTCGGCGACCATGCCACCAACATCGCCGAAATGGTCTATTACGCCGCAACCGGAAGCCACATGACCGACAAGTCGGCGGCAGCCGGCTCCAGGCAGCGCTGAGCAGGTCGCGCAGATGAACGCCAAGCGCCTTTTGCTGGTCGAAGACGACCGCGCCGTCGCCGACCTCATCGCGTTTCATTTCGAGCGCGCCGGCTACGCCGTGACCCGCACCGGCGACGGCGAGGAAGCGCTGGTGCTGGTCGAGGAGACCAAGCCCGACCTCATCCTGCTGGATTGGATGATCGAGGGAATCAGCGGCATCGAAGTCTGCCGTCGCCTCCGCCGCCGTCCGTCCAGCGCCAACATTCCGATACTGATGCTGACCGCACGCGGTGAGGAGGACGACCGCGTCCGCGGGCTCGAGACCGGCGCCGACGACTATGTTACCAAGCCGTTCAGCCCGAAAGAACTGGTCGCCCGCGCGGGCGCCGTCCTGCGGCGGGTGCGGCCCGCGCTCGCCGCCGAATCGCTGGAATATTCCGGCATCGAGATGGACCTTGCTGCTCACCGCGTCCGCCGTGGCGGAAAGAGCATCTCGCTCGGACCGACCGAATATCGCCTGCTTCGTCACTTCATCGAGAAACCCGGCCGGGTGTTCTCGCGCCAGCAGTTGCTCGAAACGGTCTGGCCGCACAGCGAGGACATCGAGCTTCGCACTGTCGACGTGCACATCCGCCGCCTCCGCTCGGCGCTTGGCGACCCCGACATCATCCGCACGGTTCGCTCGGCCGGATACGCGCTGGACGCCGACGGCGCCGCCTAGACTTGCGCCGCGGCGGCCGCTTGCCGCAAAGCGGCGGCCATGACCCGCCGCAAGAAATCGCACCAGAGCCACGGCTCGCCCAACCGCCCGCGCTTCTGGGGCAAGCATGCCGTCGCCGCCGCGCTCGACAATCCCGATCGCAAGGTGTTGCGCGCCTGGGCGACCAAGGAAGCCGCGGGCTTTATGCAATTCCCGCCGGACATGGCGGTAACCTATGCCGACGTTGCCGATCTCGGGCGGCTGGTTCCGGGCGATGCTCCCCACCAGGGTGTGGTGATCGAAGCCGAGCCGCTGGAAGATGCCTGGCTGGGCGACCTGCTGCGTGACGTTCCGGAGCGGTCGGTGCTGCTGGTCCTCGATCAGGTCACCGATCCGCACAATGTCGGCGCCATCCTGCGCTCGGCAGCCGCGTTCGGAGCCGTCGGGATCGTCACCCAGGACCGCCACTCGCCACCGGAAAGCGGGGTCATTGCCAAGGCCGCTTCGGGCGCGCTGGAGCGAGTGCCTTGGGCGCGCGTGGTCAATCTGGCCCGGGCGCTAGAGGAGATTGCCGAGGCCGGCTTCTGGCGCATCGGCCTCGCCGGCGATGCCGACGCAGAGCTCAAAGACGCGCTCGGACCACGGCAGGTGGCGCTGGTGCTCGGCGCCGAAGGGGCGGGTCTTCGACAGAACACCCGCGAGCATTGCGACGCGCTCGCGCGGCTGCCGATCGGTGACGCAATCGAGAGCCTCAACGTCTCCAACGCCGCCGCCATCGCGCTCTACGCGGCAAGCATAGCCTGATGGTTCACACCGCCGCCAGTATCGGCGCTAGCTGTGAGGCGCTGGCGACGGCCGAGCCGGCGTTCGCGCGGTTGCTCGAGACTCATGGCGTTCCCGAGCCACGAGTCAGCGAACCCGGCGTCACGACTCTTTTGCGCACCATCGTCGGCCAGCAGGTCAGCGTGGCTGCTGCGCGTTCGATGTGGACCAAGCTGGAAGGGGCCTATGGCTCGCCGCCCGACCTCGCGCGGCTGCTCACCGCCAGTGACGACGAGCTTCGGCTCGCCGGCATTTCGCGGCAGAAAGCGGGCTACATCCGCAGCCTCGCGAAATTGGTGCTGTCAGGCCATCTCAACCTCGATGCCCTTCCTTCTGACGACGAGGAAGCCATTGCGCTGCTGACGCGCATCAAGGGAATCGGCCGCTGGTCGGCGGAAATCTATCTGCTGTTTGCGGAGGGGCGGCCGGATGTCTGGCCAGCGGGCGACCTCGCCGTCCAGATCGAGGTCGGACGCCTGCTCTGCCTTGCCGAAAAGCCCAGTGAGAAGCAGTTGCGTGGGCTTGCCGATGCTTGGCGGCCCCACCGGGGCGCCGCCGCAATCCTCGCCTGGCACAGCTACAACAGTGCGGTGCTCTGAACGCTTATCCTCAGGCTGCGCGGTCGAAGAAATCCCAGTCGGCGAGGAAGCTCTTCCTTGGCCGCCCGCCGCCACTGGCCGACACGGCCTGGCGAAGCCGGCGCCGAACGAAGGACAACTCGCTGAGTGCGAGGATGGAACTGGACTCAATCATCTGAAATGCGCCTTTGCCGCCGCGTCAGGTCGCAAATGGTGCAGTGCAGCAAAACATCAACCCTGCGCGGCCGGCTGCACCTGACTAATACGAATTTCGCAGTTCACTTTCTGACACGAAGCGGTTGCTCCCTCGCCGCGACCGAGCGGAAGATGCGCGGCCCAAGCTCGATGTGGAACGGCCCCATCTTCTCGCCGCCGGTATTGCGGCCGAGCATGAAGCTTGCGGAGGTCTGCCCCTCGCCCCCGACCCAGCTGTAAAGCGCGTTGAAGGCGATCAGAGGAACAAACAGCTGGCGGCCATTGAGTTCGAACACCCGCATTCGCTCGACCGGAATCATGACTTCGCTGGCCAGCGCCACGTTGCGGCCGGCGGGAATTTCCGCGAGCCGCTCACCCCTAGCCTCCGGATGCTCGAAGAAAGCGCTGATGTCCTGATCCTGCGTCGGCGACGCGTTGAACATGTTCACTTCGACCAGCACGTCTCTGGCCGGGGCATTACCGCTGTTCGCAACAAGGATGGTGAACCGAAGTTTGGCGCTCCGGCCATCGAAAACCAGTTGGTTCGGCTCCAGCTGCAGTTCGAGGGTCGGCCGCATACGCATTGACACGGCCCCGGTGAGGCCGACTTCGGCAGGCATTCGAGTCGTGACCGTTCCCGCCGGCTGATTAGCGGCCGATGGTGGTATCGGTACCCGTGCGGGTGCAGGCGCCGGCGGCGTTCCCGCGGGTACGAGGCTCGGCATCCGATTCAGTACCGGCGCCGGGTTCATTCCCGCACCGGACGGCGAAAGTTTCGGCCTTCTGCGCAACGCATAATAAAGCGCGCCAAGGCCGAGCGCGAGCGCCGCTGCCAGCCAAGGCAGCAGCGACGGCCCCTCCTCGACCGGAATGCTCGCAACGGGCGGCAGCGCGGCGGGCCTTGAGCCAGGTTGCGAGGAGAGCGGTGGTTCGGGGCTTCCGGCCAGCGCCCCCGGCTGATCGAAGGGGGCGGACTGCGGCAGTTCCATCGTCACCGAGCGCGACGGCTGCGCTGTCTGCAGCGTTCCCGGATCGGCGGGAGCGGATGGCGGCGGCCCTTCTCGCGTAACCGGAGGAGGCGGCGGATTACCCGCCGGGGAGGGTGAACTGCGGCGGGGCTCCGGGACCGGCGTCCCCGGTGCTGGCGCCGGGTCCGCTGGACGGGTGACATTTCCACCGAGACTGAAGTCGCGAAGCCCCTCCGGTCCGACCGTCCCGCTACTGTTGCCGGCACTGTTCTGCGCGAGCGAAGGTGCGCTTGGCACCAGCAAGGCGAGCGCGGCGGCAATCGCCGCGATGCAAAGGCGCGAACCTGCTGTCATTCTCTCCCGCTCAATCCATTGTGCTGGCCGCGCTGCCCCCGCGCGCGCGTTCGGTGAGCCTCATGCCGCTCAAATGCGGCGGCATCAAGCGGCGCGAGCGCTAGCGGGCGTCGACCAGTACCAGCTCGGCGTCTTCCTCCGCGTCGATCCGCACGTCCGTTTCGCCAGTGATGGCAATCCCGTCGCGCGGGCCCGCTTCGGTGCCGTTAACGCGCACCCGTCCGCTTGGGACGAGGTAAAGGTGCCGGGTCGGATCGGCTCCATAGGCAATGCTCTCGCCGCCCTTCACCGTCGCGCCGAGGATTTTGGCGGCGGCGTTGATGGTCAGCGCGCCGTCGTCGGCATCACCGCTGGCAAGCAATTGGAAGCGGCCGTCGCGGGCATCCTTGGGAAAAGGCCTGGCGCCCCACCCGGGCTGAGCGCCCGGCCGATCGGTCTCGATCCAGATCTGGAACAGGGTCGTCTCTTCGTCCTCGAGATTATACTCGGCGTGCTGAACGCCCGTGCCCGCGCTCATCACCTGCACGTCGCCGGCGCCGGTGCGGCCCTTGTTGCCCATCGAGTCCTGATGCGTGATCGCGCCGGTGCGGACGAAGGTGACGATTTCCATGTCGCGATGCGGGTGGGGCGGGAAGCCGCTATGCGCCGCAATCCGGTCGTCGTTCCACACGCGAATGCTGCCCCAGCCCACGCGGGCGGGATCGTGATAGCACCCGAACGAGAAATGATGGCGGGCGTCGAGCCAGCCATGGTCGGCATGGCCCAGCGATTCGAATTTGCGGATGTCGATCATGGGAGCGATTTTGGCGCGGTCGAATGAGCCTTCAAGTGTCAGCGCTGTAACTGCGGCGCCTGGCTGGTGGATCACCGTGCTCAGATGTCCCCCGAACATCCTGCGCGCGGCCTGTCGGATTGGTGCCCAGGAGAGGACTCGAACCTCCACGCCCTTGCGAGCGCCAGCACCTGAAGCTGGTGCGTCTACCATTCCGCCACCTGGGCACGAAGACAGGACAAGTCGGTAGGGCGCGCCATTTGGAGGCGGCCGAACCGCTTGTCAATGAATGAGGCGAGCCGCTAGGGCCGCCCGCATGATCGAGCCCGCACCGCAGCTTGTGACCGTCTTTGGAGGCGGTGGTTTCATCGGCCGCTACGTCTGTGAAATCCTGCTCAAGAAGGGCCACCGCGTCCGCGTCGCCCAGCGCGAGCCGCGCACCGCCCACTTCCTCCAACCGCTCGGGCAGGTCGGGCAGATCGGCTTCGTCCGTGCCGACCTCACCCGCCCCGATCAAGTCCGGGCCGCCGTCGAAGGGGCTTCCGCGGTCGTCAACCTGTGCGGCGTGTTCGCGGGCAAGGTCTACGGCACCCACGTCGACGGCGCCCGCAGCGTCGCCGAGGCCGCGCGCGATTGCGGCGTTGAGGCGGTGGTCCAAATCTCCGCCATCGGGGCCGATCCCGCTGCGCAATCTACCTACGGCAGCACCAAGGGCGAAGGCGAGGCGGCGGTGCGCTCCGCCTTCCCAGCGGCGACGATCATCCGGCCTTCGGTCGTATTCGGCCCCGAAGACAATCTCACCAACCGCCTCGCCGGCCTGTCCTGGCTTCCCGCGGTCCCGGTGATCCGCGCCTCGTGCAAGTTCCAGCCGGTCTATGTCCGCGACCTGGCCCAGGCAATCGCCAAGGCCGCGCTCGACCCGGAAAATTTTGGCGGCAAGACGTTCGAGATCGGCGGGCCGCGAGCAATGACGATGCGCGAGCTGGTGGTCCAAGTGCAGAAGGCTGCGGGCCAGGAACGGGACCTGGTTGAGATGCCCGACTTCGCCAGCTCGCTGATGTCGCGCTTCGGTTTCCTTCCCGGCGCTCCGCTCAGTCGCGACCAGTGGCTGATGCTTCAGCGCGATAACGTACCAGCCGAAGGCATGCCGGGGCTGGAAGCGTTCGGGATCGAGCCGACCCCACTTGGCACCGTCGCTCCCGCTTGGCTCGGCCGCTTCGGAGGCAGCCGCTTCCAGAGCCGCAAAGTCAACATGACCGCGACCAACTAGCCCCGTGCCCGTCCTTTTCCTCGTCATCATCCTCGGCATCGTCGAGGGCGTCACCGAATATCTGCCGGTTTCCTCCACCGGGCACCTGATCCTCGCCACCGAACTGATGGGCTTCGACGCCGAGCGCTGGGCGCTTTTCAACGTCGCCATCCAGCCGGGCGCGATCCTTGCCGTGGTCGTGCTCTACTGGCGAACCTTTCGCGATGTGCTGGTCGGCCTGTTCAGGCGCGAGCGGTCGGCCTGGGCCTTCACCCGCAACCTGCTGATCGCCTTCGCCCCGGCGGTCGTCGTGGCGTTGATCATCGGCGACTATATCGATGTGATGCTCGAAAATGCGGTGATCGTCGCATGGGCGCTGATCATCGGCGGCTTCGCAATCCTGATTGTGGAGAAGTTTGCCCGCCCGCGCGAATGCGATGGCGTCGCCAATCTCAGCCTGCGCCAGTCGGCCGGAGTCGGCATCGTCCAGTGCCTGGCGATGATCCCGGGCGTCAGCCGCTCGGGCGCGACCATCCTTGGCGCGATGAGCCTCGGCGTCGACCGCAAGACCGCTGCGGAGTTCAGCTTCTTCCTCGCCGTTCCCACCCTTTCGGGCGCGACTGTGATGCAACTGTTCCGCCACGGCGACGCGCTAACCTCCGACATGGTGCAGTGGATCGCGCTCGGCAGCTTGATCTCGTTCCTGGTGGCGATCGTGGTCGTGAAGGCCTTCATCACCATCGTCACCCGCTACGGCTTCGGTCCCTTTGCATGGTACCGGATCGTTGCCGGCACCGCGGCGCTGGTGTGGCTCAGCCTGCGCTGATTTATCTGCCGTTCATCATGCGCTAAGTTACGTGGGCCAAGAATATCAGTCACTTGACGTTCTGCGGAGTCGTTCGATGCGTACCAGCCTGATGATAATTTCCTTGGCAATGATGGCGAGCCCGGCGCTCGCCCAGGGCCAGCCCGCGCCGGCCCCGCGCGCTGCTGTGACCGGCGCGCCGGTGACGATCCCGCCGCAGCTCACCGACCCGCGCTTTACCGACCGGTTGGTCGACATGATGCAGGTGCTGACGAAATCTTTCCTCGATACGCCGGTCGGCGAGGTTCAGGCTGCGCTCGAAGGACGCAAGCCGACCGCCGCAGACAAAAGGCGCACCGTTCGCTCCGACACGAGCATGAGCGAGCGTCAGCTTGAGGAGCAGATCGAGCGCAGCCGGCCGATGATGCAGGCCTCGATGAAGGCCATGGCCGCGGCACTTCCCGCGGTGATGAAGGGCATGACCGATGCCGCCCGCGAGATGGAGAAGGCGACCTCCAATCTGCCCCAGCCGGGCTACCCGAAGCAGTAATCGCGACGCCGCCTAGACGCGCCGTCTGTCCACGCTAAAGCTGCCCCGCCATGTGGCAGCTGTTCCAATTTCCCCTGTGCCCCTTTTCGCGGAAGGTGCGCCTGGTCCTCGCCGAGAAGGGCGTCGGCCATGAGCTGGTGCGCGAGAATCCGTGGGAACGGCGCGACGAGTTCGTCGACCTCAACCCGGCCGGTGAAACGCCGGTGATGGTCGATCCGGACGCCGGCATCGCGCTCATCGGAAGTCAGCCGATCGTCGAATATTTCGACGAGACGGTAGAAAAGATGCCGATGATTCACGGCACCGCGGTGCTCCGCGCCGAGATCCGCCGCCTCACCCAATGGTTCGACGAGAAGCTCTATCGAGAGGCGGTCGGGCCGCTGATGAACGAGCGGATGCGCAAGCGTCTCGTCAGCCGCGAGGCCCCCGATACGCGCGTGCTGCGCGAGGCGATGCGGGTCGCGGGCGAGCATCTCGACTATGTCGACTATCTTCTCGACCACCGCCGCTGGTTGGCAGGGCCCGGCCTTAGCCTCGCCGACTTCACCGCCGCAGCGCATCTCAGCGTGATCGACTATCTCGGCGCGCTTGACTGGCGTGGGCACAAGCAGACCAAGGACTGGTACTCAGTGATGAAGTCGCGGCCCTGCTTCCGGCCGTTGCTGGGCGAGCGGATGGAGGTGATCGTCCCTCCCGCGCACTACGACAAGGTGGACTTCTAGCCCGGCATCGCGCGCGCGGCGAGCGCGTTCAGCCACTCTTCGACGTTGGTGTAGCCGTTGCCGTCGGCGTCGCGGTTGCCGTCCGCAGCATTGCTCGGGTTAAGGCCCTGCCTCCGCTCCCACTCATCGGGCATTCCATCGCCGTCGCGATCCTGCCAGGGCGTTCCGCGCGCGAGGGCCGGCCATCCGCCGACATCGCGCTGGCTGTTGATGAGCCGTCCGCCTCGCTGCACGACACTTGCCACGACCCGCTCATCCACGACATCGCGGGGAAGCGACGCGCCGGCGAAGGCAAGCACGGCGCGATTGGCGGAAGCGCTTGAATCGGCTCGCAGCGGCGCGACCTTAACGGGGGCGCGCAGCAGGAAGCCTGGCCGCTCCCCGCCCCTTATACTGGCCGGTGTGCCGTTCACCGGCGCACCGTCCAGCGTATTGCCGGAGAGGAACAGCCCGGCGAGGACATTCGCTTCCGCGAAAATCTGTTTCCCTCGGCTGTCCGGTCCGGTCAAATAGCTGTTGTCGATCAAATTGTAGCGGGCGAGAGCGCGTTTGCTGCTGCTGTAGCCGACGACCTTGCCACCCCAATTGTACATGACGTTCGACCGCAAATCGAAAAAACCGCCGATGGGGTCGGTCTCCGGCGGGAGCGAATTGCCGACGCCGGGCATGCGGCCGCCATGATGCGCCCACAGGTTATGGTGGAAGCTCATCCGCGCACCGCGCGCGCCGGCAATCAGGGAGCCGAAGCAATGGCGGCCCTCCGGATTGACCGAATCGCAGAGCGATTCGGAGATGATCGACCATTGGACAGTAACATCGCCCAGGTCACGCTCCGGGCGGCGGTTGCCCGAGCTGATGGACAGTACTTCGTCGGTGCCCCAGCTGGCCGACACATGGTCGAGGATGATGCGATGGCCGCGCGTGATCCAGATCGCATCGGCCACGGCCTGGGACTCGTCGCCAAGCCGCGAGCGGATGAACCGAACCACGACATCATCGGCAGCCACCCCGAACACCTGGTCGCGAAGGGTGATTCCGCCACCCGGAGCAGTCTGCCCGGCGATGGTGATCCGCGGATGCCGGACCGCCAGCGGAGTCTTCAGGCGAATCGTGCCGCCGACATCGAAAACTACGATCCGTGGCATCCGCGCCTCGACTGCTGCGCGGAGGGAGCCGGGGCCGCTGTCGTCCAAGTTGGTTACCCGCAGCACAGTGCCGCCGCGACCACCGAGGCTCATTGCTCCCGCGCCTTCGGCGCCGGGGAAAGCCGGCAC
>JALYPM010000124.1 GCA_030856365.1 Pseudomonadota bacterium
TCTATTCCAACTTAAGGAAACTCGCGATTAGCGCTGTATGTGCGGCATTGCTGGCGACGCCCGCCGTCGCGAAAGAAGATCCGCGTGTCGCCGCCGAAGTGATGGCGATGGCCCGGTCGCAATGGGCAGCCGACATAGCCGGTCAGCCTGCTGCGCGGATGATGGAAACGGTGGCCGACGACTATACCGAGTTCAACGGTGACTATCCGACACGGATCGACGGGAAGAGCATGAACGTCCGCATGGCTGAGATCGCTCCCAGCACGAAAAGCCTTTATGGCGACATGCAGAATGCAAAGGTGCAAGTTTACGGCGATACGGCAATTCTTACTTACAACTATGCAGGGATCTCGCGAACGGCTGACGGGAAGATCGAACCTTCCCTTGCTAAGTCAACCCGCGTTTACGTGCGCACAGGAGGCAAGTGGATGCTGGTCCACGGCAACTTTGCTCCGGTAACTGGCCCGCAGGACTAAATCGAGGGAAAGGGCGCGCGGCCTCTAGCCTGATGGGAATTTTGGGTGAAGAAGTTCGTCTTTGCTTGCGCGGGCGAACTTCGTCACATTCAATCGTAGGGCTAGCCTCGCTTTTCGCTTCTAATGTCCGCTTTCCACCCAAACCGGACATTAGCACTTGTTACCTTGTGGGATACCTAGGGCGAAAATGTTACCCAACGGGAGCCGCTGACTTTCGTTACTTATTCAATGTTTTCAATTGGAAAGGTGGTGGACGCACTAGGGCTCGAACCTAGGACCCGCTGATTAAGAGTCAGCTGCTCTACCAACTGAGCTATGCGTCCAACTGCCGTGAGGCGATGCTTTCCGGGCGGGCGATGCCGCGTCTGGAGCGGCGCGCCGGTAGCATGGGGGCAAATGGGGCGCAACCGCCGCCGCTTCAAGATCAGGATGCCCGTCCGCTGAATCAGGAGAGCGTCGAGCGCGTGCGCTGCTGCCGCTCCAGCGCCATCAGCATGCCCAGGCACAGCATCACCGTCATCACTGCCGAGCCGCCGAAGCTGACCAAAGGCAGTGGAATGCCGACCACCGGCGCCAGCCCCATCACCATCATCAAATTGATCGCGAAGTAGAAGAAGATGGTCGCCGACAGGCCGGCCGCGGCAAGCTGCGCAAAGCGGCTGCGGGCGTTGGCGCTGACCTTCATTCCCCAGCGGATCACCGCTCCGAACGCGAGGATCAGAAGTACGCCGCCGGCCAGTCCCCATTCCTCGACCATCGTCGCGAACACGAAGTCGGTGTGGCCTTCGGGCAGATAGTCGAGGTGGCTCTGGCTGCCCTGGAGGTAACCCTTGCCGAACATGCCGCCCGAACCGATCGCGATTTTCGACTGGCTGATGTGATAACCGGCGCCGAGCGGATCGCTTTCGGGATCGAGGAAGATCAGCACCCGCCGCCGCTGGTAATCGTGCATCATGCTGTAGATGACCGGCAGGGCGACCGCGAGCGCCGCCGCTCCGCCCACGAACAGCCACAACGAAACGCCGGCGACGAACATCACGGTAATCCCGCCGAACAGCACCATGCTCGCGGTGCCGAGGTCCGGCTGGACGAGGATCAGTGCCCAGGGCACGCCGATCAGCAGCAGGGCCGGCCAGATCGCGCGCCACTTCTTGATGTCGCCGACGGGAAGCAGTTCGTAAAAGCGGGCGAGCACCAGCGCGATCGCCGGTTTCATGAATTCGGATGGCTGCAACCGGATGAAACCCAGGTCGATCCAGCGCTGCGCGCCCTTGCCGACGAAGCCGACCATCTCGACCACGACCAGCAACACCAGGATGATGCCGAAGACCGGGAAGGTGAGACTCTTGATCGTTGATTCCTTGATCCACGACATGCCCAAGGCGATGCTGAGGAAGAAGAAGAAGGTGGCTGCCTGGCGCGCCGCCCATGGCTGAATCGATCCGCCGGCCGAGGAATAAAGGGTGATTAGCCCCATCATCGCGATACCGGTGACAAGGAAGATCAGACGCCACGGCAGCTTCGCCAGCGGTTGCGGGATGATCGCCGAGGAGATCATGCGCTTTTCGTTACCGCGGCGGCCTTGATTGCCGCAGCCCTGCGCGCGGTTCGCTCGGCCAAAGTCCCGCCCCACTGCTGCTCCAGCGCGGCGAGCGACTGAAGCGCCTTTTGCCGGTCGAACAGGAAGGTGAGGGCGTCCTTGGCGACCGGAGCAGCCGCACGGGAGCCGCCCATGCCATGCTCGATCACCACCGCACCCGCGTAACGCGGCTTGTCCGACGGGGCGAAGAAGACGAACAGTCCGTGATCGCGATATCGCCATTCGCCGCTTTGACCGCGCTGCCCGCCGGTGATCCGGCGCACCTGCGCGGTTCCGGTCTTGCCGCTCATCTCGATGCCGTCGAGTGGCAGCCGGCTCGCGCCCGCGGTGCCGTCGCCATTGACCACCTGCCACATCCCGCCGCGAACCATTTCCAGATGCTCTTGGGGAATGTCGAGCAGTGGAGCAGGTTCCTTGTGGATGCCGACGAGCTGCGGCTGGACGTTGCGGCCGGACGCGATCCGCGCCGACATTACCGCCAGCTGGAGCGGGTTGAGGATCAGGAAGCCCTGGCCGATCGATGCGTTGAGCGTGTCGGAGGAAGTCCAGTCCGGCCGCTCGACGATCGGGCTGTCCTCCTTGAACTTGCGCGCCTTCCAGTCGCTGTTAGGCACGGTGCCGTAATTCTGGCTGACAACCGGAAGGTCGAACTTGGCGCCGAGCCCAAGCAGCTTCGCCATCGGCGCGATCTTGTCGTAGCCGATCCGGTTGCCCATCGCGTAGAAATAGGTGTTGCAGCTCTTGGCGATCGCGCGGCGCATATCGACCGATCCGTGGCGGCCAAGGCAGCGGAAGAAGCGATTGCCGAGCTGATATCCGCCCGGGCAGTAGATCCGCTCCTCCGGATCGATGCCATGGGCCTGCAGCGCCAGCCCGTTCATCGGCTTGATCGTCGATCCCGGCGGATAAAGCGCGTTCAGCACCTTGTTGAGCAAGGGCTTGCGCGGGTCGTCCGACAGGCTGCTCCATTCGGAGCGGCCGATGCCGTCGGAAAAGCTGTTGGGATCGTAGGCCGGCATCGACACCATCGTCAGAATATCGCCCGTGTGGCAGTCGAGGATCACGCAGGATCCGGACTCTTCGCCCATCCGCCGTGCGGTGAACTCCTGAAGGTCGGCATCGATCGCCAGCTGGACCGTTCCGCCGCTGCGGTCGGGCTTGGGCGTCAGCTCGCGCACCAGCTTGCCGCGCGCGGTCAGCTCCACCCGCTGCCCGCCGGGCTGGCCGCGAAGCCTTTGCTCGAGTGTCTCCTCGAGGCCCTCCTTGCCGATCTTGAAGCCTGGCGTGATCAGCAGTGGGTTCTTCTCCTTTTCATATTCCTTGGCCGACGCCGCGCCGACATAGCCGATCAGGTGACCGACCGCGGGCCCATCGGGGTAAAAGCGGGAAAAGCCGCGCATCGGCTGCACGCCCGGAAGCTCAGGGAGCCGCACCGTGACCGCCGCATATTGCTCGTAGGGCACGTTTTCTGCGACCTGGACCGGCTGATAGCCCTTGGCGGCCTTAAGCTCGTCGAGGATCCGCTCGACCTCCTCCGTGTCGAGCTTCAACAATTGCGCCAGCGTCCGCAGCGTCGGCTCGGGCTGCTCGAGTTGATCGGGGATGATGTCGACGCGGAAGTCGCTGCGGTTGATCGCGATCGGCTTGCCGTAGCGGTCGATGATCCAGCCGCGCCTGGGCGGCACGATGATCAGCTGGACCCGATTGCTTTCGGACAGCAATTGATAATGCTCGTTCTCCGCGATGGAGAGCCAGCCGAGGCGGCCGATGAGAACCGCACCGATTGCCGCCTGAAGCCCGCCGACAACGGTCATGCGGCGGGAGAAGGTGAGCGTCTGGTGGACGGAGTTGAATCGCCGTTCCATCTTCATCGCCCGAGCCGCCAATGGTCGATCCGCGACACGGCCCAGGCCGCGATGGGGACGGTGAAGATGGAAATCAGCAAGGGTGGAATGATCCGGCCAAAGGGAAGCGACGCGCCCATCAGCTGGGCAACGCGCCATTCTGCTGATTCATAAGCCAAAATCAGCAGCGCCGCGAGTGCCCACTCAACCCAGTAGTCGCGCCACATGGTGCGGCGATCGACCAGATCGAGCGCGAGCAAGGCAGCGGTCCACAGGGCCACGGAAAAACCGACGGGAAGGCCAAGGACCAGATCGTTGAACAGTCCGAGCGGCGCGGCCCACCAGGCCGGAATCGCGTCGGCCCGCAGCAGCCGCCAGGCGATGAGAACGAGAAACCCGAAATCGGGCCACCAGCCGGACAGGCTGACGATCGGCAGCGCCGCCAGCAGCGAAGCGATGACGACTGATGCTGCGGGCGCGAAGCCGGCGAGCAGCCGGGGACCCTGTCCGATCTTCCGCTTCGCACCGAGCCCCGCGCGCACCATCAATCGGGTTCCCGCACAACCGCCTCCGCGGCGATGGCTGCGGGTTCATAGGCGGGCTCGACGATGGCGAAGCTGACCGAGGCTGGGTCCGCCAGCGGAATGGCGATGGCGCCGTCGTCGTCGAGACGTACGATGCGGCCGAGTGGGACGAGCGGCGGATAGAGGCCGCCAGTGCCGGACGTCACGACGATGTCGCCGGGACGAAACGGGTTGCGGCCGACTTCCAGCGGCCTCAGATCGATGGTGCCGTCGCCGCGGCCTTGCGAAATGATCGGATTGCCTCCCCGCAGCAGCCGCGCGGGGACGATGTTGGATCGATCGGAGACAAGCAGCACGCGCGACGCAAGCTGCCCAGCATCGACGATTCGTCCAATGAGGCCGTCTGGCGAGCGCACCGGCATTCCCACCTCAACGCCGTCGCGCTGCCCTGCCGAAAGGATGGCGAAACGCCGCGGGCTGCTGAATGAGGAGCCGACGATCCGGCCGGTGGCGATGGTCTGTGGGCTGCGCTCGCGCAACTGGAGCGCTGCCTTGAGCTGCCGGTTCTCCTGAAGGACCGCGCGCGCGCGGGTGATCTGCTGGCGCAGCGCGTCGCGTTCGCGCTTCAGTTCCGCGTTCTGGCCCGCCGCATTCCAATAGTCGCCGGCGCCGCTGACCAAGCCATTGGCGGTGGCGTTGACCTCGTCGAGGGCGCCGGTGATCGGCGCCACGACATCGAGCGCGCTGCCGCGGATGGTGGCAAAGCTCTTGGGCGCAATCAGCGACAGAGCAAGCAGGATGAGGCCGATCGCCACACCGGCAACGGCAGCGATGAAGCCGAAGAACAGCCCGTACTGGGCGCGTCGGGACCAGCCGGGACGCGCCGTCGCCACCGCTCAGTTCCTCGTCAGGCGGTCTGAAGGACGCCGCGGAATTGCTCTTCCTCGAGCGCGCGGCCGGTGCCGAGCGCAACGCAGGTCAGCGGATCCTCGGCGACCGTGACCGGAAGACCCGTCTCGTCCCGGAGCACTTCGTCGAGGCCCTGGAGCAAGGCGCCGCCGCCGGTGAGGACGATGCCCTGGTCGCAAATGTCGGCTGCAAGCTCGGGCGCGGTATTTTCGAGTGCGATGCGGACTCCTTCGACGATCGTGCCGACCGGTTCCGACAGCGCTTCGGCGATTTGGCCCTGGTTGATCGAAATTTCCTTGGGCACGCCGTTGACGAGGTCGCGGCCCTTGATGTGGACCGTCTTGCCGATCCCGTCGACCGGCGGCTTGGCGATGCCGACTTCCTTCTTGATCCGTTCGGCGGTCGCTTCACCGATCAGCAAATTGTGGTTGCGGCGGACGTAGGAGCTGATCGCTTCGTCCATCTTGTCGCCGCCGACGCGAACCGAGGTCGTGTAGGCAAGGCCGCGAAGCGACAGCACGGCGACTTCGGTCGTGCCGCCGCCGATGTCGACGACCATCGATCCGATCGGCTCGGTGACCGGCATATTGGCGCCGATCGCCGCCGCCATCGGCTCTTCGATCAGATAGACCGAACTGGCGCCGGCGTTGGAAGCCGCATCGCGGATCGCGCGGCGCTCGACCGACGTCGATCCTGATGGAACGCAGATCACGATTTCCGGGAAGCGCCAGGCACGCATCTTGCCGCCGTGGACCTTATGGATGAAGTGCTTGATCATTTGCTCGGCGACATCGATGTCGGCAATGACTCCGTCGCGAAGCGGCCGGATGGCTTCGATCTGATCCGGGGTTTTACCCATCATCATCTTGGCGTCCTCGCCGACCGCCTTGACCCTCTTGACGCCGTTGATGGTCTCGATCGCCACTACCGACGGCTCATTGAGAACGATGCCGCGGCCGCGAACATAGACGAGCGTGTTGGCCGTCCCAAGATCGATCGCCATGTCGTGCGACATCCATTTGAACCAGCGCGCCCAGAACATTCTTTCCCCGTCTCTCGCCATTGCCGGGAAGGGCGCTGGACCGCTCCAGCATCTTCACCGACAGTTAAACCCGCATCAGACAATAACGACTGAATTCCCGCGAAAAATCAGCGCTTCGCGGGCTTGGCGGGAATGGGCTAGGAATGGTTAACATGTCAATAAGGCGCCTTCCCTCCGAGCTCATCAATCGCATCGCCGCCGGCGAGGTGGTCGAGCGGCCGGCCAGCGCGCTCAAGGAAGTGGTCGAGAATGCGCTCGATGCCGGCGCCGACAGCATCGCCATCCGCCTCGCCGCTGGCGGGCTGGAGCTGATCGAAGTCGCCGACGACGGCCACGGCATGGTGCCGGACGAAATGCACCTGGCGCTCGAACGGCACGCGACCTCCAAGCTTCCCGACGGCACCATCGATCGGGTCACCAGCTTCGGCTTCCGCGGCGAGGCGCTGCCGTCGATCGCAAGCGTCGCCCGCCTGACTCTGGATAGCAGGCCCCGTGAAGCAGACGGCTGGCGGATCGAGATCGACCATGGCGTGAAGGTCGGGGAGGGGCCGGCGGCTCTCCCGCCCGGCACCCGCGTCCGGATCGAGGGTTTGTTCGACAAGGTCCCCGCCCGGCGCAAGTTCCTGCGCTCGCCGCGGGCCGAATATGCCGCCTGCCTTGATTCGGTGAAAAGGCTGGCGATGGCCAGGAGCGATGTCGCCTTCACGCTCGACCATGACGGCCGCCGGATCCTGTCGCTGCAGCCGTCGGACACGCCGGCCCGCGTCGCCGCCTTGCTCACCCATGAGCTCGACCGCCATGGCATCGGCATCGATTGCGAGCGCGGCGGGCTTCGGCTGACCGGCGTGATCAGCCTGCCGACTTTCAACCGCGGTATGGCCGACCAGCAGTTCCTGTTCGTCAACGCGCGCCCGGTGAAGGATCGGCTGCTGGTCGGCGCACTGCGTGGCGCATACCGCGACCTCATCGCGCGCGACCGCCACCCGGTCGCGGCCCTGTTCGTCGCCATCCCGCTCGAGGATGTCGACGTCAACGTACACCCGGCCAAAACCGAAGTCCGCTTCCGCGATGCGGCCGCCGTTCGCGGCCTGATCGTCGGCGGCCTTCGCGCGGCGCTCGACGAGGCCAGCCACCGCAGCGCCGCGAACGAGCAGTCGGCGGCGCCGGCGAAGTGGACGAGCAGCTTACTCCCCCTCCCGCCAGCGGGCATGGGGGTGGGCCTGTCCTCAGAATCTGTGGACCAACAGGCCCACCCCAACCCCTCCCGCGAGCGGGAGGGGTTAGTCACCGAAACCCGCGCCCTGTTCAATTCCGCCCCCGCCGCCCGCGCAGAGCCCGCAACGCAATCCGTCATGGCCTACCCCCTCGGCGTTGCCCGAGGCCAGGTCGGCGCGACCTATATCGTTGCCGAGGCCGAGGACGGGCTGGTGATCGTCGACCAGCACGCCGCTCACGAACGGCTGGTGCTCGAACGGATGCGCCACGCGCGCGTTGGCGGAGCGGTGCCTCGCCAGTCGCTGCTCATTCCCGAAGTCGTCGAGCTCGACGAGCCCGACTGCGACCGGCTCGAGGCGGCCGCCGCCGATCTCGCCGAGCTTGGCCTCGACCTGGAGCGGTTCGGGCCATCGGCGATGCTGGTCCGCGCCACGCCCGCAGCGCTCGGAGCCCCGAATGTAAAGGGGCTGCTCGCCGATCTGGCCGCCGAGCTGGCGGAGCTCGGCCAGGCGCTAGGCCTGCGCGACAAGCTCGACCTCGTCGCCGCGACCATCGCCTGCCACGGCTCGGTCCGCGCCGGCCGCATCCTCTCGGTTGCCGAGATGAACGCCCTGCTGCGCGAAATGGAAGTCACGCCGCGCTCGGGCCAGTGCAACCACGGCCGTCCCACCTGGGTGAAGCTGGCAAAGGGCGATCTGGAGCGATTGTTCGGCCGCTAGCCCGCTTAGGCCGGCTGGAACCCTGAGCAGGGTCGCGCTTTGTGGTGTGACAAACCCGCTTGAGGAGAAGCCATGCGCAAGCTGTTGTTGCTTTTCGCCGTCCTGGGCCTTGCCGCATGTGAGGACGGCGGGACTTCGGCCGCGGAAATGGAAGCGGCGGCTTTGGACAAAGTTCGCCAGGAACTCCGGCTGGCTGCGGACGCCCCGTTGCAGACGAAGGTCTGGGTAGGGGCTCAGGAACATGAGGGCGAGACGGTCCTGTGCGGAACCGCGAGCGACTCGACCCCTGGCACAACGGTTCCGCCCAAGCGCTTCGCGGCCACTGGAGATCCGATCCGCTGGCTTATCTTTGAGGATGCGTACAATCCGATGATCAGAACACAAGGTGACAAGTTCCCCGAGTGGCGGCGATTGTGCGCGGGCAATGAAGCCGCGGGATAAGTCTCCGTCCGCGAGGAGGTCGCTGACCGGCATCCTGGCGTCGTCCTGGTTCTATGCCGCTCTCCTGATCGCCGCGGCGCTTGTAAATGCGGCGGGCTATCTGCTGACGCTGTGGCACGATGAGACGATCTTCGACGAGGGCGTCCATTTCTACACCAGCTTCGCAGTGGTAGCGGCGATCGGACGCGCGGCTCTCGCCAGCGACCGGCTGCGACGGAGCGGGCCGCGGTGGACGGCCTTGCTCGGCATCGGGATTCTTCTGGGGCTCGCTTGGGAAGCGTTCGAATATTTGATCGGCATCATCGGCAGCAGGCAGGATACGCTGATGGATCTTGCGATGGATTTGGCGGGCGCACTGCTCGCGGCCGGGCTGGTCAGCGCGGTTGCAGAACGGCTCCACCCGCGCGCCACATGATCCTGCGCTCGCTCACCAGAGCCGGTTTTCGTCCACCCAGGCAGCGGCGGCCTGCCGTCTCATCGCACAACTCTCGCCGAAGCGCTTCGCATAAGCCGTCGCCAAGGCGACGTGGATCGATGTTGCCTCAACCGACATAGCGTTCTCTGCAGCAGCGGCCTCCGCTCGAACCCTGTGCTTCAAATACTCAAGTGCCGGGTCCGTCCCGGGATCGACGTCGTTCTGCTGCATCATCGCCGTGAACCTCCTCAGCCCTGCTTCGAGCTACGTGAGCGAGACTCCCGTGGATGCACATCGACCTAGGCCATGGGTGTGGCTTCAACCAATTTGATCGAGTCAGTGACATAGCGCGAGCCGGTCACGTGCAACGAGGCCCCGGGCAATTCCAGCTCGATATCCTGAGCGAGGCGCGCACCGAACGCCCACTTCACCCAAGGTTGCCAGGCCCTGGCCAGCGCCCGTCGGAAGGCGGTTCGCGCAGGCGCATATTCGAGCAGCCTCACGCGTCCGCCGGGTCTGACCACGCGTGCCAGCTCTCGCAGAGCGCCAAGCCGGGCTTCGGGTGGCATGGTGCAAAAGACAAAGGAGGCGACCGCTGCGTCAAAGGAGCCGTCGGCAAACTCCAGCTTCATCAGGTCCATCTCCATGAGATGCACGACAGCGCTCGATTTCGGGCTTCTGCGTGCGGCGCG
Organism: Pseudomonadota bacterium; assembly: GCA_030856365.1. Lineage (GTDB taxonomy): Bacteria > Pseudomonadota > Alphaproteobacteria > Sphingomonadales > Sphingomonadaceae > Sphingomicrobium. Next base: position 9,878 of record JALYPM010000124.1, read on the forward strand.
CCTGAGCATGGCGGCGCTCAGATCGACGGCGAAGACTTCGGATGCTGGGGGGTAGAATGCGATGTTCCGGCCTGTGCCGGCCCCGGCATCCAACAGGCGCCCGTTCAGACCGCGGAACAGCAATGGCCGAAGTGATCGATAGCGGCCGATCTCGAACGGCAGATCGACCAAATCGTAGAAGGGCGCAATGCGCTCGTACGTGCGAAGCGGTGAAGTGCTGCCGGTCATCCGTTTCCCATAGCGGATATCGACTGATAGGGATGCGTCGTCTGCGGCAACCGGCCCACAGTCCGGCGCCAAGGCAGTGGCAAGGAGCAGAGCATGAGCCGTGACTTGGGTAGCCGCCTCGCGATTTCACTGCTGCTGCTGAGACTGACGCTTGGCCTCGTCATGATGGTGTGGGCTTTCGACAAGATCCTGAACCCGGACCATGGCGCGGCGGTGCTGGACAGCTTCTACGGCCTCACCGGCGTTGGCGAACAGGTCATCCGCATCATCGGCGTCGTGCAGGGGCTCATCGTTCTTGGCTTTCTGCTCGGCATTGCGAAGACGTGGACCTACGCGGCAGTGCTGGCGATGCACGCGGTGACGACTCTCGTCTCCTGGAGCGCGTATCTGGAGCCCCTTGAGAACATCCTGTTCTTTTCCGCCTGGCCAATGCTCGCGGGCCTGGT
>JALYPM010000075.1 GCA_030856365.1 Pseudomonadota bacterium
TGCCGTGGATGCCATAGCCGTCGCGGCTGAGGTCGATCCACACGGTGCCGACGGGATTGTTCGGTCCGGCGGCAATCGTCAGCTTTTCGTCCGGACCCCAGTCACGGCCTTCCGGATCGAAGTGGTAGGTCGGGTCCATCGCCACCGCGAGCACCTCCAGCGTCATATTGGGCGACGGGTGGAAGCTGCTGCCGACGGTGATCGGATAGGTCGCGACCAACCGCCCTCCTTCGTCATAGGCCAGCAGCCGGTTGCTGTCCTTTCGCACCTCCACCTTGGCGACCTTCGCCGACAGCTGCTCGCCGCCCGCCTTGATCACCCTGATTTCGGTGCCTGCCTTGCTGAAGTCGGAGCCTGGATTGAGCGCTTGGAGGAAGCTCTCGGCCATGTGGAATTTCTCGGCGAGTCCTTCGGCGGCGCTTTCGAACCCGACGGTGTCCAACTTGGCCTGTCCGGTCATCTCATCGGGGACGTTGCGAAACGGTCCGGCGACGTCGCTTTCGCTGATGATATGGGTCTGGAAAAGCTCACCTCCATTGTCTTGGGCGAGATGCTCGATCAGCCGGTCGTCGATCGCATCTCCCGAACCGAGTTCATTGGCGGCTCGATAAGAGGCGATGGCACGGCGCGTATTGCCGCCCACCGCGCCGTCGATCACGCCGGGAGAATGCTGCGCGCGGTCAAGCATGACCTGAACCTGCAGCACCTGCAGCGAGCGCCCACCCGCGAATAGCTGGGGCGGCACCCACGCCGGCAAGGCGGATTTTGTTGAAAGGGGCTGCTGCGCGACCGCAGTTGCGGGTTGCGCGGAAGCGGCCGACGCGAACAGCATTGCGATTGCTGCAAAAGTGGAATGAAAGATGGTGATCTCCGCCGTGGGGATCGACCGGCGGCGCGCTAATCACGCCCGCGCCGGCCGTCCGTAGGGTTCTTTAAAAGCCGAACATGCTCCGGCGTCCGGTGCGACGCGAGCCCATACCCATGCCGGTCGGCGAAAAGCCGGATGATCCGCGCGAGCGGCCCATCATCTTGCGGCCAAGATAGGCCGTGCCGGCGGCGAAAATCAGTTTCCTCAACATCTTATGTCTCCTTCGAAGGTATAGCGCTGGCGCTGCTCCTTCGTTCCTCGGCGGCAGCATGCATTCGCCAGGCCGTTCCGCCGAAGAGCCTGACCGCTCTGACCCCCGTTATCCGCATGGCTGACCCGGCGGAGCAGTTCGGCAAAAACTGCGCGCGCTGGGCTCCATACCAACTTACGTTGAAAAATGGGAACCCGAATCGGGTGACGTGCATTCTTCAGGCAAAAGTCAACAAGAAAATTGGATGTGAAATGAAGAAGATAGCGCTAGCGCTTGTGGCATCGGGCATGTTTGCCCTGGCGGCCCCCCTGGCCCCTGTCGCAGCCACCACGACCTCGTCAGAAAGTTACGAAGCCCGCGCCACCGCGATGAGCGCGGCCCAGCAGGCCCGTGCCGACATGGAATCGGCATTCGGCGTCTCGACGTTGAAGCCGGGCCGCTTCCTGTGGAAAGATGGCGCCGAGGCCAGTGGCCAGGACCTGCGGGTGGTAATTGGCCTTGGTGATCAGATGGCCTACCTCTACGACGGGTCAGAATTGCTTGCTGTCTCGACGATCTCGAGCGGTACGTCGAAGACGCCGACGCCAACGGGCATTTTTCCGGTACTCGAGAAGAAGACGATGCATCACTCGCGCAAATACGACAATGCGCCGATGCCGTTTATGCAGCGCATCGACAAATATGGAATCGCCTTGCACGCTGGCAACCTGCCGGGCCGGCCAGCATCCCACGGTTGCGTGAGGTTGCCCAAAGCGTTCGCACAAAAATTGTTCAAGGTGACCACCATCGGCACTACGGTGCTGATCGGCGCCTAATTCGAGCGGGGTACCCGCAGACCTTCGTTCCCGCTGCCTGCCGGTAGCGGGAACGTTTCTTTGTCAGCTTGCCTAATGCCCTGCTTGAGGCCTCATATCCGCGTTTCGGTGAGCGTCGTCAGTTCGGGCGTAGGCAGCCGCTGCTCGTGGCTGACCATTAGCTGACGTTTCATCTCAGCCATCTGCTGACCCAGCGCGTCGAGATCGAGGTCGGACTTCCGGGCCTGTGCAAACATGCCTTCCATCCTCTTTTCCTCTTCCTCGACATGATGCTCGATCTGCTCCTGAAGCACCTTGACCTTGGCGTCGAAATACTCGTCTCCGGCACTGTCGTTGCCCTCGATCTCGGCAATCAGCACCTTGGCGCCGTCATGCTCGACATAGGCTTCCTTGAGCAGATCCTCCTCGATCTTTCCCTCACATGCAGGGTAGAAGATCTTCTCTTCGATTTCTGCATGGACAATCAGCTCGAGGCAGATCTGCCGTGCGAGCTTGGCCTTGTGGCCGTCGCCACTCGCCTTCTCGAACTGCTCGAACAACTCCTCGACCTTGCGGTGATCCTCCTTGAGCAGTGCGATCGCGTCTTTCTTCTCGGCTGCGGCCATGTCGGCTCTCCTTCGTAAGGCCCAACCGACTGGTAGGGTGGCAGTTCCCCGGCCGCGTCAGCCGCTGGGCGCTGTGGCAGAATCGCTCGAAGCGACCGCCGCTGCAGCATTCGATCCGTCCTCGTCTTCCGCTTCGGCAGGATTGGCCGGTGCCGGCGCCGCTGGCGCAGTGTCGAGCTGAAGCCAGTCGCGAAAGGGAAGGCCGAACACCATGTCCATCACTTCGATCTCCAGCGCCGTCGGCTGGCTGGTATTGCTGTTCCACAGCGCAACCACGCCGCTCTTTTTCGCCGGGTCGAACATGATCAGAGCACGATAGCCGCTGACGCCGCCGTGATGGCCGACAATCCTGTGCCCGGCGAAGTCGTAGCTGCGCCAGCCATAACCGTAGTGCGGGTTCTGAATGCGCTCCAAAAACTTGCGCATCCGGCGGTTTTCCCCCGGGGTCTTCACGATCGGAGCATGGATGGTCCGCAGCAGCTTGGGCGACAGCACGTCGGGCATCTGGCCCATCTGCGCGACCATCCACAGCGCGAGATCCTTGATGTTGCTGTTGACCCCGCCGGCCGCAGGAACGCGGTAATAATTGTCGTTGAGCGCGACGGGACGCCGGGCGGCGTCATGCGGCCGAGCCCAGCTTTTGGCGTTTAACAGTCCAGCCATGCTGACGCTCGCGCTGGTCATGCCGATGGGGTTGAACAAGCGCTGGCGAAGGGCGTTCTCGTAGCTGGCGCCGGCAACCCCCTCGACCAGTTCGGACGCGCCATCATAAGCAATGTTCTGGTAGCTCCAGCAGGTGCCTGGCGGACAGATCAAATTGAGCTGCGCAAGCGTCTGACGGAGGAAACGGCTATTCTGCCCTTCTTCCAGCTTGTTGTCATAGGCGTTGCGGTAAAGGCCAAGACGATGGCTGAGCATATCGCCAACCGTTGCTCGATATTCCGCGCCGGCCGGCAATTTCAGGCTGCTGGCATAATTGACGATGGGAGCGCCAAGGTCGACCTTCCCGTCCTCGGCAAGCGTGGCGACCATCGTCGCGGCAACGCCCTTCGACACCGACGCCCAGCGAAAGACCGTTTCGGAGGTAACCTTCTCGCCGGTGCCGGCCAGCGTCTCGCCATAGCCGTTGAGGAAGGTGATGCGGCCATTTTCGACCACGCCGACCGCGAGGCCGACCATTGCACGCTCTTCGATTAGCCGCCGAAGTCGGGCATCGAGCGCCGCATAGTCGACATTCTGCCGAGCCGCCACGGACACGGAGGCGAGCTGCAGCCGTGCCTGATCGGGGCGCGAGACCTCCGTTGGCTGCGCCTCCGGCTGCGCGCGGCCGAGCGCCACTGCCCCGGCAACCCCCAGCAGGATCGCGCCAAGGCCGATCTTGTGCAGTTTTTCCAACCTCATCCTCCCCAAGAGCGGTGTGGACGGTGCGCACCCGCCGCTCAACGGCGATGGGGCGGTGGACACGATGAAGCGAGTCTGTCGTGCGACGAACCCATTGCTGGTCAGCGCCAGCCGACTGACCTAAGGCGCCGTTGTACGGAGGTTCACGAATGCAGTTCCTGAAGACGCTGTTCTGGGTCGTGATCGCGGTGTTCCTGGCCGTGCTCGCCACGCGCAACTGGCACGGCGTCACGCTCAATTTGTGGGGCGACATCCGGGCCGACGTGAAGCTGCCTGTCCTGCTGTTCCTGATGTTCCTGATCGGCTTCCTGCCACCGTTCCTGATCCTTCGCGCGCGGCTGTGGACGCTTCGCAAACGGCTTGAGGCGCATGACCGCGACCGTGCTGCCGTCGCGGTTCCAGCGGAGCCCGTTCGGCAGGTCGAGCCCGGCGATACGGTGGGTACCGTATGAACCCGATCTACGTCGCCATCGATACGCCCGAAATCGATCGTGCGCTGTCGATTGCCGGAGCGGTCGCGGACTCCGCCGGCGGCATCAAGCTGGGCCTGGAATTCTTCTGCGCCAACGGCCCGACGGGGGTCGAGCGAGTGGCGGAGGTCGGCCTGCCCATCTTCCTGGATCTCAAGCTCCACGACATTCCCAACACCGTTGCCAAGGCAATTGCCGCGCTTGCGCCGCTGCGGCCGGCGGTGCTGACGGTTCATGCCGCGGGCGGGCGGGCAATGCTGGAGCAGGCGAAGGCCGCCGCTCCCGATGAGACCAAAGTCGTGGCCGTGACCGTCCTCACCAGCCTCGACCAGGCAGACCTCGAAGCCGCCGGCGTCAGTGGCTCGCTGGTCGACCAGGTGCGCCGCCTCGCTGCGCTGGCGCGCCAGTCGGGGCTGGACGGCATCGTCTGCTCCGGCGCTGAAGTCGCGGCGGCGCGCGACGCATGGCCGGACGGCTTCTTCGTCGTTCCCGGAGTGCGCCTGGAAGGTGGCGAAGCCGGCGACCAGAAGCGTGTGGTCACACCTAGACAGGCCCGCGAATTCGGCGCCTCCATCCTCGTCATTGGCCGCCCGATTACCGGCGCCGTTGACCCCGGGGGAGCCGGACGGGCGATCGCCGCGACGCTCTGACCTGTGGACAAGCAGGCGGCATTGGGCCTACCCGCGCCGCTCAATCGAAGAGGGCTTGAATGAGCTGGCTAAGCCGAGTCCGCAGTGGAATTCCGTTCCTGCCGAAGAAGCAGTCGACCGAGACGTTGTGGCACAAATGCACGAAGTGCGGGACGTTGGTCTTCCTCAAGGAATGGGAAGACAATCTTCGAGTCTGTCCGCGCTGCGAGCATCATGACCGCATCGGCTGGCGCAATCGCTTCGCGCAGGTCTTCGACGACGGGCTATATACGTTGATCCCCTCGCCGGAGGTCCGCGAGGATCCGCTGCGGTTCAAGGACACCAAGCGCTACACCGACCGCCTGAAAGCCGCTCGCTCGGCCACCGACCAACGGGATGCGCTCAACAATGCCCACGGCACCATCAACGGCCGGACGGCGGTCGTCGGTGTGCAGGATTTCGCCTTCATGGCCGGGTCGATGGGTGTCGCGGTCGGAGCGGCGTTCGTTGCCGGGACTCGCGCATCGATTGCGGCCAACGCGCCGTACATCATCTTCACCGCGGCGGGCGGAGCGCGAATGCAGGAAGGCATTTTGTCGCTGATGCAGATGCCCAAGACGACGGTAGCGCTGGCCGAACTCCGCGAAGCCGGGCTGCCCTATATCGTCGTCCTCACCGACCCGACCACGGGAGGAGTCACGGCGTCCTACGCGATGCTTGGCGACGTGCAGATTGCCGAGCCCGGTGCGCTGATCGGCTTTGCCGGACAGCGGGTGATCGAGCAGACCATCCGCGAGAAACTGCCAGAAGGCTTCCAGCGGGCAGAATATCTGCTCGAGCACGGCATCATCGACATGGTCTGCCCGCGCCATGAGCTGAAGGACATGCTGGCCAAGCTTATCGCCTATCTCGCACCGGAGAAGAGAGCGGCCTGATGGACTTCGCGCGGTCGGACGACCCGGCCGTCCAGGCGCAACTCGACCGGCTGGCGAGGCTATCTCCGGCCGGCGAACCGCTCGGCCTGGAGCGTATCTCGCTGCTGCTGGAGCGCCTTGGACGACCGCAGGACCGACTTCCGCCCGTCTTCCATGTCGCCGGTACAAACGGCAAAGGCTCCACCTGCGCTTTCCTCCGCGCTGCCCTGGAGGCGTCTGGGCGGACGGTGCACATATTCACCAGCCCGCATCTAGTGCGATTCAACGAGCGGATTCGCATCGCCGGCAAGCCGATCGAGGACGCGCTCCTCGCGGAGCTGCTCGCCGAAGTGCTCGACGCCGCTGGCGGCAGCGAACCGAGCTTCTTCGAGGCCGCGACCGCGGCCGCCTTTCTCGCCTTCGCCCGCGCTCGGGCCGACGCGCTGATCCTGGAGGTCGGTCTTGGCGGTCGGCTCGACGCCACCAACGTCGTCGAGCACCCGCTGGTCTGCGCCGTCGCTAGCCTGGCGCTTGATCATCAGCAGTGGCTCGGCCGCGGAATCGCCGACATTGCGGCAGAAAAGGCCGGCATTGCCAAGCAAGACATCCCGCTCGTGACCCAGCTCTACCCGCCGTTCGTCGGCAGCCGCATCGGCGAGATCGCCAGTAGCGTGGGCGCGCGATGGCTGCCGCGCGGCGGGGCGTGGGACGCAACCATCACAAGAGGCAAGATTCGTTATCGCGACGAGCAGGGCGAGCTCGACCTGCCGCTGCCGCGGCTCCCCGGGCGACATCAGGTCCTGAACGCCGGTCTCGCGGTCGCCATGCTCCGCCACCAGGGGGCTTTGCCGGTGCCGCAAACGGCGCTGGCCGCAGGGATCGGCTGGGCCGACTGGCCGGCGCGGATGCAGCGGCTCGGTCCGGGGCCGCTCACCACCATGGCCGATGGGGCCGAAATCTGGGTCGACGGCGGCCACAATCCATCCGCCGCACGCGCCATTGCGAAGCATGTCCGCAGCGGATTCTCCGACGGTATCCCACTTGTCATGCTGTTCGCCAGCCTCGCCAACAAGGACGCGCGCGGAATGCTGACGCCGTTCCAGCGCCTCGAGCCGGAGGTGCGCACTCTGCCGATCGCCGGCCACGAATGCCGCAGCCCGGATGAACTGGCGTCGCTTGCACGCGAGCTCGGCCTCGAAGCCACCGCCTGCGCGTCGCTTGATCAGGCGCTCGCCGGCCTGCCGCAGCCGTGCCGGGTGCTGTTATTCGGATCGCTCTACCTAGCCGGCCAGGCGCTCGGCGCGAATAGGCAGGCGCCGGATTAGGCGGTATCACCCTCCGCCGCCCGTGCCGCGTCCGCCTGAAGCACCGGCCCGTCGGCGGCGTGGCGCCGCCCGGCCCAGGCGGTACGCATCCACTCGAGGATTACGAAGGCGACGGCGATCAGGCCGATCCCCGCCGTGAAGCGGAACACCGGCGCATAGCCGATGCTGTCGATCGCCTCGCCGATCGCTGCACGGCCTAGCGAGCCGACCAGGAAGGTCAGCGAAGACAGCAACGCATATTGGACGGCGCTGAACTCACGCGACGTGATCGAGGAGAGGTAGGCCACGAACGCCGCGCCCGCGAGACCGCCTGCGATATTCTCGCCCGAAATGGCGATCAGCAGGCGCACCATGCGCAGGTCCTGCCCGAATGAGTCCAGAGCGAAGGTGCGCGCGAACGCATCGATGTAATAGCCTCCGGAGGCGAGATCGGCATAGAGCAGGTTGCTGGCCGCAGCGACCAGCGCTCCCACCAGCAAGGTTGGCATGCGGCCAAGCGTCGCGAACAAGAACGCGCCGAGTGCGATGCCGGCCATGGTCATGAAGACGCCGAAAATCTTGGACGCGAACGCCACCTCGTCGCCGGTGTACTGCAGCTCCTGGAGGTAAAAGGGGAAAGCGAACGAGCCCCAGATATTGTCGGTGATCCGATAACTGAGGATCAATCCAAGCACGATGATCACGCCCCAGCCGATCCGGCGCACCAGCTCGCCGAGCGGAAGGATCAGCGCCGAGTAGGCGTGATCGGCGGCGCGGCCGGACGCGTCCGGCGCCTCGTCGTCCGCGGTCAGTACATAGCCGCGACGGTCCTTGAGCCAGTTGAACACTGCCGCCACCAGCGCCGGCAGGATCACCGTCGCAGCAACGATCAGCGGACCCATCGTCTTGGTGAAGTCGCCGACGACCGGCGGATTGGGGTCGTTGGGCGAGGCGGTGAGGACGCGGGTCATGAAGGCGCCTACGGTCCAGATCGCCCACAGCCAGCCGGCGCCGACGATCGCGAGCCCGATTGCCCTCAGCTTGGGTTCGATCGCCCCCTCCTTGCGCAATGCGCTCCGCTCGCGGTCGACCAGGTCGCGCGGGGTGTCCGGCGCGAGCAAAGTGGCGATGACGGTCAGCGCCATGAAGCCGCCCATGATTCCATAGACCATCGGCCAGCTGACACGTTCGGACAGCACCAGGGCAAGCGCTCCGCCGATCAGCGCCGCGATGCGATAGCCAAACTGGTAGATGGATGAGAGGATCTCGACCGGCGCCTGCGCGTCGGCGACGTCGATCCGCCAGGCGTCGATAACCACGTCCTGCGTCGCGGACGCGAAGGCACCGATCACCGCCACCAAGGCGAACCAGCCGAGCGCGAGCCGCGGGTCGGACATGGCAAGCGCGAAGAAGGTCGCGGTCAGCAGCACCTGGCACAACAGCAACCAGCCGCGCCTGCGCCCCAGCCGCTCCAGCCCCGGAAGCCGAACCCGGTCGACAAGAGGCGACCATAGGAATTTGAACGCGTAGGCGAGGCCGATCCACGACAGCACGCCGATGGTTGCGAGATCGATCTCCCATTCGCCAAGCCAGGCGTTGAGGGTGCCGATCAGCAATGTGTACGGAAGGCCCGCAGCGAAGCCGAACACCAGCATGATGCCGGTCTTGCGGTTACCGAGCGCGACCTTGAGCAGCCCCCAGCCCTTCAGTTCCTTCGCGTCAGCCATGCATACTCCCCGCTTGCGCGTCCTGCTTAGCAGCCGGACGGCGGTTGAGAAGAGGCCCGCGGGTACACCGTCGAGGCGCTGCTACTGCTCGCCGGAGCCGTACAGCTCCACGCCCTTGGGCGGCTTGGGGTTTTCGCCGGCGAGGTGACGGTCGACGCATTCCAGCGCGGCCTTCAGCTGGCGCTCGGAATAGGGTTTTTTAAGGCAGCCGATGGCGACGGACGCGTTTGCCGGCAACTCATGGCCGGTCGCGAACAATGTCGGGATGCCTCGCGTCTTCGCCAGCTTGGCCAGTTCGATGCCGCTTTCCTGGCTGCGCAGGCGGACGTCGCTGAGGATCAGGTCGATCTGTTCCCGCTCGATGATCTCGGCGGCTTCGTCATAGCCGTCGGTCGTCGCCACCACCACATAACCCGCGTCGCCGAGCATGTTTTCATTGTCGAACGCGGTCAGCGGCTCGTCCTCGACGATGAGGATCCGCTTGACGACACGATTACGCTTCCCGAACAGCATCCCCGGTTCCCCAGCAGGAAAGACCCATTGGCCGACGAACGAACGAAGCGGCATCCGGTGCCGAAGCGCAAGGGTGATCGGTTCAGCCGACCGATTCCGCGCGAGGAAGGGCCGCAGCGCATCGCCAAGTTGCTCGCCCGCGCCGGCGTCGCTTCGCGGCGCGATGTCGAGCGGATGATCGCCGACGGGCGAATCGCGATCAACGGCGAGAAGCTCACAACGCCCGCCACTGTGCTGGAGAGCCTTGCCGGAGTGACCGTGGACGGCAAGGCAGTGCGCGCGCCCGATGCGGCGCGGCTATTCCGCTTCTACAAACCCCAGACCACTCTCACCGCGGCAAGCGATCCTGGCGGGCGTCCGACGATTTACGACCGCCTGCCGCCCGGCCTGCCGCGCTTGATCCCGGTCGGGCGTCTCGATTTCATGACCGAGGGACTGCTGCTGCTCACTAACGATGGCGGCCTCAAACGCACGCTCGAGCTCCCGAGCAGCGGCGTAGTCCGCCACTACCGCGCCCGCGCCTTCGGCGACATCAGCCAGGATCAGCTCGAGCAACTCGCCGAGGGCGTCACTATCGAAGGCATCCGCTACGGCTCGATCGATGCCAACCTGGAACGGCGGACCGGCCGTAACGGCTGGGTGTCGATGACCCTGACCGAGGGCAAGAACCGGGAAGTGCGGCGGGTGCTGGCGCATCTCGGGCTGCAGGTCTCCCGCCTGATCCGTACCGCCTACGGCCCGTTCGGGCTCGATGGACTTCAGCCCGGCCAGGTGGCCGAGGTGCCACGCCACGACCTCGATCATTTCCAGGCCAGCCTGAAGAAATGAGGATCATTGCCGGAGCGTGGCGCGGGCGGCCGTTGAAGGCGCCCGAAGGCCAGTCCACCCGCCCTACCGCGGACCGCGTCCGGGAGACGTTGTTCTCCATGCTGATCAGCCGGATCGGCAGCTTCGATGGACTTCGCGTCGCCGATCTGTTCGCGGGCAGCGGTGCGCTTGGCCTCGAGGCGCTGTCGCGAGGCGCGGCATCAGCGACCTTCGTGGAAAATCATCGCGCCGCCGTTGCCGCGATCCGTGCGAACCTGGCAGGTCTCAAGGCGGAAGACCGCGCTACCTTGCTCCAAGGCTCGGCGCTGGCGCTGCCGCGTGCCGACGCCTTCGACCTGATCCTGGCCGACCCGCCCTACGCGCCGGGCTCCGGCACGGCGGTGGTGCAGAGCGTTGCTCGTTCCGGCTGGCTTGCGAAGGGCGGCCGGATGAGCGTCGAGACCGCGCTCGGCGACCCGGTCGACGCAGGCAATTGGGAGGTCGCGGCCGAACGCGATGTCGGCCGCGCCCGGCTCACCCTTCTCCGCGCGCCCTAGCATCCCCGCCGGACTTGCGGAGGTCCTCAAACTCGGACTTGAGCCGCCGGCCGACAGCGGCTGCGGCGGCTTTCCCGGCGGCCTTGACGGCCTTGCCCGAACGATAGTCGGGATCGTCGCTGCGACCGGAGCGGCTTTCGGTGATCGCCGCGACCGCGGCCGTCGCCGCGACCGCCAGCAGATCGGCGAACAAGGGGCTCTCGAACAGCTTGAGCAGCGCGTCGGCCGCATTGAAGTCGGACTTCGCCCGCGATCGCTCGGATTTGGGCTTGGCGGTCGTTGTCAGTGAGCGCTTCGATTTGGTCTTGCCGCCGTCACCTGCGCTGCCCTTCTTCTTCGCGCCGCCACTACCGGTGGAAGTCGATTTCTTGGCCATGTTGCTCCTCTCTTTCCCGGCACAACCGTCGTGGGCCTCAAGATATCCGCCGCATCCCCTCATCGGCAAATGGCTGGGCCAGCGCACAAGCGTTCGCCCGCTCGCTGTCCAGCCATGTATCGGCATCGGCCGCGCGAAGCATCACCGGCATCGCCTTGGGGTGAACGGCGCCCACGATCGCGTTGGCGTCGCAGGTGAGGAAGGCCATGAACGACCCCTCCTCGCCCGGCCGCCAAATGCCCGCGAAGGCGAACAGCGGCGGATGCTCTTCCGCCAGCCCGAACCAGGCTTTGGCCTTTCGCTTCGTCTCCGAAACCGGCTCGGCGGTCCATTCACAGAAACTGGTGACCGGGACGATGCAGCGGCGCTTCGGGTCGTTCAGCGCATTGCGCCAGAAAGGGCTGGCCAGATTGCGGACGTTGGTGATCGGCCGTCCCGCTGCGGCCTGGGGGCCGGGGAAGCCCCACTTCATCATCTCCAGCTTGAGACCCCCACCCTCACGGCGAAGGACGGGCGCCTGGTAGCCGGGATAGATTTCGTCGAACGGCGGCAGATTGCTGGTGTCCCCCTCAAACGGCCCGAACACCCGCCGGAGCTCGTCCACCGTCGCGGTCATGCTGTAGAGATTGCACATCGAACTTCCACCACCTGTCCCGCGCTGATGCGCCGTTCGTCGTTAACGGCTGCAGAAGCGATGAACAGGGAGTCGCCAAGTCCTGGAACTTCCGCCAGGCTCCAGCGCTAGAACGGATCGACCGTGTCCTGGGGAGGTCACCAACAGATATGCGAACTTTGATGCTCGGTTTTGCAGCGGCCGCACTTGCAGTGCCAGCCATATCCGCTCCGGCGCTTGCGAGCGGCGGCTATAGCGGCAAGGTATGGCGTGGAGCGGACGGCCGCCTTCGCTGCAAGCGACCGGACGGCACTACCGGACTCATCGCCAGCGCAGCCGGCGGAGCGCTGATCGGACGCGCCATTGGCAGCAAGGGTGAACGCGCGACCGGCACCATTCTCGGCGCCGCCGCGGGCGCTCTCCTCGGGCGCAAGATCGAGCGATCCAGCCAGCGGTGCCGCTAAAGGCGCGGTCCGCCTTGCTGTATTGACACCCTAATACACCAGAGTTAGGTTCCTCACGAACTGCAGGGGACTTAGTCATGTACAGCCAGGCCGAATTGGACGAGGCCGTGAGGGCCGGCGCGGTTAGCGCCGAAGCCGCATCGTCACTCCGCGAGTATTTCGAACGGCAACGCTCGACCGCCGTCGTCGACGAGGAGCAGTTCCGGCTCCTGACTGGCTTCAACGACATCTTCGTCGCCGTCGCCAGCGCCATTCTGCTGTTCGCGGTTGGCTGGATCGGCCAGTCAATCGGCGCGAGCATCGGCTTCGTCGTCGATCCCCAAGGTGGTCCTTCGCCGCTTGCACCGCTCGCCGTTGCTGCTGTCAGCTGGGGCCTTGCGACTTATTTCACGGCGCGGCGCCGAATGGCGCTTCCGTCGATCTTGCTCTTGCTGAGCTTCGCCGGAGCCGTCTTTGCAGCAGCAGGTTTCTCCGCCCTCCTCGCCATCGGCCCGAGCCAAATCGAGGATAACGAGCAACTGGTCGGCCTTGTCGCTGCCATCGCCGGCGCCCTCGCCGCCGCCGCCGCCTGGCTGCACTGGAGGGCCTTCCGTGTGCCGATTACGGTCGCCGTCGGCACCGCAGCCGCCGCGGTGATTGCCGTATCTTTGCTAGTCAGCGCCATCGGCACCGAGGACAATGTGCGCGACATCGTGCTCGGCTTCGTGCTTCTGCTTGGCATCGGCGCGTTCCTGTTCGCGATGTGGTGGGACAGCTCGGATCGGGCGCGGATGACCCGCCGCACCGATGTCGCCTTCTGGCTCCACCTGCTGGCTGCGCCGATGATCGTGCACCCGATCTTCACCCTGCTCGGGCTGAACGACGGCAATGCCACGATCGGCGAAGGGCTGGTGGTTGTCGGCCTCTACATCGTCCTTGGCATCACCGCGCTTGCGGTGGACCGTCGCGCTCTGCTGGTGTCCGCCCTCGCCTATGTCCTGTTTGCGCTCAGCGAGCTGTTTCAGCGTTTCGGCGCGGTGGAGCTCAACGTGGCGCTGACTGCTCTGCTGATTGGTTCGGCGCTGCTCTTGCTGTCGGCGTTCTGGAACCAGGCGCGCTCAACGGTGGTGCGGCCGCTTCCCGACAGGCTTCGCCAGCGCCTGCCGCTGATCGACCGCCCCGCGGCTACTCCGATACCAGCCGCATAAGCCGGCGCTCGATCGGGGCCAGGACGGCAGCAAGCTCCTGGCCCCGCTTGAGCACCTGGCCTTGCTCTCCCACCAACGCGAAGGCGCCCTGCTTCAGCCGAAGCTCGGGCCGCTTTTCGATTCGAACTTCCGGACGCTCCGCGGTGCGGCGGAAGGCGGCGAACACGGCCGCGTCGGGGTTGAGGCTCATCGCATAGTCGCGCCAGTGACCGGCCGCGACCATCCGGCCGTAAAGGTCGAGGATGCGCATCAATTCTTTGCGATCGAAGCTGGTGACTGGCCTTCGTGTCCCTCGTGCGGGGAACGGGGTAATGACGCTCAAGCGCTTTTCGCCTTCGGGGCCGGCTGCCGCGACGCCTTGAGCACGGCGATCTCCGCCCTCAGTTCCTGAATCTGCTGTTCGAGTTCGGCGATGCCGACGCGTGAGGGATCGATGTCTTCGCCGCAAGGTGTGCCGTAGGGAATGAAGCCGGGACTGTAGTGAACGGTGTCGATCGGCACCGGCCTGGCGGGGATCCCCACCACAGTCGCTCCAGGCGCGACGTCCTTGGTGACGACGGCGTTGGCACCGACCTTCCCGCCTTCGCCGATCTCGACCGGGCCAAGGATCTGCGCGCCCGACCCGATCACCACCCCGTCGCGCAACGTGGGGTGGCGCTTGCCACCGATGCCGGTCGAGGGATTGGTGCCGCCCAGGGTCACGTTCTGATAAATGGTAACGTCGTCGCCGATCTCGGCCGTCTCGCCGATCACGGTGAAACCATGATCAATGAAGAAATTGCGGCCGATCGTCGCGCCGGGGTGGATGTCGATTGCGGTCAGGAATCGCGCGATGTGGTTCAGCAGCCGCGCCAGGAAATAGAGCCCCCCGCCGTAAAGCCAGTGGCCAACGCGGTGGATGCCAAGCGCCCACACCCCCGGATAAAGTAGAACCTCCCAGCGCGAACGAGCCGCGGGGTCGCGAACCTTGACCGAGTCGAGGTAGGAAATCAGCCGGGAAACCACGCACCATCCTCGCGAGCCATCAGCGATAATCTAGGGGCCCGCGAAGCGAATTGCCAGACGATGCGCACATGGCGGGAACCGTTGCAGTTGCCGACGGTCGTGCAGTCCGGCAGACGTGCCGCGTTAACAGGGATCGGAGTGAGCGCGATTATTCCGTCGATTATGGCCGATCCGGCCACTCTCCTCCCTTTCATCTTCGTCGGTTTCGTTGCGCAGTTGATCGACGGGGCGCTCGGAATGGCTTTCGGCGTGATTTCAAACACCTTGCTCATCAGCTTCGGCGTGCCGCCCGCCGCGGCTTCGGCCAGCGTCCATGTCATCAAGAATTTCACCGGCGCGGTTTCGGCTGCGAGCCACGTCTTCCATCGCAACGTCGACTGGCGCCTGTTCTGGCGCTTGCTGTTACCGGGAGTCGCGGGCGGCGTCGCCGGAGCTTTCCTGCTGAGCGCAATCGACCCCGCGGTCGCCAAGCCGGTGGTCCTCGCCTACCTTGCCGCCATCGGCATCTATCTGCTGGTGAAGGCGACTCGCCTGCCGCCGGTGGAGAAGCTGCCGAAGCTGGTCGAGCCGCTTGGCGCTGCCGGCGGCTTCCTCGACGCTACCGGAGGCGGCGGCTGGGGTCCCATCGTCACCAGCAATCTGATCGTTCAGGGCGCAAACCCGCGGATGGTTGTCGGCACGGTCAACACCTCGGAATTTTTCCTTGCAGTGGCTATCACCGCCGCATTCTTCGCCTCGCTGGGGTTCGGCCACTTTGGTAATGAAGCGGTCGGACTGCTCATCGGCGGAGTCCTAGCGGCGCCGCTGGGCGGCTATGTCGCCAAAAAGGTCAAGGCCCGGCCGCTCATCCTGATGGTCGGGGTGGTGTTGACCCTCACCAGCCTGTTCAGCCTGTGGAGCGCGCTCCGCGCTGGCTAGGAGCCGAGGCTTCTCAGAGCTGGCGCCAATCGTCGAGGCGATTATATCAGTCCGATTGATTGGATTTTCCGATGAGTGTCCACCTCCCCACCGTCAAGCAGCTGCAATATCTCGTCGCCCTTCGACAGCACGGGCACTTCGGCAGGGCGGCCGAATCCTGCTTCGTCACGCAATCGACCCTTTCCGCCGGACTGCGCGAGATCGAGAATCTGCTTGGCGTGACCCTGGTCGAGCGGACACGACGCGTTGTGCGCTTCACGCCCCTGGGAACTAGGATCGCGGACAAGGCTGTCCGCGTGCTGCGCGAAAGCGAGGAACTGACCGACCTCGCCCGTGCCGAGGGTCAGCCGCTGACCGGGGAGCTGCGGATGGGCGTCATTCCCACCATCGCGCCGTTCCTTTTGCCGGCGATGCTGCCGAAACTTCGCGAACAATGGCCGAAGCTCAAGCTGTTCCTGCGCGAAGAGACCAGCAATGCCGCCTGCGACGCGCTTCACCGGGGCCAACTGGATTGCGTGCTGCTGGCGATCCCCTTTGCCTGCGGCGATGTCGAGCGCGCCCCCCTTTTCGACGACCGCCTGTTCGTCGTCTTTCCCCGCGGCGAGGCGCCGCCGGAGCCGGTCATCGAGCCGGGAAACATCGACGAGGACCGGCTGCTGATGCTGGAGGACGGTCATTGCCTCAAGGATCATGCTTTGTCCGCGTGCAACCGCCCCGAACTCCGCGCCGAGGCCGCGATGATGGGTACGTCGCTGCACACGCTGGTGCAGATGGTCGATAATGGCCTGGGCCTGACCTTCGTGCCGGCAATGGCGATCGAGGCCGGCATCCTGTCGGGCACCCGTGTCGATGCCCGGCCGCTCAAGTCCGAGCATGGATTTCGCACGGTCGCCTTGATCTGGCGCCGCTCGAGCCCGCGGGAGCAGGAATTCCAGATCCTCGCGACCACGCTTCGGAAAATCGCGCGGCTGGTCATTCCAGGCCTGGAAGCCGCCGGTTGAGATGGGCGCGGCGGGCCGGTCGAGCGGCCCGCCGCAGCCAACGCTATCGCGCTGCCGGTTCGGCGATGCCGATCGGCTCCACGCTGTCCGGATTCTGCGGAACATCGAAGCGGTCGGCGTTCATCACCTTGGTCCAGGCGCTGACGAAGTCGCGGACGAACTTCTCTTCATGGCCTTTCTCCGCATAGACTTCGGCGACGGCGCGTAGCTGGCTGTTCGATCCGAAGATGAGATCGGTCCGGGTCGCCCGCCATTTTTCCTGCCGGCCGCCACGATCATATCCGATGAACTCTTCGTCGGCGCTGGTGTCGACCACCTTCCAGAAAGTGTCATTGTCGAGCAGGTTGACGAAGAAGTCGTTGGTCAGCTGGCCCTTGCGATCGGTGAACACGCCTTCGGGCGCATCCCCGTAGTTTGCGCCGAGCACCCGAAGGCCACCGAGCAGCGCCGTCATCTCCGGCACCGAGAGCCCCAGCAGCGACGCGCGGTCGAGCAGCATCTCCTCGGTCTTCACGCTATGCTTCGTCTTCAGATAGTTGCGGAATCCGTCCGCCGCCGGATCCATCACCGCGAAGCTCTCGGCGTCCGTCTGCTCCTGGATCGCGTCGCCGCGCCCGCCGATGAATGGCACCTCCACGTCATAGCCCGCGTTGCGCGCGGCCTTTTCAACCGCCGCCGTGCCGGCAAGGACGATTGCATCGGCCACGGACAGAGAACCGCGCAACGCGTCGATCTTGTCCAGGACAGCGCTCAGTTCCTGCGGCTCGTTGACCGCCCAGCTCCTTTGAGGCTCCAGCCGGATGCGCGCTCCGTTGGCGCCGCCGCGATGGTCGGACCGGCGGTAGGTGGAGGCCGCGGCCCAGGCCGTCCTGACCAATTGCCCCACCGAAAGGCCGGAATCGAGGATCTTCGCCTTGAATGCCGACACTTCGGCATCCGAAGGCATTGTCCCGGCGGGCACCGGGTCCTGCCAGATCAGATCCTCCTCCGGCACTTCCGGCCCGAGGTAGCGGACCTTGGGGCCCATGTCGCGGTGGGTCAGCTTGAACCAGGCGCGTGCCCAGGCGTCCTTGAAGGCTTCATGGTCGTTGCGGAATTTCTCCGAAATGACGCGGAACTCCGGGTCCATCTTCAGCGCCATGTCCGCCGTGGTCATCATCGTCGGCACCTTTTTGCCGGGGACGTGCGCGTGGGGCGCCATATCTTCTTCGCGCTGATTGATCGGCTGCCACTGCTTGGCGCCGGCTGGCGACCTCATCAGTTCATACTCATAGTCCAAGAGCAGCCGGAAATAATTCTCCGACCATTCCGTCGGCGTGTTCACCCACGCGCCCTCAATGCCGCTGGTGATCGTGTGCTCGCCGAACCCGCTTTCATGCGCGCTCGCCCAGCCAAGACCTTGCAGCGCGATGTCCGCCGCTTCGGGTGAGGAATCGACCAGGCTTGGATCGCCGGCCCCATGCGCCTTGCCGAAGGTGTGGCCGCCGGCGGTAAGCGCTACCGTCTCCTCGTGGTTCATCGCCATGCGTTCGAACGTCACCTTGATGTCGCGCGCCGACTGAAGCGCGTCAGGCACGCCGCCCGGCCCTTCGGGATTGACGTAGATGAGGCCCATCTGGATCGCGGCCAGCGGATGCTCCAGCTCGAGCTCCTCTTCGGGAAGGATACGGGTCTTGTTCTCGGGATGCCCGACGAACTGCTCCTCGCTTCCCCAATAGATATCGCGCTCCGGCTCGAACACGTCCTTGCGGCCGCCGCCGAAGCCGAACACTGGCCCGCCCATCGATTCGATGGCCACATTGCCGGCCAGGATGAACAGATCGGCCCAGCTGATGTTCTTCCCATACTTGCGCTTGACCGGCCACAACAGCCGCCGCGCCTTGTCCAGATTGCCGTTGTCCGGCCAGCTGTTGAGCGGGGCGAACCTTTGCTGGCCGCTATTGGCGCCGCCACGGCCGTCCGCGGTTCGATAGGTGCCTGCGGCATGCCAGGCCATGCGGATGAACAACGGCCCGTAATGTCCGTAGTCGGCCGGCCACCATGGTTGGCTCTCAGTCATCAGCGCCTTCAGATCGTTCTTGAGCGACCCGTAATCGAGCGCGTTGAAGGCTTCCGCATAATCGAAATCATCGCCCATTGGGTCGCTTGAGAGGCCGCCCTGGCTGAGAACTTCGAGCGGGAGAGCTTCCGGCCACCAATCCCGGTTGGTCCGACCGATCAGTGATCGCACGGTCGTCGGACGGTCCACAGGACACCCCGTCGGTTCGCCGGTCTTTGCGTCCATGGTCTTCTCTCCTGAATAAAAACCGCGCTTAGACCGCACGACTGAACGGCGGAAACGATGAATCTTTGTCAGTAACGATTGGAAAATCGATTAGTCGCTCAGTCCATGTGCCTGAGGCCGATCCTCAGATAATCGTAGCCGGTGACCAGGGTAAGCGCCGCCGCCGCCCACAGGCTGGCGATGCCGACATCGTTGACCCACGGCTGATTGGGAAATCCGCCGCCGAGAATCAGCGCCCCCAGCGCAACGAACTGCAGCGTGGTCTTCCACTTGGCGAGCGCGGTGACCGGCACCGACACCTGCAGGCTGGCGAGGAATTCGCGAAGCCCCGAGACGAAGATCTCGCGCAGCAGGATGACCAGCGCCGGTATGATGTGCAGGCCATCGATCTCCGGCACCGGGTTCGCCTTGCGGCTCGAAATCAGCATGATCAGCACCGCGACGACCATGATCTTGTCCGCGATCGGATCGAGAAACTGGCCGAGCCGCGAAATCTGCCCCTGGGCACGCGCGAGATAGCCGTCGAAATAATCGGTGATGCCGACGATGCAGTAGAGGACGAAGGTGAACAGATAGTCGACCGGCGTCGGCCGCCAGAGCAGGAATACGAGCAGCGGCACGGCGAAGATTCGCGACAGCGTCAGCAGGTTCGGCAGCGACAGCATTGCCGCGCTCCTTAGCGACGTTTGGCGCCACTCGGGAAGGGCAGATACGCGCGGGACCGGCTTGTGCCGGCGCGTGAGTGCCGCCAAGGTGCACCTCCTGTTTGTGACTTTCCCCCAGTGGAGCTCCCGCCGATGCGCCTGACTCTGGCGATCGCCTTGTTCGCGTCCCTTTCCGTTCCGACCGCCGTCGCTGCCGAGCGGCCGATCGTTTTTTCCTCGACCGCACCGGCGCAAGGGGCGCTGGTCATTCCGGTCGCTGCGAAGGACGACCTCGGGCGCGTTACCGCGCTCGACGCGGGCTCCCGCGCTGCGGTTGAGCGAGCGCTCGACGACCAGTCGTTCGATTATTCAGCGGGAAGCACTTTGCTGCTTCACGCGATCGGGCCCTGGTCGCGGCTGCTGCTGGTTGGAACCGGCCCCGCTCCGCTCTCCGCCAGCGCGCTTCAGGACATCGGCGGGCATGCAGCGCAGAATGTCGGAAGCGCCAACGGTCCCGTGACGATCGTTGCCACCGGGCTTCGCAGCAGCGTTCCCACTCCGGAAGTCCATATCGCTACCGGCGCCCGGCTCGGCGGCTACAGCTTCGACAAGTATAAATATGTCGATCCCGCCAAGCCGGTTCAGGCCGGCGCCAGCGCTCCGATCACCATCGTCGGCAGCTCGCCGCAGGCGGCAAATGCTTACGCACGCGATGGCCGGGCATTGGCAGACGCGGTGCACTTCGCGCGCGATCTCGCGACCGAGCCGGCCAACATCCTCTACCCGGAGGTGTTCGTGAAGCGGACTCGCGCGGCGCTGTCGGGCGTCCGCGGCGCTTCGCTGGAGGTGCTTGACGTGCCGCGGATGGAGCGGCTCGGAATGGGCTCGATCCTCAGTGTCGGCAAAGGCTCTGCCCGCCCGCCGCGCATGCTGATCGTCGAATATCGCGGCGCGTCCGGCGCGCCTTTGGTCGCGCTGGCCGGCAAAGGCATCACCTTTGATTCCGGTGGAATCTCGCTGAAACCCGGCTCCGGAATGTGGGCGATGAAGGGCGACATGGGCGGAGCAGCGGCGGTGGTCGGGGCCGTGATGAGCCTTGCGAGAGCCCAGGCGCCGGTTAACGTCATTGCCATCGCGGCGCTTGCCGAAAACATGCCGGGCGGGTCGGCAACGCGGCCGGGCGATGTTGTCCGCGCCTACAACGGCCGCACCATCGAAATTCTCAATACCGACGCCGAAGGCCGCCTCGTTCTAGCCGATGCGGTCGCCTATGCTGAAAGTCGCTATCGGCCGGCGGTGATCGTCGACGTCGCTACGCTGACCGGCGCGGTTGGCACCGCGCTTGGCGACGAATATGCCGGACTGCTCACCCGCAACGACGCGCTTGCCGCCCAGTTGCTGTCGGCGGGTTCTCAAAGTGGCGAGGAGCTGTGGCGCCTGCCGCTTCACCCGAACTACGCCAAGGACATGGATTCGGAAATCGCGGACATCAAGAATGTCGTGGAAGGCGGCGGACCTGGCGCCGGGCTTGGTGCCCATTTCATTGGCTATTTCGTCGATCGGACCCCGTGGGCGCATCTCGACATCGCCGGCGTCGACT
Source organism: Pseudomonadota bacterium (assembly GCA_030856365.1). GTDB lineage: Bacteria > Pseudomonadota > Alphaproteobacteria > Sphingomonadales > Sphingomonadaceae > Sphingomicrobium. Next base: position 20,914 of record JALYPM010000075.1, read on the forward strand.
TGCGCAAATCCTCGCTACCGACCGTTCCGGAAGGGTTCTCCGGCTTCGGCGTTCGTCTGCTTGATCGCTTCGTGCGGGACTTCAGGCCGGTCCCGGTCGTTGCAGCCGGCAGCAACTAAGCGCCGCGACAGGTAGACCGGACCGACAAATGCACGATGCCGTTCACCTGGTTAGGACTCGCCGCTTCCTCCCCATTTTCGTCACCCAGTTCCTCGGCGCCTTCAACGATAATCTGTTCCGCACTGCGATGGTGCTGCTGGTCATCTACGGCATTTACCGCGATGCGGCCGAGGAGGCGGCCTTCAGCGCCATCGCCGGCGGCCTGTTCATTGCCCCCTTCTTTCTTCTGTCGGCGCTGGCCGGGCAATTGGCCGACGCTCGCGACAAGGCGGGCATCGTCAGGATCGTGAAAACGGCCGAGATCCTGATCATGATCGCGGGCGCAGTTGGCCTGCTGCTTCACAACATCCCGCTGCTGCTGCTCGCTTTGTTCGCGATGGGCGTCCACTCGACATTCTTCGGACCGATTAAATATGCGATCCTGCCCCAGCATCTGGAGCGGGACGAGGTGCTTGGCGGCACCGCTTTAGTGGAGGCGGGGACCTACATCGCCATTCTCGGCGGGACGATTCTCGGCGGCCTCCTCGTGCTCGAGCGTGCCGACGGCACTTATCACGCCGAGTGGGCAGCACTCGCAGTGGTGCTGATTGCGATCGCCGGGCGTGTCGCGGGCGGGTTCGTGCCGCCGGCGCCGCCGGTCGACGAGCCGGAGCTGCCCGGCTTCCCCCGGCGGGGGATGGACTGGCACATCCTTCGCGCATCGATCACCCTGGTGCGCGGGACGATGCACATCCCGCGCCTGTTCCTCGCAATCATGGCGATCAGCTTTTTCTGGTCGATGGGCGCGGTGCTTGCCGCGCAGTTCCCGCCGCTGGTCAAGAACAGCCTCGGTTCCGACCAGACGGTCGCCACCCTGTTCCTCGCCGTTTTCTCCGTTGGCGTCGCGGCGGGCTCGGTGTTCGTCAATACTTTGCTGAAGGGGAAAGTCTCGGCGCGGTTCTCGCCGGTCTCCGCACTTGGAATGGGCGTGTTTGTGCTCGATCTATTCCGGCGGGTGAAAGGCTGGCCCGCAAACGGCGGTGAGCTGGACGGCATCAGGGATTTCCTGGCGCTTCCCAACAGCTGGATGATCCTGCTCGATCTGCTCGGCGTGGCAGTTGCGGGCGGTATGTTCGTCGTGCCGCTCTATGCCTTCCTGACGACCACCGTTCCGAAGTCGGAAACGGCACGGACGATCGCCGCCAACAATATCGTGAATTCCGGCTTCATGGTCGCGGCCACGATCATCCTCGCCGGCTCAATCCAGCTCGGCATCACCGTTGCCGACAGCCTGCTCATCGTGGCCATCGCCAGCGTCATCGCGGCGTGGCTCGGTTGGAGGCTTCACAAGGCGTGCGACTGAGGCCCCGATCCCTCAGGCGATGTAGACGGCGATAAACAGAAATCCGGTCGCGAAGGCGCTTGCGAAGAGCTTCAAGTCGCCGACGAGCGGACTGTTCCGGAGATCGGCTGTCGACGCGGCGCAGGCGGCCAGCGGACGGGCACGCCGGCCGAAGGAACGTGGATCGTTTGCGACTGCTGATCGAGACACCATGACTCTTTCTTAACGTTGTTTTTACCATTGTCGCAAACGTCTTGATAAGCATGGCGGATCCGGGCGTCCCGGAGCGGGACTCTGCGGCCTTTCGTCAGAAGTGGAGAGAAGCGCTCAGCCGGCGGCGGAGCGGGAGCTTGGCAGTTGAGGGCCGTGCACTGGGTCCCCAGGAGCGTCGTTCGCCACGCTCCGGGCCAGATGCTCGGCCGCCTGCTCGGCCGTCATCGGCTTGCCGAAGAACCATCCTTGAGCAACTGAACAGCCGAGGCCGAGCACCGCCACGCGGGCCGCATCCGTTTCGATGCCCTCGATCGACACCGGCACATCCAGGCCGCTGGCGAGCGTCGTGACGGCTCGGATGATCGCCGCGCTCTCACGGTTGCGATGGACGTTGGTGACGAAGCTGCGGTCGATCTTGATGACGTCGAACGGCAGCGAACGCAGGTGGGAAAGCGACGAAAAGCCGGTGCCGAAGTCGTCGAGCGCAAGCTGGATGCCCTGGTTCTTCAGGCTGGTTGCAATCGAGCGCGCGAGATCGATGTCGGCAAACAGCGAGCTTTCGGTGATTTCGATCACCAGCCGGTCTGCCGGGAAGCCGGTTTCCGTCAATAGTCGGACGATTCGCTCGGCAAGCCAGCCGTCGCTCAGCTGGTGCGGCGAGATATTGACCGAGATATGGATCGACGGATCCCACTTGGCGGCGTCGGTCAGCGCGGCGCGGATCACCTGCTCCGACAGGCGCCCGATCAGGCCAATTTCTTCCGCAACCGGGATAAAGACGTCGGGCCCGATGATCCCCGACAGCGGATGCTTCCACCGCGCCAGCACCTCGAACCCGACAATCCTGCCGGTGCGCAAGTCCACCTGCGGTTCGAAATAGGGCACGAACTGCTCATGCTCGAGCCCGAAGCGGATGCCTTCCTCGATCTCGCCGTGAGCAACCAGCGCCTGCTCCATTCCTGAATCGAACCACACCGGCCGCGCGACCCGGCCGTTGTGGGCATGATCCATCGCAATATCGGCGCGACGAAGCAGGTCGGGAACGTCCACATCGTCGGTGGCGGCGGTTACAATCCCGGCAAAGGCGCCGACCTGGATCACGCGATTTTCGATATCGAACGGGCGAGTGACGGCGTGAAGAATTTGCTCGCCAAGCGTTTGTGCAGCCTTGTCTTCGCCAGGGCAGATGGTGAAGGCGACGGCGAACTCGTCGCCGCTGAGGCGCGCAATCAGGGCGCGATCACCGAGTATTTCGGTCAGCGACGCGGAAATGCAGCGCAAAAGCATATCGCCTACCTCATAGCCGTAACGGTCGTTGACCGACTTAAAACGGTGGACCTGGAGCGAGAGGACCGCGACTTGATCGCCGCTTTGGCGTGCCTTGCCGCACAGGTTCTGCGCCTTGTCGGCAAAGCCCTTGCGGTTGAGCAACCCGGTGATTGCGTCGGTCGATGCGGCCACGGCGGCACGAACCTCGCCCTCCGCACGCTTTTCCGCTTCCTGCTGCAAATCGACATAGCGCCGCCAACCGAACAGGATCAGCGCGACGTTGAGTGTCAGCGCCGTGCTGGTCAGCTGCACGTCGGCGCCAAAACGTCCGCCCGCGAAGCTCAATTGGTGGAAGAAGTCGCTGCCGTTCCAGATCAGGAGCATGACTGCGGAGATGAGGACCGTAAGCACGATCGCATCGCGGTGCGCGCTCGCGAGCGATTCCTTCTGGAGGTCAGTCGTCTTGCCCGGCTTTAGCACGAGCGTGAGGTAACCTGCGTCGATTAACAAATTCTATCTTGAATGGAGTTACCGACGATTGGCGAGCGCGGCCAGGTGAACGGCGATCAGCTCGCCCAGGCGGCCGTCTGCAAGTCCGCGGCGAAGCATCCGCTGCACAATGTCGAGGTCGGGGCCAACATTGCCCTCGACGACACAGGGGCCGTCATCAAGGATGGCGATGTCCCAGCCGATCACGATCCGGTCGGAGAATGCGTCATGCGCAGCCACCGCCAGTGCGCGGGTCTGAGGCCAGTGCGGCAGCGTTCGACCTTCGATCGCGGCGCCGGTATCGGGGTGATGAGTCAGCCAGCCAAGCCGGACGTCGGCGCCGATGTTGCTCGCGCTCGACAGCTGCCCGGTGGCGATGTCCACCGCGGCGGCGATCCCGCCAGCGTGGAAATTGTCGACGGTTCGATTGGCGCCCACGGCCATCCGGAACACCGCCGCGATGACTTCCGGCCGCCCCAGTTCGTCAACACAGGTGAGAATTCGGCAGGTGGTCAACGCACCGTTGCTAAGGTCCGCGATTCCCGGATCGCCGACCAGGCGCGGCTGGATCAACCGCGCGGGTTTTCCATCACCGGCCGCGGTCGATGCAATCAGCGCTTCCGCAATCATCTCCGCGCCATCTTCGCGGCGGTAGCGGCCGCTTTCCGAGTCCCAGCGCTCGGCGCCCTGCCCGCCGCGTGCCGACACCGGCTTGATGAACAGGTCGACGGCAGGGAGCTCCCCGACCCTGGCCGAAATCGGCTGCCCGCCGGCATAAAGCACCGGCACGGTCCGCACCCCATGCGCCTCGCAATGCGTCGCGAAGCCGACCTTGTCGTTGAGCGGCGTCCGGCCCCGCTTGTTGAGCCGCGTGAACAGCCCACCCGCCTTGGTCTCAAAGCGGTGGATGTAGGTCTTCGCGCGCTCCCGCCCCCCAGGCTCGTAGAGCGAGAAGATATAATACCAGCGCGGAAGGATTCCGTGGTGGAAGAAGTGGTGCAGTTGGTCGGCAAGCTGCTGACCGATGCTGCGTCCGTGCCGCCGCGCAACCAGCGCCCCGTTACCGCGCGTCGATGAAATCATGCCCCGCGCCAGGAGCAGCGGCAGGGTCAGGACGGCAAGGCCGATACGCAAATAGCCGAGGCGGCCCGGCATCGGCCGCCAGTAATAATAGGCAAAAGCATTGTGGATCGAGTCAGCCGGCCCACGCCGCGGCCGTGCAAACGTCCGCCACACCGCGACCGGCAATCCGGCAACCGCATAATCGAGTTTGAAGCGCTTCACCGGGCTCCTTGGATCACGCTGGTGCGGACGGCGGGACTCGAACCCGCACGCCCCTGTGGGCAGAAGATTTTAAGTCTCCAGCGTCTACCATTCCGCCACGTCCGCGTCAGCGCGAACGCGTCATAACTCGACGGGCGCGTCCTGGAGATTGAGCCGCTCGCGCATTTCCTTGCCGGGCTTGAAGTAGGGAACGCGCTTGGCGTCCACTTCGACCGATTCTCCGGTTCGCGGGTTGCGGCCTACACGCGCATCGCGCTTGCGGCTCGAGAAAGCGCCGAAGCCGCGAAGCTCCACGCGACCGCCGCTTGCGAGCTGCTCCGTGATCGAATCAAATACTGCGCTGACCACCATTTCGACCTCACGCTGAGTGAGATCGGGAAAATCCTCGCAAAGCTTCTGCACTAGTTCCGAGCGAATCATCGTGTCCCCGCACCGCTTGAGTTAGGCCCCGTCCCCATCGAAGCGGGGCTGAAGCTGTCAGGAAAGTCCCCGCAACGCAAGGGCTTCCACTGGCTCCCCATCCCGCTCGACGGGAGCGTGAGCTTAGTTCTTCCCGCCTTCCTGCTTTTCCTTGAGCGCCGCGCCCAGGATATCGCCAAGGCTGGCGCCCGAGTCGGACGAGCCGTACTGGGCGACGGCCTGCTTCTCTTCGGACAGCTGAAGCGCCTTGATCGAGAAGGTTGGCTTCTTCGAGCGGTCGAAGCCGGCGACCATCGCGTCGAACTTCTGCCCGACCTGGAAACGCTCCGGACGCTGCTCGTCGCGGTCCCGACCGAGGTCGGTGCGCTTGATGAAGCCGGTGACTCCGTCGTCGCCGACCTGCACCTCGAGGCCACCGTCGCGAACTTCGAGCACGGTGACGGTAACCGTCTCGCCCTTGTTCGCGCCGCCGCCGCCTGCGCCGGCCTTGCTCGCCGCGGCAACCCCGCCGCGCTCGAGCTGCTTGATGCCGAGGCTGATGCGCTCCTTCTCAACGTCCACATCGAGCACCAGCGCCTTGACCGACTCACCCTTGTGGTGGAGCGCCAGCGCTTCCTCGCCCGACACGCCCCAGGCGATGTCCGACATGTGGACCATTCCATCGACGTCGCCGTCGAGGCCGACGAACAGGCCGAACTCGGTCGCGTTCTTGACCTCGCCCTCAACCTCGGCGCCGACCGGGTGCTTCTCGGCGAAGTCGGCCCACGGATTCGACTGCGCCTGCTTCAGGCCCAGCGAAATCCGGCGCTTCTCCTGATCGACCTCGAGCACCTTGACGTCGACTTCCTGGGAAGTGCTGACGATCTTGCCCGGGTGGACGTTCTTCTTGGTCCAGCTCATCTCCGACACGTGGACGAGACCTTCAATCCCCGCCTCGAGCTCCACGAAGGCGCCATATTCGGTGATGTTGGTGACCCGGCCGCGGAACGTGCCGTCGATCGGATATTTGGCCGAAGCGCCTTCCCAGGGATCGCTCTCCAGCTGCTTCATGCCGAGGCTGATGCGCTGGGTCTCGCGGTTGATGCGGACGATCTGCACCTTGACCGTGTCACCGATGTTGATGACCTCGCTCGGGTGGTTGACGCGCTTGTAGCTGATGTCGGTGACGTGCAGCAGGCCGTCGATCCCGCCCAGGTCCACGAAGGCGCCGTAATCGGTGATGTTCTTGACCACGCCCTCGATGACCTGGCCCTCTTCAAGACTGAGGATAAGGCCGCTGCGCTGCTCGGCGCGCGTTTCCTCGAGGATCGCGCGGCGCGACACGACGATGTTGCCGCGGCGGCGGTCCATCTTCAGCACCTGGAACGGCTGCGGCATGTCCATCAGCGGGCCGACGTCGCGGACCGGGCGGATGTCGACCTGGCTGCCGGGCAGGAAGGCCACGGCGCCGCCGAGATCGACGGTGAAGCCACCTTTCACGCGGCCAAAGATCACGCCTTCGACGCGGTTGCCGGCTTCGAATTCCTTTTCGAGCGTGTCCCAGGCGGCCTCACGGCGCGCCCGGTCGCGCGACAGCATCGCTTCGCCCTGGCTGTTCTCGACACGGTCGACGAACACTTCGACTTCGTCGCCGACGGCCAGCTCCGCCTTCTGGCCCGGCGCGGCGAATTCGCGCAGCGGAACGCGCCCTTCCGACTTCAGCCCCACGTCGATCACGGCGAGATCATTCTCGATGCCGGTGACGATGCCCTTGACGACCTTGCCTTCGAAGGTTTCGTTCTCGCCGCCCAGGGACTTATTGAGGAGGTCCGCGAAATCGTCGCGGGTCGGAAAAGTGGTGGTTGCCATAAAGTCGCTAGTCTTTCGTCTTCGACGGTCTGCCGCGTGACGCGCCACCATGGCGAGCCTTCACATGCGGACCTGGTTGCATGCATTGCCGCAGCGGCCCCGTGCCGGAACGGCGTCTGGAAGATGGCTCATGCTGGCGCGGAGCCGTTCAAGCGAAAAAGCGCGTTCCAGCGGGGGTTTTAGGCCCTTCACCGTACGCGCTCGCCAGATAGACGGCTTCCGCGAGAGCAACTTAGCCTCCCGCCGGACCGCGCGCCTGTAGCTGAGAGGGGCCCGAAGGGCAAGGCAGAGGCGGACGAAGCACCGAAGACCCCGCCCCACTGCGCAGCGCACAGTCCCGGATCATTCCAGTCACCGCCTCGCAGGCGAAACGAAAGGCACCGGCGCGCGCCGCTTTCGTTGGGTTCTAACAAAGGTTAAGTATCGAGGTGTTGAGTGACCGCAAAGCGCATCGTGGCGATAGGATTGCTGACTCAGCGGGACATCGACGTGCTGGGACCTACGTTCGACCGTTTGTGGCCGGTCGATGAAACCCCCTGCTTCAGCCAGTTGCTTGAGGCGATCGACGAAGCTGACGGAAGGGCTTTCAGCGGTCGCTCGGACACGCGTGGACCGCCTTCGGTAGAGCGCGGACGACGATAGACTGCCGCCAGCGCAACGCCGTCAGAAGGGGAAATACATCTGAATGGCGATGATCGCCGCGACCCAGGTGATCAGGTTGAGCGGAAGCCCCACCTTCACGAAGTCGAGATAATTATATCCGCCCATCTGATAGACCAGCACGTTGGTCTGATATCCGAACGGCGTCGCGAAGGCCGCGCTTCCAGCGATCATCACCGCCACCAGGAACGGCCGCGGGCTGACCTGCAGCGCTTCTGCCAGCGAGACGGCCACGGGTGTGAACAGCACCGCCACGGTCGCGTTGGACAGAAGCTCGGTCGCGAACAGCGTCGCTCCGTAGATGATGATCAGCGCCAGCAGCGGGCTCATCTGGTCGAGCGAGCCGATCATCGCCGCCGTGACAGTGTTCGCAACGCCGCTTACGTCCAGCGCAATGCCGAGCACCACCATGCCCGCGATCAGGATCAGAACGTCGGGCCTAAGGCCGCTATAGGCTTCGTCGGCGGTGATCACCCGCACCAGGATCAGGAGCACCGCGCCTGCAAAGGCGCAGGCAGCAATCGGAGCGACGTTGAGCGCGGCGAGCGCGACTACGCTGACGAACACGACCAGAGCGGTGATCGCCTTGACCGGCCGCAGCGGCACCTCCGTGGCGAACGCGCTGGCCGAGCCGATCTGGCCTCCGGCCAGCCCCGGCTCGCGCCGGTCGGCGAGTGCTTCTTCGAGCGACTCGCCGCCCTTGCCGATGGAACTCATCAGCTTGCCGCTAAACAGCAGAAGGTAGAGGCCCCCGGCGAGCGCGACGGCAAGACCGACCGGCGTAATCTCGAAGATCCCGAACCGCGGCTGTCCAGCGACCGAGGCCATGTCATTGACGAGTAAGTTGGTCGACGTGCCGATCAACGTGCAACAACCGCCGAGCACGGCGGCATAGGACAATGGCATCAGGAAACGGCGCGGCGACAGGTTCAGCGACTTGGCCGCTTCGCGGACCACCGGCGCGCTCAGCACGACGATCGGCGTGTTGTTGAGGAAGGCCGATGCGCCCCCGGCCAGGCCGATGACGATCCATAGCCCGGTTTTTCCGATCCGCTGACACAGCGCAACGAGCCTGCGAATGGCGGCATCAAGCAGGCCGGACAGCTCCATGGCGTAGGCAATGACGAACAGCGAGGCGAGCGCGATGATTGCCGGGCTGGCGAAGGCGCTCTGAACCTCTACGGGTCGGACGACGCCAGTCATCAGCAGCACCGCCGCTCCGGCCAGCGCCACCACGTCGGAACGCAGCTTGTCCCAGATCAATGCCGCAACGACGGCGACGAGGACGAGCAGGGTGATTACCTGGGCGGACAGCATCGCGCGCTTATGCGGACTTTAACGGCGCTGGCCAACCGCCGCGTGCACTTGGCGTTCGCTGTGCTATGGTGGCGGCCATGCCGACGCTGCATCGATGGTTGATCGCTCCAGCCTGCGCCTGCGCTGCGCTTGCCGCATGCGGGCCCGCGAAGCCGGACAATGGACTCGACAATGCTGCCGTGCCGGAGAACGAGACCAGCGATTCCGTGCTCCCCGTCGCGGTTCCGCCGCTGGACCGCGAGGCGCTGCTGATCGCGGTCATGCGCGCGACCAGTGCGACGGCCCTGGGGCGCGACGATGCCGAGGCCCAACGCGAGTTTGAGGGCAAGAGGTTCGAGCTGCGCATCCGCTTCGGTTGCAACGGTCCGACCGACGCTCGGCAGCCGCTCAGCTGGCGCTTCGACGAGCCGACCCGGACGCTGCGGCTTGCCGCGCGGCCCGATGTCTCCGCCGAAGACCCGCTCGTGGCCGCGATGGTCGGCAAGGATGGAATCGAGGAGGTGGAAGGTTTCTGGATACCGCGCCCGTGGCTGCTCACCGCCGCCTGCCCCGCCGCCCCACCGCCCGCCGCTCCCCCCGCGGAAAGCTCGGCCGCTGACCAGGAACCGAAGGAGCCGGCAGCGCCACTGGCCCCGCCTCCGGCCGAGCAGCGGGTCGCCATCGCGCAATTCTTCACCGATACCGACGCGCGCACCGGGCGCCAGACCGACCGTGCATATGAAGCGGTGGTGGCGCTCGCCGAGGGAGCCGCACCCAGTGCCGAAGGATACAATCTCGTTCTTTCAGGACGACTACAGGCGCTACCCGGCGGGAAAGTGATCGGCTGCGCAGCCCCCGCTCCGGGGCGGCGGCCGGACTGCATCATTTCGGCGCACATCGACGAGGCGCGGATGGAGCGGCCCGACAACGGAGCCATCCTTGCACGCTGGGGCCGCTGATCGCTGCCATCAGGTGATCGGAAGCAGCCAGATCGCGGCGGCAAGCGCCAGGGCTCCCAGCGAAATCGCGCCTGCAAACAGATCCAGGTTCATCGCCTTCGAGGTGAGGACCACGTGGGCGTTCAGGCGCCGAAGCACGGCGGCGGCGCGCCGGACCGCCAACCAGGCGATCGCGACGGCGAGCAGCAGGAAGCCAGTCGCGATCGCCCGCGGCACCCAGTCCGGCTCCATCCTGTTGAACAAAGCGTGGAAGCCGACACCGATGGCGATGCAACCGAGGCTGGTGCGCATCCAGCCAGCGAACGTCCGCTCGTTGGCCAGGATCGTGCGGTCCTCGGCAAGTTCGGTACGCGACGGAGGTTCGGACTGCGAAGAATCGTCCATGAGGCGCTCAACGCTGCGTCCCTGCGAAGGTGCCGTCTGCCGTTCGCCGGGATGCCAGCGGATTGGTCGGAGGGCCGCCGATCCGCTCGACGGGAACCGACCCAATATCGGCGCGTTCTCGGCCAATGTTGCACAATAACTTGGATTTTCAGCAGGTTCCCCCCCCACGTTCAGATCGTCGCCTCGCCGGGAAACGGCCCCGTCGGGACAATCAGGGGAGTCCGTTGCGTGTTCTTCCGCTGGCGCTCGGAGCCGTCGTAGCGGCGCTCCTGTTATCTTATGCGGCTGACGCCGCGCTCTGGAACGTCTCCGGCGAGCGTTACGCCGCCGAAGTGCTCAACGACGCCCTCTATCGCTAACTCAGAACGCGCGGACTAGCCCGGCGCTGAACTGCGAATAATTGTACGACTGGCCGCTGGTGGTCGGCGTTTCGCTGAAGAGGAAGGCGCCGGTCACCGCCCAGCCCTTCACCACTTGCGGGCTTGTCGCCTGCGCGTTGAAATAGCTCGACCGGCGCCAGTCGCTCTCGGAATCCCGCTGCGCACCGATGCCTCCTGCAATTAGATAACGCCAGCCGCTGTCGGTCGTCCGCCGCATCTGCAGCACCGGAAGCAGCTGAGCGTACCACCGCGGCGAGTAATAATCATATTCGCGAGGGTCGCTGTTGCGAAACCAGCGGGTCCGCAGCTGCGCCGAAAGACCGATTTCCGGCTTCAAAACATGGATGTAGTTGGCGCGACCATGCGTGCGCACATTGTCGCCGGTGAATTCCTGCAGGCCAGCCACGACGGTGAACAGGTTGCGATCATTCACCGGAAGATCCAGCGCGGCACCGCCGAAAGTGTAATAGATTCCCCGGTCCAGGCCTTGCGGCGTCTCGAGGATTTCCCGCTCGAGGAAGAACTCTTTCCGGAACCGCGCCTCGTCGTGAATGCTCGCCGCACCAAGCACCGTGTCGCCATCAGTGCCGACGTTCGCCGCCATTTTCCAGCCGCCGCCGACATCGCCGGCTGCTCGCAGATATATACGCTCGCGACCGGTCCAGCCTCTGCCAATGGGATTGAACCACGCCTTTTCCAGCCGCAATCCGAGATAATTTTCTGGTCCACGCCGGACGAAATCGAGGTTGGCCCCCACGCGCAGGACTTCGGTGTCGTCGGCATCGTTGGAGTAAAAGACATCGGCGCCGACGGCGTGGTTAGATTCGCCCTTGTCGCTCTGGGCGCGGGCGGCGGTTGTCGGCGCGAGCAACAGGGCCGTCAGCAGCAAGGCTGACTTGCCAATCATTTCGTGCCCCATTTCTTCCTCAATCCCGCCAGTTCCGCCGCATAGCCCCATACGCACACTGGCTGCATTACCACCGTATAGGCCAGCAAATAAAAGATCAGTCCGGCAGGATTGTGCCGGACGCGAAGCCCCTGCCGGTCGAACATCCGGGTCTGGATGCGATAGATGATGATGTTCCAAAGCCCCGCCAGCGGAAGCACCGCAAGCGTCATCGGCCCGGCGATCCAGAAAATGCCGAAGAACGCCGCCGCCAGCACCCCCGGAATGAAAATGAGCGTGTAGACGAGGTCGAGGGGCAGGAAGAGCAGGTTCCACCAGATGAACATCGTGCTCAGCCGCCCCTTGAACAGCAAGTCTTCATGGTGGTGGAGCGCTTCGATGAGACCGCGCGACCAGCGTTTCCGTTGCTGCGCGAACTGGCGGAACGTTGTCGGCGCGTTGGTGAACACGACGGCGTCTTCGGCATAGCCGACGCGCCACCCCTTCTTCAGCATCGCCCAGGTGAGGACGATGTCTTCGCCGACGCATTCCGGCCAGCCGCCGACTTCGACCAGCGCCTCCTTGCGATAGATGGAGAAGGCGCCCTGCGCGACGAGGGTGCCGTGATACATCGACTGCATCCGCTTCACCGCGGCGATGCCGTGGAAATAATCCCACTCCTGCGCGCCCGTGGTGAGATTTTCACGAGAATTTCGCACCAGCACGGCGCCCGCGACCGCCATCGTGTCGGGCGGGTCCGACAACAGCCTTTCAACGATGTCGGTGAGCGCATCGGAGCGCAGCAATGTATCGCCGTCGATGGTGACGATCAGGTCATGCGACGCCATTCTGAGGCCGCTGTTCAGCGCCGCGGCCTTGCCGCGATTCTTCTCGAAATCGATCACCCGAACCGTCACGTGCGCCGGGAAGTCCAGCCTTTCCGCCGCTGCCGAAGCGATGGCCGCGGTGTCGTCGGTCGATCCGTCGTTCAGCACTAGCACTTCGAGAGGACCGGGATAATCCTCGCCCGCGATACTCTCCAGCGTATCGGCGATCGCTTCCGATTCCTGATAGGCAGCAACCAGGATCGTGACACCTGGATAGAAGGGCTGAGGCATACGCTCCGGGCGCCGGTCGAGCAACAGCGTCGCGACCATGAATGCGTTCATGAATCCCGGAACATAGGCAATAAAGGTGATCGCAACCAAGGCGAACAAAGGGTGCGTAACGGCGCCTAGCTCGTCCAGCCAGCGGCCCGACAGCCAGATGCTGAAGATCAGCCACGCCAGTGCGACAGCCACGGCGATGCCGAACTTGACGCGAACAGGCACATAGGTCCGGGGGCGCGCCCGCGCGCCAGGCCCAGCGACAGCTTCCATAATGTCTAGTCAGGTCGTCTGAGTGAGAGTTTCGGCACGGCATTTCCAAATCGTTCAGCGCTGTCGAAGTTCCGGTAACACTAAGTGATTAATGCCGATTATGTGACCGTAGTTAATTCCGTTGTGGCGCAAACCTTGAGCGTCAGCTTCGAACCATGTGCTGTTTCACGCCGCGCACGGCAGCGGCGATGGCTTCGGTCTTGGTCATCTCGCCCGTGTCGATCAGAACGGCGTCCGCCGCCTGCCGAAGCGGCGCCGCGTCCCGTCCGCAGTCGCGCTCGTCCCGGGAGCGAATGTCGATCAGCACGTCCTCGAAGCTTGCGCTCATTCCCCGCTCGACCAGCTCGGCATGGCGGCGCCGGGCACGAATCTCCGCACTTGCCGTGACGAACAGCTTGGCATCGGCCTTCGGTGCAACGACGGTGCCGATGTCCCGGCCGTCGAGAACGGCTCCGCCATTCTGCCGGGCAAATTGCTGCTGCCGCTCGAGGAGCGCCGTCCTGACCGACGGATAAGCGGAGACCAGCGAGGCGATCTTGCTGACCGGTTCACTCCTGAGTTCCGGGTCGCCAAAATCGACGCTGAGCTCGTTGCAGGCCCGCAGCGCCTCGAATTCTTGTCCCGGATCGCCGCCCCACCGCCACAGGTTGAGTGCGACCGCGCGATAGAGCAGGCCCGTGTCCATGTGCGGCAGCCCGAAATGATCGGCGAGCGCCCGTGCGATGGTCCCCTTGCCGCTGGCGGCGGGGCCGTCGACGGCAATCACAAGTCCGCGCGCCGGTCCGTTTTCGTTGTCGCTGTGCTCGGTCAAGGCCCGCGCTTTGACAGCGCAGGGTGCCTATGGCAAGGCGCCCGCCGCATCCATGCGGGCGCCGCCGCCCGCACCCGCTACAGACTGGAGTTGACCTAATGGTGAATCCCGAATGGGGCACCAAGCGCACTTGCCCCAAGTGCTCCACCCGCTTTTACGACCTCGGCAGTGACAATCCCGTGCACTGCATCGAGTGCGGCGTCGACTTCGTGCCGGAGCCGGTGCTGAAGTCGAAGCAGCCGATTGCCTTCGAGACCGCTCCCACGCCGGAAAAAGAGACCGCCGCTCCGGATAGCGATCTGGGTGCGGAAGATCTCGCGATCGACGAAGACGAGGAGCCGAGCGCCGACGACGAAGTCGACCTCACCACGGGCGATGACGACCTCGGCGTCGAGACCAAGGGCCAGGACGAGGAAAGCTAGACCGGCGGCGAAACGCGCCGATCGGAGAATCACCCGCGCCACGTCAATTTCCCGTTTCCAGCGGGGAAAACATCGCTTATGGCGCGGGACACGGGGCCGTAGCTCAGCTGGGAGAGCGTCGCGATGGCATTGCGAAGGTCAGGGGTTCGATCCCCCTCGGCTCCACCACCCTCCGCTCTAAGAGCTTGCAAGTAGAATTATCTCAGAGAAGTCCGGGCTGCGGCCACGGGCCACAGGCAAAAAGAAAGCGGCGGCGCCTTTCGGCGCCGCCGCTCCTTTTACCTCGTCGGCGCTTATTAAGCGGCCGGCGGAGTGTTGGCAGTCGCGAGCTCGGTACCGACGCTGTCGAACGTGGTCTCCAGCTCGGTGCCGACCGAACGAAGGGCGGCAATGGCCGCAACCGCGATAAGGGCCGCAATCAGGCCATACTCGATCGCCGTGGCGCCACGGCTGTCCTTCAGCAGCTTGATAAACTTCATCATTTCCAGTCTCCTTGGTTCCCACGTCGGGGAGCCAGTCCCCGCCACCTGCGCTCACCATCCGCGTAGGTTGATGCTGGAAATAGGAGGAAGGAATTGAGAAAGGTTTAAACGCAGCGGTTTCCAAACGTTAACCTTTCGGACGATCATTGCTCCCCGACGAACTCCTCTAATTCGTCGAGCAGGCGTCGCAACCCCTCCGTCGGAGCGCTCCAGTCGTCGGGCAGCGGGCTCTGCCTTTCGCGGCGCGGCGGTTGCGGTGCCTGGTCGCGCCTGCGCTGGCCGAGGTCGATCGGCAGATCGGGCCCCTGGCGGCCGTCGATTGCAACCGCGGGCGCCATGAAGCTGCGCCAGATTTGCGCGGGCGCACTGCCGCCGGTGATTTTTCCAAGCGAGCGGTCGTCGTCATGGCCGACCCACACCCCGACGACCAGATTGCCGGCAAAGCCGACGAACAGCGCGTCGCGGTTCCCCTGAGTGGTCCCGGTTTTCCCGAAGCTGGGGACCGACAGCGCCGCCCTGCGCCCGGTGCCGCTGTTTGTCGCCTCCCACAGCATGTCGAGCATCGGCGACCAGTCGCGCTGGGCATTGAGCCGCCCGCTGCGTTGAAACAAGGCCGACAAGCCGCCCTCGTCCCGTTTCACCGGCAAACCTCTCGGCCGCACCGGGTAACGCCCCGAGGCAACCGCTGCATAGGCGCCGGTAAGCTCGAGCAAGCTCACGCCAGAAGTGCCCAGAGCGATGCTCGGATTGTTCGGAAGCGCGGTGGAGATGCCCATTTCCCGCGCGACACGGATGACATTGTTGCGCCCGACCGTTTCGGAAAGCCGCACCGTCGCCGCGTTGCTCGACCGGGCGAACGCCTCGCGAAGCGTAATCTCCCCGCGATAGACGCCGTCGCTGTTGGCCGGACTCCAGCCGTCGATCGTGATCGGAGTGTCGGAAATCATGCTGTCGGGGGTCCAGCCGGACTGCAACGCGGCAAGATAGACGAACAGCTTGAAAGCGGAGCCGGGCTGCCGCCGCGCCTGGGTTGCCCGGTTGAACGGCGAGGCCTTGTAGCTGCGTCCGCCGATCATCGCGACCACGCGCCCGTCAGGACGCATCGCTACCAACGCCGCCTGCGCCTTGCCGATGTTGGCGTTGTTAATTGCCCGGACCGCCAGCCGCTGTAGATCGGAATCAAGAGTGGTCTCAACTCGCACCTGGCCAAAATCCGCCTCGAACGCAGCGCTCGCTGCGGGTGCCACCCAGTCGGCAAAATAGGTGCCGGTGGGAACTTTGTTCGGGACGGTCACTGGCCGCGCCAGCTTCGTTTGCCGCTCCCGCGCGGGAGTGATCACTGCGGTGTCGGCCATTGCTGCCAACACCAGTCTTGACCTTTTCTGTGCCCCCGAAAGGTTGCGGGTCGGGGCGAGTCGCGATGGCGCCTGCACGATCCCGGCCAGCATCGCCGACTGGGCAAGCGTCAGCTCCTCGGGCGCTCGGCTGAAATAATGTTTCGCCGCCGCGCGCAGCCCGTAGACGCCGTCGCCGAAATAGACGCTCGAAAGATAGCGCGAGAGAATTTCGTCCTTGGTCAGCCAGCCTTCCAACCAGAAGGCGATGATCACCTCCTGCGCCTTGCGCTTGAAGCTGCGGTCGCTGGACAGGAAACTGGTCTTGGCGAGCTGCTGGGTGATGGTGCTGCCACCCTGGCGAACGCCGCCTGCCCTGACATTGGTCACCATCGCGCGGCCGATCGCGCGCGGATCGATTCCCCAATGGCGACGGAAACGGCGATCCTCGATGGCCACGAAAGCCGCCGGAGTCAGCGGGTCGAGCTCGGCGACGGTGACCGGCGCTTCCTTCATCGCCCCGCGGCGGGCGATCGGATTGCCCTCCTGGCTGACCAGCAGCAGCGCCGGGTCCTCCAGCGGCTCGAGCGCTCGCGACAGCGGCGCGGTGATGATCAGCCACAATATGGTCGCGAAGACCAGCGCGGCCGTGACGTAAAGCGCAAGCTTCCACCGGCTCCTTGGCCTTCTGGGGGGCTCGGCTGGCTGCTCTTCCGGCGCGCCGGAAGGCGGCTCGGGCGCGAGCGGATCGGGCAGCTCCTCGACCGGTGCGCCCCCGCGAGTCCAGATACCGTCCCTCTCGGCCACGCTTTTCCTTACCGGACAATCGCTCAACTGCCTTAGGCAAGTAAAACAGTTGACGCGATATATCCAGACGCTTGCTGAACCGCGTATTGCGACTAAACCCTTCGATCATGCGGCCCATCTTCATCCGGTGCGCGGGCAGGCTGGCGCTGCTGGTGGCGACAGGGTTGATCGCGTCGTGCCGCCCATCCGACCAGGGAGCGATCCGGGTCGCGGCAATCGGTCCCGAGCTGGAATTCGTTGACCCGGCCGAGGGGACGCTAACTGCTCCCGCCGCCGTCTTGTTGACTGAGAGCGCACAGGGATTGGTACGGTTCGACGCTCGCGGACAGATCGAGCCCGGGCTTGCCGAGCGGTGGAACGTCAGCGACGACGGCCTCAGCTACATCTTCCGCATCACCGCAGCGGAGTGGCCGGGCGGCGGACGGGTCACGGGACAGCAGGTCGCCCAAAGCCTCAAGCGGCAGATCGCTGCCCGCAGCCGCAACAGCCTCAAGGATTCGCTCACTGCGGTGGATGACATCGTCGCGATGACGGATCGCGTCGTGGAAATCCGTCTCACCGCGCCACGCCCGAACCTGCTCAACCTCCTCGCGCAGCCAGAGCTGGCGGTCGTTCGCGACGGGCAGGGCACGGGACCGTTCCGGATCGAGAGCATCGAACGGGGCCAGTTCCGGCTGGAGCAAAGCGTTGCCACTCCTGACGCGCAGGAAGAGCGGCTGAAAGACGTGTGGCTGACCAGCGCCACCGCCCGGGAAGCGGTGGAAGCGTTTCGCGCAGGAACGATCGACCTGGTCGTCGGCGGCAGCTTCGCCGACCTGCCCTTCGCCAAAGCCGTCGAGCTGCCCGGCAACGCGCTTCGCTTCGATCCTGTTTCCGGACTGTTCGGTCTGATGCCTGCCCGCGACGACGGGCCGCTGGCAAAGCTCGAGCTTCGAAGGTTGCTCAGCCAGGCGATCGATCGCGAGGCGCTGATTGCGGCGCTTGGGGTCGCCGGCCTGCTCCCGCGGGCCACCGTGCTTGAGGCGGGGCTCGAAGGCGTTCCGGACCCTCTCGCTCCGCTTTGGCTCGGCGTTCCGCTGGAGCAGCGCAGAGCGGCGCTGCAAGGCGCGACAGGACGGCTCTTCGAGGACCAGCCACGCTCGATCCGTATCGCGCTGCCTGAGGGGCCTGGAAGCCGCATCGTCCTGGAGCGGCTCCAGCGCGACTGGGGCGCGCTCGGCATTCGGGTCGAGCAGGCCGCGACTGCGGGCAGCGCGGACCTCAGGCTGATCGACGAGGTCGCGCCTTCGCTCTCCCCGGCCTGGTTCGTCCGGCATTTCCGTTGCGACGCCGCGGCGATTTGCAGCGTCGCGATCGACCAGTTGTTGGAAAGCGCTCGGGCCTCTGTTATTCCTGCCCAGCGTTCGGCGCTGCTGGCGGAAGCCGGCCGGCTGATCGACGAGCAGCAGCTATTCATCCCGATCACCGCGCCCGTCCGCTGGTCGCTGGTGTCGCCGCGCGTGGTCGGCTTTGCCGGGAACCGCTTCGGGCGCCACACGCTGACCTCGCTGGATCAGGCGCTGGACCGGGAAAGGGCCGAATGACCAATATACCCCACGCAGACAGGCCACGGTCTCGCCGTATCGGCACCGATCCCGAATCGGTGCGCCGCCGCGTCGAAGCACTGGAGCGGGTGCTTGAGCGGCTGGTCGTCATTCCCGGGATCAACCGGCCCGTTGGTCTCGACGTCATCCTCGACCTGGTGCCGTTCGCCGGGAGCACGGCGGGAGCGGTGCTGGGCGCCTACATGACTTGGGAAGCACGCAATCTCGGCATGTCCAAGTGGCAGATGTCGCGAATGGCTGGCAATGTCGGGGTCGACTGGTTGCTTGGGCTGATCCCGTGGATCGGCGCAGTGCCGGACTTCTTCTTTCGCTCCAACTCGCGCAACCTGCGGATCATCAAGCGGCACCTCGACAAGCATCACGCGAACACGGCGACACTGGACGTTCCACGGCCCTAGCGCTCGCTGCATCATTGCCGCCGCCCAATTAGCGGCTAGGGTCGCGGGCATGAAGACCATCACCGCCCTTGCCCTGTTCGCCCTCCTGCCCTGGCCCGCGGCCGCCGGTGCGGCATCGCAGGCCGCGCCCGCGCCGGAAGCCGTCGTGGAGACCCCGGCCGACCAGCGCTTGAAAGCACTTTACGAGGCCTATGCCGACTGGGCGGCGAAAGAGTTTGGCTATTTCGAAAATGCGAAGGGCGAGAGCGAAGAGAGCGACGCCTTGCCGCGGGTCGATGCGCCGTCGCAGCTGCGGCGCGCGGGGCATCTCGAACAGGTGCTGGCGCAGTTGCAGGCGATTCCGGTCGGTCAGCTGTCGTCGGGGGAGCGGGACAATGCCGCGGTTCTCCGAACCATCCTCGAAGCGACAATCGCCGACACGCGCTTCCGCGAGTGGGAGATGCCGGTCAACAGCGACAGCAATTTCTGGACCTATCTGAACGCGCGCTCAGGCCTGGACGATGCCGCCGCTTACCGCCGCTATATCGCCCGCATGCGCAGCCTTCCGCGCTACTTCGACGAGCAGATCGCGAACATGCGCGCCGGGCTGAAACGCGGATTCACGCCGCCGGCAATCACGCTCGCTGGCCGCGAATCCTCGATCGCCGCCTTTGCCGCGGAGGGCGACAAGAACGCCTTCTTCGACGCGTTCGAGGACATGCCGGCCAGCATCGGCGCGGCCGACAAGGTGGCGCTCCAGTCGGAGGCCAGGGCTGCCATCCAGCAATCGGTGATCCCCGCCTATCGCGCGCTGCTCGACTTCTACCGCAGCGAATATCTGCCCGGGGCGCGCAAGAGCGTTTCGGCACGCGACCTGCCGAACGGCGATGCTTATTACCGCTCCGAGATCCGCGAATATACGACGCTTCCGCTCAGTCCCGAGGAAATCCACCAGATCGGCCTCAAGGAAGTCGCCCGGATTCAGGCGGAAATGCGCGCCACCATGGCCGAGGCGGGATTCAAGGGCAGTTTGGAAGAATTCATCACATTCCTGCGCACCGACCCCCAATTCCTCGCGCGCACCCCGGACGACCTGCTCGGCGTGTCCGCTTATGTCGCGAAGCGAGTGGACGGGAAGCTCGACGACTATTTCGAACAACTGCCCCGCCGCCGCTTCACTATCATCCCGGTGCCCGAAGCGCTCGCGCCCTTCTACACGGCGGGCCGTGGCGGCCTCGAAAGCTGCCAGATGAACACCCACAATTTGCCCAGCCGGCCGCTCTACAATATTCCAGCGCTGACGCTTCACGAATGCGCGCCGGGCCACAGTTTCCAGGCTGCCCTTGCCGAAGAGCGCAAGGCGCTGCCGCGCTTCCGCAGGAACATCTATTTCTCGGGCTATGGCGAAGGCTGGGGGCTGTACAGCGAATGGCTGGGCATCGGCATGGGCATTTACCGCACGCCCTACGAGAAGTTCGGGCGGCTGAGCTACGAAATGTGGCGCGCCGCGCGGCTGGTCATCGACACCGGCCTTCATCGCTACGGCTGGTCGCGCCAGCAGGCCATCGACTATCTCGCCGGCCACACAGCTTTGTCCAAGCACGAAGTTGAAACGGAGGTTGACCGCTACATCAGCTGGCCTGGCCAGGCGCTGTCCTACAAGCTGGGCGAGCTGAGCATCCGCCGCCTCCGCGCCGAAGCCGAAAGGGAACTCGGCACCCGCTTCGACCAGCGCAAGTTACACAGCATGATCCTGGGCCTCGGCTCAGTACCGCTGCCGGTGCTTGAGGAGCGGGTGCGCGAGTTCATCGCGGCAAGCAAGTCGGCGGCCTAGTCGCCGCTGATGTTCGGGTCGATGTCTTCCGGTTGAATCGGCTCGTGAGTGTCAGGCCGTCCGACGTCGCCCTGCCCGACGGTGCGCCCCGCCATTTCCAGCATCCGCTCGAGCGGCACCCGGGCGCGGTCCATCACCTCGGGCGCAAGATCGATCCTCGGCTCGAGGTCGCGCAGCGCAACGTAGAGCTTCTCCAGCGTATTCAGCGCCATGTAGGGACACATGTTGCAGTTGCAGTTGCCGTCACCCCCCGGCACGCCAATGAAGGTCTTTTCCGGCGCAGCCTTCTTCATCTGGTGGATGATGTGCGGCTCGGTGGCGACCAGGATCGTTTGCGCCGGGCTGCTCAGCGCGAAGTCGAGGATCGCCCTGGTCGAACCGACCAGATCGGCATGCTCGACGATGTGCGGCGGGCATTCCGGATGCGCGGCGACGGGCGCTTCGGGATGCTCCGCTTTCAGCTTCAGCAGCTCGGTTTCGCTGAACGCTTGGTGGACGATGCAAATGCCCGGCCACAGCAGCATCTCGCGCCCGGTCTTGCGCGCGAGATAACCGCCGAGGTGGCGGTCGGGACCGAAGATGATTTTCTGGCCCTTCGGAATTTGGTCGAGGATGATCTGCGCGCTGCTCGAGGTCACGATCACGTCGGACAATGCCTTCACCGCCGCCGAGCAGTTGATGTAAGTGAGCGCGATGTGATCCGGGTGGGCTTCGCGGAACGCCTTGAACTGCTCGGGCGGGCATGAATCCTCGAGGCTGCAGCCGGCGTCCATGTCGGGCAGAATGACAAGCTTGTCCGGGCTCAGGATCTTGGCGGTCTCGGCCATGAAACGGACGCCGCAAAAGGCGATCACATCGGCATCGGTCGCCGCCGCCTTGCGCGACAGGTCGAGGCTGTCGCCGACGAAATCCGCAAGGTCCTGGATCTCCGGCTTCTGATAATAATGCGCGAGGATGACGGCGTTACGCTCGCGCTTCAGCCGCTTGATCTCGCCGAGAAGATCGACGCCCCTGAGGCTGTTGGTCTGGACGGTCATCGCGCACTCCGGGCCGGCGGCGGCCGGCGATCATGGCCCGGAGATATGAACCCGGTTAGCCCGCCGCAAGCGCTTCCGCAAAGCCGACCACAGCGGGAACCCTCGAGATCACTTCCAGCAACGCGTGATTGGCGAGCAGAAGGACGGTGACCGCCATCGTCGCCGGATGCACCGAGCCAAGGACGTGCCGGTCATGCCGCGCGAGCACCGCGACGAATAGCAGCTGGACCAGCAGCACCGCGGTCTCACCCCACGCGCCCATTGGCGGCATCGGCAGCAGCCGCCCCAGCGCCGGCTCGAGCAGCAGGAACATCGCGCCGAGCATTAGCCGCCGGTGCCACTGTACCTGCCGCCGCTTGGCGATCGCCCAGAATACCGTCCCCGCGAACAGCAGCGGGCCGACGGTCGCGAGGGTCAGGAAATAGGGATTGCCGAAGAAGGGCGGCACGCGGTTCAGCGCGACCGCATTGTAACCGACCAGCACTCCGGTCAGCGCCACGATCGGCACCAGTCCCGCCGACAACCAGCCGAGCTTGCGATGGACCGCCAATTCACCCCGATGGACCAGCATGTTCTGCGCGACGAAAATGCCCAGCCATGCGACCATCAGCCCGCCGTGCAGGTGCACCGTGATCGGCGCCGTGCTGAAGCTGGAATAGCCGCGCATCGCGAACTGCGCGAAGCCGAACAGGATGAACAACGCGAGCGTGATTGCGAAGCGAAGGAAAAAATCCTGATCGGCCATATAGCCGCGGCCCGGCGCGCGCGGTGGAGCGCCAAATTCGTCGATGCTGGTCGCCATGATTGCCCCCAATCAATTCGACCCACGCCTAGCATGAAATGGCGCGGTTTTGAACAGGGTCAGCGGCGGTTCTGGCGTCTTTCTTCCAGCACTTCGTTGTAGGTACGCGACAGATCGAGATAACTGGGGTCGGCCACCTTTTCGTCGCCCGGATACTGAACGACGATGGTCACGTCGCCCAGGCCCGCCGCCTCCAGTGGCACCTCCATCAGCGCCTTTACCCGCGCACGCCCCTCGCTGCGTGCTCTTTCGAGATGTTCGGGCGCGGACGCGGTCTTCTGCGCCTGACCGTAAGTCAGGTTGAGCGCCCGGCGAACTAGGTTCGCGCTCGCCTCCCGTGACACCCAGAACCCCTCGGCATCGCCGACTTTGCCCTTGGTCAGATCGACGTTCGGCTCGGCAACCCGCACGTCGGGCACATCAATCAGCAACGTGCGCGATTGCGGATCATACTTCGCGTCGTCCGCGCCAAGCTTCGACAAGTCGACGAAATAGTCGACCGAAAAGGGCAAGGTGGCCTTCAACTTGGAATCGAACAATCTGCCTCGATTGACGCTCGTCACGTCGATCGTGCCGCGGATGTTCGAAACCCTCAGGTCGGACTTGCCCGAAAAGGCGGTTGTCACGACCTGTACCAGGCCTTCCGCGGTTGCGATTTCCTCGTCGCGGCGCTGCTCCTCCGCCGCCCGCCATTGGCACGTCGCGATCAGGATGATCAGGACCAGAATCGCACCCGCCATCAACAATCGTTTGGAGGTGATCTTCAAGCTTTTCTCCATGCCTCGCTTTTTCTCTCAACGAGCCCGCGCGCTTCAAGGTCCAGCAGATGGGCAAGCACCGATGCGCCCGCCGCTTCGCTCAGCCGCGGATCGAGGCCGGGATA
>JALYPM010000215.1 GCA_030856365.1 Pseudomonadota bacterium
CCGTTTGGGCTGCTGCTGATGGTCGGCAGTGCCGTCGCCGAAGGCGTCGGTATTCTGATGATCGTTCCACTCGTCGCCGTCGCTCTCGGCGGTGCCCAGCTGCCGGAGGAGTTGAACGCCCTCGGCACCCTCATCGGCGAACGGAGCAACCAGGAGCGATTGTTTATCGCGATCGCGCTCTTCCTGACGGCGATGACAGTTCGATCAATCATTCTCTACGCCCGAGACACGTTTCTCGCAGCATTGCAGATAGGCCACGAGACCTCCTTGCAGATTCGGGCTGCTGCGACCCTTGCCGACCGCGGCTGGGCGTTCGCGAGCCAGATAGGTCAGGCGGGCATGCAGTCGCTATTACTGACGGACTTGAACCGCGCGGCGTTGGCCGTGCACTACGGGCAGCAGGCTGCGGTCGCCTTTGTCATGCTGCTCGTCCAGTTCGCCCTTACCGCCCTATTGTCGCCGACAATGGCCCTGATCGCCCTGACGGTGATCCTGCTTGCCTACGGTTCCAGCTTCCACTGGATGGGCAAAGGACGCCGCAGCGGCACGGAGCTCTCGGAGGCGTATGAGGAAAGTACTGCTGCCGGTTTTCGAGTTCATGCAGGACTGAAAGCGGCCTTGGCGCAAGGGACCGTCCCGCAATTCCTCGCGGAATATCAAAAGGCACTTACCCAACTCGTCCAGCGCTCCACCGGCATATCGCGTGATGCAGCGCGCGCGCGCGCTGCAGCCGGAGTTGCTGCCGCCATCGCCGCCTCGCTCTTGCTGTTCATGGGCGTACAGATCCTGCGGCTGGAATTCGCGCTGCTCGTCCCGCTGTTGATCCTGTTCGCCAGAATGAGTGGCCCGGCCCAGTCGCTTCAGCAGGCGTTGCAGGCGGCGTCCGTGGCGGCGCCCGGCTTTGCAGCGGTCGAACAGCGGATTGGGGCCCTTTCCGCCTCTGTTGCAACAAGGCCCAAGCGACTCCGGCCGCTCGAATGGGACCATCTCCGGCTGGAGCGCGTGTCCTATGAGCATCAGCCCGGACTCGGACTGCAGGAGATTTCGCTTACGCTTCAGGCCGGCGAGTGGCTCGCGATAAGTGGGCAGTCCGGCGCCGGGAAGACGACGCTGGTGGATCTCATTGTCGGGCTGATCAAGCCTCGATCCGGTGAGATTACCGTTGATGGGCTAGAGCTTACCGGAGACCGACTCGGTCGCTGGCGGGAGTCGATCGCCTATGTCGGCCAGGGCGAGCTCATCTTCGAAGACAGCATCCGCGGTAATCTCGTGATGGACGGTGGCGGAGTCGATGACAAGGACCTGTGGGACGCGCTCGTTTCCGTGGAACTCGCCGAGCGGGTGCAATCGCTTCCCGCTAGACTCGATCAGAAGGTTGGTGATCGCGGCAGCAGCCTGTCCGGCGGCGAACGGCAACGCCTTGCGCTGGCGCGGGCGCTGCTGCGTCGGCCGCGGCTGCTGGTTCTCGATGAGGCAACCAGCGCGCTAGATGTCGCGATGGAGGAGCGCGTGCTTCACAATATACGTTCAGCCCCCGGCCGACCCGCAGCGCTGCTGGTCGCGCACCGCGCGATTACGTTGGACCAGTGCGACCGGCGAGTGATGGTGAGAGAAAGCGCGCTTGTCGAAACCGTCTAGTCTCTGTGCTACGAGAGCCTGCTTTGCTGGCGGGGGATGGTCCCTTCCCTCTCGGGGTCCAGCTGATCTTCGCGGGCTTAAATGCCTTATCCGTTGGAGCCAAATCCGAGATGGCCATTTTGCCGAAGGTCAGGAGCGCGGACGTGGATGCTCTCGACGCTTCGCCGCTGTGCCTGGATTGCGGGCTTTGCTGCAACGGCGCCATCCATCACTACGGCGTGCTCAAAGAGAATGAGGTCGAGGCGGCCGAGCGGCTAGGCCTGGCGGTAGAGCGGACGCGCGATTATCTCGGGTTCGCGCAGCCTTGCACGAAGCACGACGGGAACCAATGCACCATCTACGAACTGCGCCCGTCAACCTGCGTGAACTATTACTGCGGTCTGGCCAGCCGCTACCGCAAGGGTGAGATCCCGCTCAGGGACGCGCTGCAAGTCGTGGCGGAGGCCCGGCGCCTGTATCAATCTGTTGCGGCGGCTCTCCCCACTAGCTGGACCTTCCGCGACCTGCGATTGAAGCTGCGCCGCCGAATGACCGGCGATGCTGCAGGTGACCTCAGGCCCGAGGAACGAGAAACGCTGAAGGACCCCTTCTTGAAAGCCATGCTGCTGGACGTCTTTCTGGATCGAAACTTCCGGCTGACGAGAGAAGTCGTGTTCGGAGACAAGCTCGCCAAAACGGCGACTGAGCAGGACAATGGCAACTAGCCCTGCTATCTGCAGCTTCCGCCTCCGGGCCAGGGGCGGATGTGGGCCCATCGTTCTGGAACAATCGGGTCCGTCTGGGGCACACGCAGTCCGTGACCGGGGGTTGATTTGCATCACGTTTAAATGATGCCAATGAAGATGGATTGAATCATAAAATATCTTCAGGAGCCTTTCATGATGCGTCAGACCCCGACCACTCGCAGCAGCTGGAATGCACCCAAGTTGCAGCGGCTTCACATTCAGGCGGCCGAGGGTAAGGGCAAGGGCGCCACGGATGGCGGAGGC
>JALYPM010000020.1 GCA_030856365.1 Pseudomonadota bacterium
TTATTCTTTCATGGCCTCCATGCATCCCGCCGCCGGGGTCTTGCTTCTGTCCGCAGTCGGCGCCCGGCCGCTGCATGATGGGATCTGATGAGGATCGGTCGGTCAATCTAAGGATGCGCAGTCACGCTGGTGCTGCTCCCGCATTTGCGACCTGACCGGTCCATCGTCCCGGCGGAGGGACCTCTCAGGCGACGTCCGGTATCCGGAGCCGCCAACCTCGGTGGTGTTTACCTTCCATGGTCATGGTTATGGCAGATCAGGCCGCCGCTGGCACGGGACGCCCGTCGGGAGCGAAGGCCTGGCCGGTCCTGAGCATCCGGTGCAGCACCACAGCCAGCTTGCGCGCCAGCGCCACCTTCGCCTTCTTCATGCCGGCGCGCCTGGCGATGGCGTGCGCCCAGCTCTTCAGCGCCGAGCCCTTCACCGGGCGCGTCAGGATGACGTTCGCCGCCTCGTAGAGGGCCACGCGCACGCCGTGATCACCCACCTTCGAGATGCGGCCGGTCACATCCGTCTCGCCCGACTGATACTTCGTCGGCGTCAGGCCGAAATGCGCCCCGACCATCCTGGAGGAGCGGAACCTGGCCGGATCGTCGATCGCCGCCGCGAAGGTGAGCGCCGTCAGCGCGCCCACCCCCGGCGTGGTCATCAGCAGGCGCGTCCGGACGTCGCGCCGCGCCTGCGCCAGCAGGCGGCTCTCGAGGCTCCTGAACCCGCGCAGCAGCGTGGCGCGCGCCGCCAGCAGCGCCTCGGCGACCCCGGTCAGGGTGTCGTTGCCCTCGACCAGGTCGCGGATGCGCGCCTCGAAGGTCTTCGGCGTCGTCGGACCCACCTTCAGCCCGAACCCGCGCAGCACGCCCCGCAGGCTCATCTCGATGTCGTGCCGCTTGGCCTGCAAGAGCTTGCGCGCGGTCAGCAGGGCGCGCACCTCCTGCGCCGAGGTCGACTTGCAGTGCACCGGCCGGAACCAGCCCATCCGCATCAGATGCGCGATGCCGCGGGCATCCTTGCGGTCGGTCTTGATCGTCATCGTCTTCAGCGCGGAACGCACATGTCGCGTCTCCAGCAGCTCGACCGGCAGCCCGGCATCCGCCATCCCGGCGAACAGCCATTGCGACAGCGGACCCGCCTCGAGGCCGATCCGCACCATCGCGCCGTCCTGCCCGGCGAACCAGGCAACCAGGGCCTCCGGCTCGCTCGGCGCCTTGGCCTCGCGTAAAACCCGACCCGTCGCGTCGACGACACACACGCTCGTCGCTTCCAACGACACATCAAGACCGGCATACTGTTCCATGGTCGTCCCTCGATGATGCTTGGCGCGTGCAGCAGCACGACGCCGTTTCAGTGACACACCATCAGTCTGAGGGGCGGCCGCTCCCGCAAGGGCATCAGGGCCGCCTCAGCCCGTTACCCCATCTAGCTGCATCGGACGCATGAACCAATGCTTGCGCACGGCGTTCTAGATTCGCGGCTCCGCTGCAACGATTGCAGTGTAGCGGCCTTGAACAATGCAAAATCTGAGTGGCGCGCCCGTCTCTATTCGGTGACCGCTTAGGAGGACCGTCATGGTGGTTGTCGGCGATGAGCGAGCGAACCAGCTGCGTGGGACCCGCGCTTTCGATGAGATGTCCGGGCATGGAGGGAATGACAGGCTCCGCGCCAGGTCGGGGAGCGATACCGCCTTTGGCGGTGCCGGCGACGACGGAATTTCCGGTGGTGAGGGACGCGACAGCCTGTTCGGCGGGGATGGCGACGACATTATCTTCGGCTTTAACTCGGCCGATGCCGATGCCGACAGCGCAATCATCACGGCGAGCAACGTCGGGCCGGGGTTTGAGCGCCCGGTCTTCGCGACCTCGGCGCCGGGCGATCCGGACCGCCTCTACGTCGTCGAGCAGCTATCCGGGCGCGTGATGATCCTCGACACGGCGACCGGGAGGGTCAACGCGACCCCGTTCCTCGACCTGCCGGAGGCCAGCCTCGCCGTCGGCGGTGAGCAGGGTTTCCTCGGCTTGGCCTTCCATCCCGACTACGCCAGCAATGGCCGCCTGTTCACCTTCTTAACCCAAGCCGACGGCGACATTGCGG
>JALYPM010000022.1 GCA_030856365.1 Pseudomonadota bacterium
CCCGCCAACCGGCTTCCCGTCGATGTTGCCCTTGGGCGAGTAGCGGCAGACGAGATAGTCAACGCGCCTCGTGGAGGCCAGTGCGCAGCCGACCCGCTGCGTCGCTGGCCAGATCATCTGCGTATAGTGAGCGACGTCTTTCCAGTTCCCGGTGCGACTGACATTAGGGAAAATGCCCGCCGCAAACATGCGCTTCTCGCTCGTCCACCCGGCTACCATGAATTCCAAACTGTAGGCGCCGTGCGGGCCGGACCACAGATTCTCGCTAACGCCGGGTCGGTCCGCGCGGTTCGAGTGCTGATAGATGCCGGTGGCCGCCATCGTCTGCGCATAGGTCGCGGCGCCACTTCCGAGATCATTATCCCATACAAGTAGCGGCAGCCCCAGCGCCGCCCGTTCGGCATTATGCGCGGCAAGGACCCGAGCGCGGAATTGGCTCGCCAGCAGGGTCTGCGGGGCTGCCGAGGTGCCCGCGAAAAGCGCACAAAGGGAAAGGAGCAGTCCCGCTTTCATCTCCTCTTAGTGCGCCGGATTGATGGTACGCGCAAACCGCGGCTTACTCGCCGCCGATCCGCGGCTGGTAGTCTTGCACGTCAGCTCGCGGGAAAAAGTTCTGCCCCAAAGCGCTCATGCGTCAAGGGCGCCGACGGTCCCTAGTGTCTGCTTTGGGCCGGAAACGGACGTTAGCCTAAGGTCCGCAATGGGTGGGAAACGGACACTCGCCTGATTAGCTGTGCATCGAGGTTGGTGTCCCACCGGGTTCGCGCACGAGGAGCATTTTACCTCCCGCATCGAGCTGTGCCCACTCTACGGCCGCCACGCGGGGCCCCGCGCCTGATGACCAGCAGCGGCAAGGTCATCGAGGATGCCGCCTCGCCGCGCCAAGCTGTGCAGGTCCAGAACAGCCACAGTGACTTGGGGATCGAGCAACAGCCGCTTTACGGCTGCGTGAAGCTCTGCCCGCCGGGCCGACGTGGCTTCTAGGTCGGCGGGAAAGCAGCTGTGGTAGACGTCCTCGGCGGGCGATCTCAGCACCTCCGGCACTTGCCGCTGAGCCCAGGCCTGAGAGCGCGCCGTCAATGCTGCCGGTCCTGCTTCCGCCATGTCCATTGCATCGATCAGGCACGGAATATGGCGCGACGGCGATCCGCTGAATAAATTCGTCGCCAATGACTTGGCGCTGCTCCTGCGGATCGGCGCAAGCTTCAGCTTGTGCTTGCGGATGGCCCCCATCACATATTGGCTGGGGCTCTGGCCGTAGCCGACCCTTTTCTTAGTGCTGGCACGCAGGCTGAAGGCAAGATGGAGGGGGTGCTTTTTCTCCGCACCCTTTGCCACGATGCCGCGCTTCTGCAGCAACAACAGCCGCTGGAACTGCTCAGGGAGCAGGAAGTCCCTCAGCGTTTGACCTTGGGGAAGGCTTGCCTGGCGCCGCCACTTGGCAAGGTAACCCATCATGGCAAGCGGCGAACCTCTTACCTGCTGCATCTGCGGAAACATGACCCTGTCGGACATGCGCAGGGCGGCGACGAGGGGCGCGGGGTCCCACGCGGTGGCCTTCGTCACTCCGTCGATCGTGCCGACTAAGATTAAGGTCGTCTCGCCGCTGCTGACGCGCCACATCGGAATGCCGCTGCGGCGCCCAACGACCAGGATCTCATCGGCCTTTTGCTCTAGTCGATTTCCGGAGGCCGGCTGAGCCGCCCAAGCATTTCCGCCAGCCGCCGCGAGACTCAAACCCAAGGCGAAACCGCCTAGAAAGACAGTCGGTCGCCTATACGGCGCACGCCCGTTTCCACCGCGCCTCTCAATTGAAGGTGCTCTGTTCCTCAGCATAGCCATAGCGCGATACTCTTCGTCCCGGTTACGTCCGTGGCGACGCGCAGGCGTCGCCCAATCCGAGCACTGCGTCTATGTGATACCCGAAATTCAAGCAATAACTTTTAATTTTTACTTAAAGCTGCCGCGGGCCTCTCCGGCACCACGAGATCCGCCGCATCGGGCGAATAGTCGAGGAGATCGCCGGGGTGACAGCGCAGCACAGCGCACATTCTGGCAAGCGTGCTAAACCGGATGCCACGAACTTTTCCTGA
Organism: Pseudomonadota bacterium; assembly: GCA_030856365.1. Classification (GTDB taxonomy): domain Bacteria; phylum Pseudomonadota; class Alphaproteobacteria; order Sphingomonadales; family Sphingomonadaceae; genus Sphingomicrobium. The sequence goes on from JALYPM010000022.1 coordinate 2,094, forward strand.
TCGGAACAGCGACAATTGGGTCTCGCTGATACCAATCCGAACCGCGACTTCACGCGCCGTGAAGCCGCGGCGGCCAAGAACTGCGTCGAGTGTGACCTTGATAGGCATCTAGAGGAACTCGCTCAGTTCAGTCTCAAGTTCATCGTTGCGGGCTCGATACCCAAACGCCATTCCGAACAGCCGGGCGACGAGCAAAATCGCTACCCCCACAAGTGCCAGCATGAGGTAAGCCGCGTCGATCCGACCCTCGTAGTGGCCAGGAGCGGGTCCTCCGGCGGCGAGGGCTGGCCGGAGGACAGTGATCGCGATCAGCGGCACCACCAATGCGCTCGCCAGCCCGCCACCTAGCAGTGCCCAGCCAAGTTGACGAAGGCCGCGCGCGATTGTCGGCTCGAAGGTCGCGCCCCTTCCAACATCACGAAAGATGCGCCCCAGTGCCAGCAACGCCCAGAGGTAAAACAAGGATGGCACCACAAATACCGTTCTAAGAACGAATATCTCAACCCGCTCGCTTGTAGGGTCGCGGCCTTCCTCTATTATCATGGCCCCAACGAACACAACGAGCAGCACCATCATCACGATGGCCACAACCGCGAAATGTCTGCTGGTTGCCCGCAGCCGCGTGAAATCGTCTTGCTTCATTCGTTTTCCACCCTTTAACTCACAGGCTAATTTGCAGC
>JALYPM010000059.1 GCA_030856365.1 Pseudomonadota bacterium
CGGCCCTGTCGTTTGACTCCGCGAGGGGGATTCCCAAATTGGGCACCTCCAAGAACGCCAATTTGAGGCGCTCAGGTTGACGGCAGTCGGGGCTTTTCGCTTCGCCGATGGGGTCTTGGGCGTCTGAATGCTCGGCGCCGGGCTGCTGGACGGTGGGGTGGGCGTCAGGTTTGAGCTGCGGCGAGCCAGACCATGCGGCGCATGTTGTAGACGAGGTTCGCGAGCCCGATTTTCACCGTCGCCCTCGCGAGCCCGATGGTGCGGATGACCAGCGTCATGGGACCTTTCTGGCGGGCGAAGACATGTTCGACATGGGCCCGGACCTCGGACTTGGCGGCGTTGGCGCGGGAGACATGCTTCGGCATGGGCTTGCCCATGGGCTTCTTGCGGTGGACCCGGCTGGTGAAGCCCCTGGCCGCGAGATGCGCCTCGTTCTTCGCCGAGCGATACGCGGTGTCGGCCCAGACCTCGCTGCCGGTATTGGCCTTGTCGAGCAGGCCGGGCAGTTGCGCGCCGTCGTGGCGGGCCGCGTCGGTCGCGGTCCAGGTTCGGATCAGCCCGTGGCGGCGGTCGATGCCGACATGGCTCTTGTAGCCGAACATCGGGATGGCGAGGTCGACGCGCTTCGCGCCGTCCGCCGACGGCTTGGCCTTGGAGTATTTCACCGTCCAGCGCGCGTCGCGGTCCTTCTGGGCGAGCTTCGCGGGCCTCAAGGCCCAGGCCTCGGGGATGCGGCCTTCCTTCAGCGCCCGCTTCTCGTCCTCGGTGTTGCGCTGCTTCGGCGCCGCCACCACGGTCGCGTCGATGATCTGACCGCCCATGGCGATGTAGCCCACCGCCGAAAGCTGCGCCTCGAAGCGCCGGAACAGCGCCTCGATGGCCGGGACGCCGTCGATCACGGCGCGCGTCAGCGCCTCGCGGAAGTTCCAGATCGAGTTCGCATCCGGCACGCGGTCAGCCAGCGACAGACCCAGGAACCGCATGAACGAGAGCCGGTCCTTGATCAGGTATTCGGTCCGCTCGTCCGACAGCGAATGGCTGGCCTGAAGGATCAGGATCCGGAACATCAGCACATGGTCGTAGGGTGGCCGGCCGCCCCTGGATCGGTCCGCGCGCGGCGCGGCGTGCTCGAGCTCGGGCCGGAACGCCTCGAAATCCACCAGCGCGTTCACCCGCTCCAGGGCGTCGCCCTTCGCGGAAAGCTCCCGCAGCCGCGCGTCCACATCAAACAGTCCACGTTCCTTCGCCATGAAACACCTCGCCGCCGATCCCGGCCCAGTGAATCATCATCGCGCTGCAAACGCACGGGTTTTTGGAGGTGTCCGACTGGGTGAGTTCCACGGTGAAGCGCAACACCGCAGGCGGATGATGTATCCGTCTGTCGCCAAACAGAGAACGGTGTTGCCATGTCAGGATATTCTCACCTCACGGCCGAGGAGAGAGACCGGATCGCCGGTCTGAAGGCCGGCGGCCTGTCGCTTCGGGCGATCGCCAGGGCGCTCGGCCGGGCGGCGTCGACCATCTCGCGCGAGGTCCGCCGCAACGCGCTCGACAGCGGGGCATACCGGCCGCATGTGGCCGACGGGTCGTACATGCTGCGCCGCCAGCGCACGGCGGCGCTCGAGACGGATGCCAGGCTCGCGGCCTATGTTACGGACCGGCTGGCTGAGGGCTGGACCCCGGAGCAGATCGCAGGACGGCTGCGGCTCGGGATCGAGACCGGCCTGCGCGCCGTCTGCGCGGAAACGATCTACGGCTGGATCTACCGCTCCGCTCAGAAGGCGGGGCGGCTCTGGCGCTTCCTGACCCGCCACCATGCCCGGCGCCGGAAGCGCCACGGCCGGGCGTCTCGTGACACGATCGCGGAGAAAACCCACATTTCTCAGCGATCTGAGGACGCCGACACGCGAGCGGCGGCAGGCCATTGGGAGGCTGACCTGGTGATCTGCAAGCGCTCACGCCCGGTGCTGGTGCTGCACGAGCGCAAGACCCGCATCACGCTGATGACGCGCCTCGCAGGCAAGACAGCCGCCGAGACCATCGCCGCGATGATGGCCGCCTTCCGGCGGCTCGACCCGAAGATGCGCGGCT
>JALYPM010000072.1 GCA_030856365.1 Pseudomonadota bacterium
CTTTGCTGTTCGGCATTCCGGCGATCATGCTGGCGTTCGGGGCAGTACTGTGGACACGCGGGTTCGGGCCGGAAGACCGCGAGCTGTTCCGAATGCGCAAGGCGGATATCGATCAGCTTCGCGTACCGACTCCCGCCGAAAGCGCCGACGCTCCTCACTAAGGCGCTAGTGCCGGAAGTGGCGCATTCCGGTGAACAGCATCGCCAGACCCGCCTCATCGGCAGCGGCGATCACCTCCTCGTCGCGGATCGAGCCGCCGGGCTGAATGACCGCAGTCGCACCGGCGTCCACTGCCGCCAGCAGCCCGTCCGCGAACGGGAAGAAAGCGTCGGAAGCGACGGCCGATCCGACCGTGCGGGGCTCCGCCCAGCCGTGGGTCTCAGCCGCCTCGATAGCCTTAGCGGCGGCGATGCGGGCGCTGTCCCGGCGGTTCATCTGGCCCGCGCCGATGCCGGCGGTGGCGCCGTCCTTAGCATAGACGATGGCGTTGGACTTGACGTGCTTGGCGACGGTCCAGGCGAACAGGCAGTCGGCGAGTTCTTGGCTAGTCGGCTGGCGTTTGGTCACGCATTTGAGCTGGTCGGGGGCGATGCGGCCATTGTCGCGGTCCTGGACCAGCAGCCCGCCGGCGATCACCGCCAGCGTTTGTCCGCCGCGCCCCGGGTCAGGCAAGGTGCCGGTCAGCAGCAGCCGCAAATTCTTCTTGCGCGCGAACACCGCCCTTGCGTCATCGTCGGCATCGGGAGCGACGACGACCTCGGTGAAGATCTCGCCGATCGCTTCGGCGGTTTCGCGGTCAAGCGGGCGGTTGACGGCGACGATGCCGCCGAATGCGGAGACGCTGTCGCAGGCGAGCGCCTGACTCCATGCCTCGACCAGGCTGTCGCCGCTGGCGACGCCGCAGGGGTTGGCATGCTTGACGATTACCACCGTCGGCGACCCGTCGCGGAACTCGGCGACCAGCTCAAGCGCCGCACCCGCGTCGTTGAGATTGTTGTAGCTGAGCTCCTTGCCCTGCACCTGCCGCGCCTGGGCAATCCCCTGCGCCTGCGGGCCGACGGGCACATAGAGCGCCGCTTGCTGGTGCGGATTCTCGCCGTAGCGAAGGCCCATCTTCAGCTTCGACGCGAAGCTCCAGCTCGCGGGGAAGCGTTCCTGCTGGTCGGCGAATGCGAACCATTGCGAGATAGTCGAGTCATAGGCGGCGGTCAGCGCGAAGGCCTTGGCGGCGAGCTGGCGGCGAAGCTCGAGGCTGGTGGCGCCCCCCAAGGATTCGAGCTCGGCCAGGAGCGCGGCGTAATCGGCGGGATCGGTGAGACAAGCGACATGAGCGTGGTTCTTGGCCGCCGAGCGCACCATCGAGGGTCCGCCGATGTCGATATTCTCGATGATCTCGTCGCGGCCGGCTCCGCGGGCGACTGTCGCCTCGAACGGGTAGAGATTGACGACGACGAGATCGATGGCGCCGATCCCATGCTGCTCCATCGCCGCCGCATGCTCGGGATTGTCGCGCACCGCCAGAAGCCCGCCGTGGACCTTGGGGTGAAGGGTCTTGACCCGCCCGTCCATCATCTCGGGAAAGCCGGTGACGTCGCTGATGTCCCGCACCTCAGCGCCGCACTCGCGAAGCTTCGCGGCCGTCCCGCCGGTCGAGACGATCTCCACGCCGTGACGGGCAAGGCCGGCGGCAAGCTCGTCCAGGCCGGTTTTGTCGGAAAGCGAGATCAGCGCCCTTCGAACGGGCACGCGGTCGGTCATCGTTGGTCCTTCATCAGCTCGAGCGGCGGAACTGCCATCCGACTTCGCCGCCGAGGTGCGAGACTTCGCCGAGGATCACCAGCTGCGTCGTTTCGCGCGGCTGCCCGGCGCCGTCGATCATCAGGCTTTCCTCGACCGCGAGGCTGCCGCCGCGGCAGCGGAAGTTCCATGGCGGAGCGCCGCGAGTGCGGAGGATGGCGCCCATGCCGTCGGCGGTCGGAGTGACCTCGATGCCCGGAGCGAGGTGGAAGCGGACGGCATAGGCAACGGCGTCACGAACCTTGCGGCGGCCCTTGGGCGTCAACTGGTCGGCCCCGCGCAGCTCCTTGCCGTCATTGCCAAGGCTCATGCTGCGCTTGTGGACCATGCCAAAGCCGCGGACATAGCCGTCGTGGCTGGCCTCCATCCGGCTGCAGTCATTGTCCTCGGACCAGTCGACGCCGACGTCAGCGACGCCCTTGCCGAGCTGTCCGTCGGCGAGGATCGCGGTGGAGTTGGTGTCGGCGAGCGACAGGCTACTGTGCGCCGCGGTGGTTCGAAGCGCCTCCGTCAGTTCGGGCGAGACCGCCGTGGGAAGCGGCCCTGGCCCACCGCAGTTGACGACGATGCGCTGGGCGCCATCCGACATTTCGAAAGCCAGGGTGGACGCGCAGCCGGTGTGCGCCATTTTCGGCGGCGGCGGGGGAGCGGCATCGACGACGATCACCGTGCCGAGTGCGGACAGGCGCTGATAGCCCCAGCCACGGGCGCGGCGGAGCGGACGAGCGCGCAAGCCGCAGCCTTCGACGACGGCGGAGATGCGCGCTGCTTCGCCCGGATTGCCACCCTGCCAGCTCGACAGTGCGCCATCGCCCATGATGACGCCATGGAGCGCGGCGAGCGCTGCGGCGGCGGCGGCTTCGAAGCCGTCGGGAAGGCTCTGCTTAGCGGCGAAATAGGCGGCACGAAGCAGCCCGAGCCGGTCGACGAGCAGCAGTTGCTCGTGCGGCGTGCGGCTGATCAGGCCGCCGTCCTCGAACTGGGCGGTGGCCAGCGCTCGCGCCAGGCCGGATTCGGCCCGGGCAATGCGCGGTACAGCCCCCTGGACCAGCAAGGTCGCGGCAACCAGGCCGCACCAAGCGGTGACGCGCTGAAGGCCGGCCGGCATCTTGTCGGCATTGGCATCGAGGTGGCGGGCGCCTCGCACCAAAGTGTTGAGCAGCGCCGAGCGGTAGCCGGCGTCGCGGTTGGACAGGAGATAGGGCGCGTAGGCGGTCCAGAACAGGATTCGCTCGCCCCAGAGGTCCGAGCGCCATGCGCTGTCGATGCGGGTGCCGTGGGCGAGCAGCCAGCGGCCCGCGATGGCTTCGGCGAGGCGTGAGCCTTTCTCGCGCGATCCTGCCGCGGCGAGGTCACGCAGCCAAGAGAAGCCCTGCAGCTCTGCCGCGAGCGCGCCGTCGGTGACGCGGGCGAAGTCGAAATCGGCCAGCGCTAGCGTTTCGGAGCCGACCGTGAAGCGGCCGCCAAGGAGAGCGTCGCCGCGCGAGCGGTCGCCCTGCACATGGTCGCGCGGGACTGCGATCAGCTTGAGCGGCTTACGGCCGGAGCCGAGCAGCCGCGAGACGAGCGGACCTTTCGCAAGCTTGCGGACGATGGCGCGCTCGGCCGCGGAGTGGGCGGTCATCCCCCCTCCCGCAGCATCCGGATGTTGGCGGCGTAAGAATCGGGCCCGCCGCGGAAAGCCGCCGTGCCCGCGACGAGCGCGGTCGCTCCGGCGCCGACCGCTTGGGGAGCGGTTTCGGCATCAATGCCGCCATCGACTTCGATTTCGATATCCAGGCCCTGCTTGGCGACGCGGTTGGCGATCGCTTCGATCTTCTTCAGCTGGCCGGAAATGAACTTCTGGCCTCCGAAACCGGGGTTGACGCTCATCACCAGTACCAGATCGAGATCCTCCAGCACATAATCGAGCATCTTGGCCGGAGTGCCGGGGTTCAACGAAACACCGGCCTTCTTGCCCAGCCCCTTGATTCGCTGAATGGTGCGGTGAAGGTGCGGGCCCGCTTCGGGATGGACGGTGATGATGTCCGCGCCCGCCTCGGCAAAGGCGTCGAGGAAATTGTCGACCGGCGAGATCATCAGATGGACGTCGAACGACTTGGCGCTATGCGGCCGGAGCGCCTTCACCACGCCTGGGCCGATGGTGATGTTGGGCACGAAATGGCCGTCCATCACATCGACGTGGATCCAGTCCGCACCGGCCTCGTCGATCGCCCGCACCTCCTCGCCCAGCCGCGCGAAATCGGCGGACAGGATGGAGGGGGAAATCAGCGGCGCGGCCATGCGTCAGATTAGACGGGATTAGGCGGTGCGGACAAGCCGCGCGACGAAGAAGCCGTCGAGGCCGCCGTCGGCTTCGAGCAGGCCGGGAAGGATGCGGACGCAGCCCTGTGCCGATGGTGTCGCGAAGTCGGGGAGTTCGCCCGCGCGGGGCGGGTCGATCCGCCAGCCGGCTTGGGCGGCGAGGAAGGTGTCGACGATCCCCTCGCCCTCCTCCGGCTCTAGCGAGCAGACCGAATAGGCGAGGGTGCCACCGGGCTTCACCCAGCCGGCTGCCCTGGCGAGAAGGCGCGATTGCAGCTCCACCATGTCGGCGATGACCCGTGGGCGAGCGCGGTAAAGCGCCTCGGGGTGACGGCGGAAGGTGCCGGTGGCCGAGCAAGGCACGTCGACGAGGATGGCGTCGAATGGCTGCGGCGGTGACCAGTCGATGGCGTTGGCGGCAACGAGTTCGACTTTGTGATTGGTGCGCTCGAGATTCTCCGAAAGTCGCGCAAGACGACTTTGCGAGCGGTCGACGGCGGTGACCTTGTGTCCGGCGGCGGCGAGCTGCATGGTCTTGCCGCCGGGCGCCGCGCAGAGATCAAGCACGGTGGCTGCAGCTTGTGGGATCAGGCGCGCGGGCAGCGATGCAGCGAGGTCCTGGACCCACCAGCGGCCCTCGCCGAACCCGGCAAGGTCGGCAACCGAGCTGCTGTCGAGGCGGACATGGCGGGGTGCGAGCGAGCGTCCGTCGTTGGCCTCGGCATAGGTCCTGGCTTCGGCATCGTCGGTGAAGCTGAGATCAAGTGCGGGGCGGCGGGCGATCTGGCGGCGGGCGGCGGCGACGGTCTCCTTGCCCCAGGCGTCGCTCCAGCGATCCTCGACCGCTTGTGGCAAGCGCGGCGCATCGAGCGGCGGCAGCCCGCGGCGGAGCAGGGTGCCGAGCACACCGTGGACGAGGCGGCGCGGACCGCCATCGACTAGCGGCAAGGCGGTTGCAACCAGCGCGTGATCGGGGGTTCCAAGGCCAACCTTCTGGGCAAGGGCAAGGCGAAGCACCATCCGCGCCTTGCTGTCGTCGGGTAGCGGCTGGCGGGTGGCGTCGTCGATTAGCGCGTCGAGGTCGGGGAGCCGCCGAAGGACTTCACCGGCGATGGCGATGGCGAGTCCCTTGTCGGCGGCGGCCAGCCCGCGACCGCCTTGGGCGGCCGACTCGAGCGTCTCGCCGCGGCGAAACACAGAATCGAGCATCTGAAGCGCGGCGCGGCGGGCGCCGAGCCCCTCAGTGGCTTTCGGCGCGGGGCGGTCGGGCAAGCAATTCTCCAAGAATCTGGTCGACGCCGACGCGGCCGGCCAGCAGCGCGTCGACGGCGGCGACGATCGGCATGTCGATGCCTTTTTGCTCGGCAAGGCGAGCAAGGACGGGAGCGGTGAAGGCGCCTTCCGCAACAGTGCGGCGGTCGGACATCAGTTTGCCCGGCGAGCGGCCCTGTCCGATGCCGAGGCCCAGCGAGAAATTGCGGGAGCTGGTCGAAGAGCAAGTGAGGACGAGATCGCCAAGGCCGGACAAGCCGGCCAGCGTCTCACGGCGGGCGCCATAGGACAGCCCGAAGCGGGTCATCTCGGCAAAGCCGCGCCCGATCAGCGCGGCGCGGGCATTCTGGCCGAGGCCCTTGCCCTCGACCACTCCGCAGGCGATCGCCAGCACATTCTTGACCGCGCCGCCGATCTCCGCGCCGGCGACGTCGTTGCTGAGGTAGATGCGGAAAGCGGGCAGCGCGATCCGCTCCCGCAGCGCCTCGGAGATGGCAGCGTCTTGCGCGGCGAGAGTGACCGCGGTTGGCAGGCCTGCGGCGACTTCATGAGCGAAGGTCGGGCCGGAAAGGACCGCGACCTCGGCGCCCGGGCAGGCGCCTCGCGCCACGTCGTGGAGAAGCTGGCCGCTGACTTCCTCGATGCCCTTCGAGCACAGGATCAAAGGCTTGTGGCAGTTCGGGGCCGCTTCGAGGACGGCGCGCATGTGCTGGGCGGGCGTGACCACCAGCCACGCGTCGCAGCCGTCGAGATCGGCGAGATCGCCGGTGGCGCGGATGGCTGGATCGAGTGGGCAGCCAGCGAGAAAGACGGGGTTCTGGTTGGTCGAATTGACCGCTTCGACCACCTCCGGCTCGCGCGCCCACAGCAAGGTGTCGCGGCCGCCGGTCGCCGCGACCTGCGCAAGGGCCGTGCCCCAGGCCCCGCCGCCGATCACCGCCAGCCGCTCGATCATGCCTTTACCCCCGCTCCGCGCACTTTTTCCGCCGACGAATCGAGCGGCCACCGCGCCCGCGCCGGGGCATCAAGGCCATCGGTCAGCCCGGCGGCGAGACGCTCCGCCCCGGCCCAGGCAATCATCGCCGCATTGTCCGTGCACAGCCAGCCGGGCGGCACGGTGAAGCCGCGGCCGCTGCGCTTGGCTAGGGCAGCGAGCGCGTCGCGAATAGCGCGGTTGGCGGCGACCCCGCCGGCAGCGACCAGTGCGGGCGAATCGCTCGTAGCGAGCGCGCGAGCGGTGCGGTCGACGAGGCAGTCGACGACCGCCTGCTGAAAGCTGGCGGCGATATCTTCGGGGCGGTGCGCTCCGGAGGCGACCGCGCGCTGCACCGCGCTTTTAAGACCCGCGAAGGAGAAATGCGGTTCCGCAGAGCCAACCAGCGGGCGCGGAAGCGGAACTGCGGTGGCGTCACCTTGCGCGGCCAGAGATTCGATGGCGGGGCCGCCGGGATAGGAGAGGCCGAGGAGCTTCGCCGACTTGTCGAACGCTTCGCCGACGGCGTCGTCGATGGTCGTGGCCAGGCGGCAATAGTCGCCGACGCCGCGCACTTCGAGCAACTGGCAATGGCCGCCCGACACCAGCAGCAGCAAATAGGGAAACTGAAGGTCGGGATCGATCAAGCGCGGACTGAGCGCATGTCCCTCGAGATGATTGACTGCGATCAGCGACTTATCCGCCGCCAGCGCCAGTCCCTTGCCCGCGAGCAATGCCACCATGACGCCACCGATCAGGCCCGGCCCAGCGGTGGCGGCGACCGCGTCGACATCGGCGATGCCCTTGCCCGCCTCTGCCAGAACCCGGCGAATGAGGCCGGGCAGGATTTCGACGTGGGCGCGGGCGGCGATTTCTGGGACCACTCCGCCGAACGGCTGGTGGGCGCTGTTCTGCGACACTACCGCCTGCGCCAGAATCTGCCGATCACTGTCGACCAGCGCGACCGCGCTGTCGTCGCAACTGGATTCAAGGCCGAGGATCAAGCTCACGCCTGCCCTTTGCCTCAGGGCTGCCCGCTGGGCTAGGGGGAGGGACAGGAATCCGTTGGCCGTTTGGCCGGATGGGCTGGACAGGCTTCCCCCTTTGGGTGTTGAAGAGTCTGGCCTTTTTCCCAACCGGACGGCTGTCAGAAAGCATCTGTCGCAATGCATGAGCGCCCCATCCTTGGCACACGCGGATCGCCGCTGGCGCTCGCGCAATCGAAGAAGGTCGCTTCCGCCCTGGAGGTCGCCAATCGCTGGCCGGCGGGCTGGATCGAGATCCGTGCGATCCGCACCACCGGCGATGCAATACAGGACCGGCCGCTGGCGGAGATCGGCGGCAAGATGCTGTGGACCAAGGAGCTCGACCGCGCGCTGCTGGCGGGAGAAACCAATTTCTCGGTTCATTCGATGAAGGATGTCGAGAGCGTCCGGCCCGACCGGCTGCGGATCGCCGCCGTTCGTCCCCGCGGCGACGTCCGCGAGCGGCTGATCGGCGCCAACTCGATCGAGGAATTGAAGCAGGGTGCGGTGGTCGGCACCTCCTCGCCTCGGCGTGCGGCGCAATTGCTGTCGATGCGGCCTGACCTCAAGATCGTGCCGTTGCGCGGCAACGTCGATACGCGGCTGGAAAAAGTCCGCGCCGGCGAGGTCGACGCAACGCTGCTGGCCGCCGCCGGTCTCAACCGGCTGGGCAAGACCAAGGTCGGCAAGCCGATCCCCGTCGAAATCATGCTGCCCGCGCCGACCCAGGCGGTGATCGGCATCGAATGCTGCTCCGAAGACAGCGTTACCCAGAGCATGCTCACGATCATCGACGATCGCAGCACCCATGTGATCATCAATGCCGAGCGGGCGTTCGTGCGCGCGCTCGGCGGCTCGTGCCATTCGCCGGTCGCTGCGCTGGCGGTGGTCGAGGGCGGCAAGCTGTGGCTGCGCGCCGAACTTTATTCCGCCGACGGACGCGAGAAGCTCACCGACGAGGCGCGATTCGAGTGCGGCGACCAGGAAGCGCCGGCGGCACTCGCCAAGGCGATGCTCGCCCGCGCGCCTGACTCCATTCGAAAGCTGTTCGAAGCGGCATGAGGCGGCTGTTCATCCTCCGGCCGGAGCCCGGAGCGAGCGAGACGCTGGAAAAGGCGCGAAGCCTCGGGATCGATGCGGTGGCGGCGCCCCTGTTTAAGATCGAGCCGGTCGAGTGGGACGCGCCGGAGGCCAGCAGCTTCGACGCGCTGCTGGTGACCAGCGCCAATACCATCCGCAATGCCGGCGAGAAGCTGAAAAACTATCGCGGGCTTGCGGTTCACGCGGTCGGAGCAGCGACCGCGGACGCAGCGCGGCAGGCGGGGTTCAACATCGCCAGCAGCGGCGATTCCGGCGTCGACCGGCTGCTCAGGTCGATCGACCCGGACGCGATACTGCTTCATTTGGGCGGGGAGGACCGGCGCAAGCCGGCCGACGCGCGGCAGTCGATCACTTTTGTCACCCTCTATCGCACGGTGCCGCTGGGGCCGGACCTCAGCGGCATCGCCGGAGCGGTCGCCATGATCCATTCACCGGGCGCGGCGCAGCGGCTTGGCGAACTCATCAGCGGACAGCGGCGCGCAAGCGTGCGCATCGCCGCGATCAGCAAGGCCGCGGCCGAGGCTGCCGGAGAGGGCTGGAAGTGCGTCGAGCATGCTAAGGAGCCCAGCGATTCCGCCCTTCTGGCCCTGGCGGCACGGCTGTGCGAAAAGCAGGATTAGCAATGACGACCGCGAACCACACCGGACTGTCCTGGGGGGCACGGCTGCTGATCGCGCTGCTGCTCGTCCTCGTCGGGGCCGCGGCAGCGACCTGGGCGCTCGCCCGCAATCAGCAGGCCGCGCGCTTCCTTGGCGTCACCTCGCCACCGGCCGCGCCAATTTCGCGAGCGCTACCGGTGCAGGTGCCGCAATCCGTGACTGCTCCGGCCGCAGCGCCGGGTGCAGCGGCGGACGCGAGGATTGCCGAGTTGGAAGGACGGCTTGGACGGGTCGAGACTGCGGCGCAACGGGTCGAAGGATCGGCCGGTCGCGCCGATGCGCTGCTGATCGCCTTCGCCGCCCGGCGATCGATCGAGCGCGGCGTTGCGCTCGGCTATCTCGAGCCGCTACTGGTCGGGCGCTTCGGAGTGGCGCACCCGCGCGCCGTCTCGACCATCGTCACCACGTCGCGCCAGCCGGTGCGGCTTGAGGCGCTGGTCGCCGAATATGATCAGCTCGGCCCGGCGCTGCGCGCTGCACCCGCGAGCGAAGGCTGGTGGACGGGGTTTCAGCGCGAGCTCGGCTCATTGGTGGAAATCCGCCGCTCCGATCGCCCGTCGGTGAGGCCGGACGCGAGATATGAGCGGGCGCGGATAAGCCTCACGTCGGGCGAAGTCGATGCCGCCCTTGCCGAAACGATGCGGATGCCCGGCGCGCAGCGCGCCAGCGCCTGGGTTGCCAAGGCACGGCAATATATCGCCGCCCGCCGCGCGCTCGACGAGATCGAGTCCGCGGCGCTGCTGGGGACCGCTCGCCCGCCGTTGTGACGCCGAGGGTTGGCAAATCAATCACGAGATGCGATTCTGCGATCGGGCGACGCGAACAGCCGATGTTCAGCATCGGCGGGCTAAGCCACGGGGATTGTTCAAATTTTTCGGGGGAACCGCGACATCATGACGTCAATCTGGAGCCGTTTGGGATTTGCCCTCGCGATGGCCGGAATGGCCCAGGTCGGAGCATCCGCGGCTAACCAGCCCGCGCCTCGATCGCCTGCCCAGCGCACGCCTGCTCCGCGCCTCATGCCCCCGCAGCCTGTGCCCCAGCCGGTCCAGGCGCCGGCCGAGCTCCGCGAGCGGATCGGCACTCTCGGCCGCCAATTCAACGGCAGCGTCGGGATCTCGGTGAAGTCCGTAGATGACGGCTGGAGCACCAGCTGGAACCCGAATCAGCTCACCCCGCAGCAAAGCGTCAGCAAATTGTGGGTCGCGATCACCGCGATGGACGCGGTCGACAAGGGCCGGGTGCGGCTCGATGACCGGGTCACCCTCAACCGCAGCGACCTCACCCTGTTCCACCAGCCGCTCGCCGGAAAGGTCCTGGGCGGCGGCGCCACCATGTCGCTGAGCGCGCTGATGCACGAGGCGATCACCAAGAGCGACAACACCGCCAACGACAAATTGATGCGCTCGGTCGGCGGGCCTGAAGCGGTGCGCAGGATGATCCGCGAGAAGAATCTCGGGGCGATCCGCTTCTACAATGGCGAACGCAGCCTGCAGAGTCGGATCGCCGGCCTGACCTGGACGCAGAGCTATTCGGTCGGCCGCGCTTTCTATCAGGCGCGCGAAGCGCTGCCGATGTCGGTCCGCCGCGCGGCCTTCAACCGCTATCTGGAGGACCCTTATGATGGCGCGTCCTCGCTGGCGATCGTCAATGCGCTCGCCCGGCTGAAGCGCGGCGAGCTGCTGTCGCCGGCGTCGACAGCGAAGCTGCTGGCAACGATGGGCAACACCCGCAGCGGACCCAATAGGCTGAAGGGCGGGATCAAGCCCGGCTGGTCGCTTGGGCACAAGACCGGGACCGGCCAGGTGCTCGGCGGCGTCCAGGCCGGCTATAACGACATCGGCATTCTCACCGCGCCCGACGGCCGCAGCTATGCGGTTGCGGTGATGATCCGCCGCACCTCGACGCCGCTCGCGGTGCGCATGACGCTGATGAACAATGTCGTCCGCGCCACGATCGCCCAGCACGAGCGCAGCCGCGGACCGGGCAGCTATACGCTTTAGTGTAAGATTGCTCGGGGCCCGATCTTCGGAACCGGCACTGTCGCCCTGCATGCTTGGGCTTCGGACAATCACGCGTGCGAAGGGATCCGAACCACCGCATAGCCCCCTTGGCGGAGCGCAGGTAAAATTAGGGGTTCGCGGCGCGACATTCGTCGCTGGAGCGGGCGAAGGGATTCGAACCCTCGACCCCAACCTTGGCAAGGTTGTGCTCTACCCCTGAGCTACGCCCGCTCTGGCGCTTTCGCCGGGGCGCAATGGCCGGCCGGCGGAGGTGAGGCGCGCGCCTAGCATGGGCCGGCGGGAAACCGCAAGGCGCTTCGACGCGGCGCCGCTTTGCCTTGTGGCCGCCGCCCCGCCCGACCATATGAGGCGGCCGGCGAACGAATTTCAGGAGCAAGCACGCGCGTGGCGACACTGGGTCTCAGCGAAGAAGAACAGCAAGCGGTCGAGAGGCTGCGCCGCGACGTCATCGAGCCGTCTATGGAAAGCCTCGTCCTGCTCGATTTCTGGGCGGAGTGGTGCGGGCCGTGCAAGCAGCTGACCCCCCTGCTCGACAAGATCGGCGCCGATTACGCGGACAAAGGCGTCAAGCTGGTCAAGATCGACGTCGATGCCGACAAATTCATCGCCGCCCAGTTCCAGATCCGGTCGATTCCGACCGTTTTCGCGATGTACCAAGGCCAGCCGGTCGCCGACCTCACCCATTACCGCACCGAATCGCAGCTCAAGCAGGTGCTCGACCAGCTTCTCGCTCAGCTTGGAATCGGCCGCGAGGCCGAGGCGCCAACGGCGGAGATCGAGCCGCTGATTGCGATGGGCGAGGAGGTGCTAGAAAGCGGCGATGCCGCGCGTGCGGTGTCGATCTTCGGCCAAATTCACGAAATGGCGCCGGACCATCCCGCAGTCATTGGCGGCCTTGGCCGCGCGCTGTTGGCGGACAGCAAGGTCGACGAAGCGCGGGCCCTGATCGAGTCCGCCCCCGAGGAGGCGGCGAAGAGCAGCGAAGTGTCGCGCGCCCGGGCGGCGATCGAAGTCGCGTCGGCGGCGCCTCAGGGCGAATCGGCCGATCTCGAGGCGCGCGTGGCGACGAACCCGGGTGATATCGACGCGCGCTATGAGCTCGCAGGCGCAAAGATGACGTCGGACCGCGATTTAGCCGCCGACCTGCTGCTCAACATCATCTCCGAAGACCGCGACTGGAACGAGGGAGCCGCGCGCCAGCGGCTGCTTCAGCTGATCGAGTCGCAGGGCATCGAGGATCCGTGGGCGCGCACGCAGCGGCGGCGGCTGTCGGCCCTGCTGTTCACATGAGCGGGATGACGGTCCAGATCCCGATCTTTCCGCTGGGCGGAGCGATCCTCTTCCCCCGATCGCAGCTGCCGCTGCATATTTTCGAGCCGCGCTATCGCGAGATGGTGCGCGACGCGATCGAGGGCAACGGTCAGATCGGGATGATCCAGCCGCAGCCCGGTCATGAAGAAACGGCGCCTCTCTATGGCGTCGGATGCGTCGGCGACATCGTTGGCGTCGAGGAGATGCCGGACGGGCGGTTCAACATCGTCCTTCACGGCTCCACCCGCTTTCGGCTGATCGACGAAGCGCGGATGGGCACGCCCTATCGTAATGCCAGCGTCGATATCGCCGCCTTCGACGAAAGCGAGCCGCCGCCGCTATCGCTTGGCCAGCGTGCCGAGGTCGAGCGTGAATCGCGGCGGCTCGGCGATGCGCTGGGACTGGCAGTGGACTGGACGGCGGTCAGCCGCCTCGACGACGAGATGCTGGTCAATTCCATCGCCCAGGTCGCGCCGTTCGATTCGGGCGCCAAGCAGGCGCTTTTGGAAGAAGCGACGCTTGCCAGCCGCGCTGACCTGCTGGTGCAGCTGATGCAGTTTCACCGCATGGCGTCCGGCGGCGGGCTCGAATTCGAACCGACCATTCAATGACCACGCGCAGCCTGTCCGAGGGACAGGCGAGCAAGGGCATCTATATCGGCAGGCCGCGAAGCAGAAGCGGGAGGTCGCCGCTGGTGCCGCGCGCCTGGTTCATCAGCTGGTTTCTGATCGGGCCGATGCGGTCGATCAGGCCCATGCCGAAGCGCCGCACCGCCGATGCCGTGCGGCCGCGGACGCCGTAGATCCGGGTCAGGCTGTCGGTCGCCATCGCCACCATCAGCGTGTCGAGCGAGCGCCAGCGCTGATAGCGCGCGAGCAACTGCGCGTCGCCGAGATCGAGGCCCAGCCGCGCGCCCTCCACCAGCACCTGCGCAAGCGCGGCGACATCGCGGAAGCCGAGGTTGAGACCCTGTCCGGCGATCGGGTGGATGCCGTGCGCCGAATCGCCGGCCAGCGCGAGGCGGTGGGAGATGATCTGCGCCGCATGATGGAAGCCGAGCGGATAGGTGGAGCGCGGTGCCGCCAATTCCACCGCGCCGAGAAAGCCGCCCATCGCCACCCGCGCTTCGGCGGCAAACTGCTCGTCCGACAGCGATAGCCAACCGGGCGCGTCGTCCGCCGGAACCGACCAGACGATGGCCGAGCGATGGCCCTGATCGTCGTCGATCATCGGCAGCAGCGCGAACGGACCCGACGGATAAAAGATTTCGTAGGCGACATGGTCATGGGGCCGCTCGTGCCGAAGCGTCGAGACGATCGCCACATGGTCATAGCGCCAGCGTGCGACCGCGATCCCCGCCCCCTGCCGAAGTGGGGAATTGCGGCCGTCGGCGCCGATCAGCAACGGAGCGCAGAGGCGGCGGCCATCGTCGAGCGAGACGACGACGCCATGATTGCCGCGCTCGACGTTCGCCGCAGTCGATTTCCACAGCAGCCAGCTGTTTGCTCCCGCCTCGGCACGGGCTCGCAGAGCGGCGCGCAGATGGCGGTTCTCGTGCATCACCCCGAGCGGCTGGTCGTCGCCGGCCGGAGGGTCGAAGTGGAGTCCCCCGGGCTGAAGCCCGTCGGCGACGGAGATGCGGCGGATCGGGCAGCCGGCGGCGGGCAGATGCGCGGCCACCCCGATCGTTTCCAGCATCCGCATCGAGCTGGATGACACCGCGCTGGTGCGCCCGTCGAAGGCGGCGCCGACACGCTCATCGGGATCGGCCGGGTCGACGAGGATCGCGGAAAGGCCGCTCGAATCCAGCGCGGAGGCAAGCGCGAGGCCGATCAGTCCGCCGCCGAAAATGATGACGTCCGCGCGGTTCATTCCCGCTGCCCTAGCCCCCTGCCGCGATGACGCCAAGGCATCGCTTGACCGGTGAGTCCACCACAAGGCATTCTACCCGCATCGATTGGGTGGGGTGAGGACGATGGCGACCGCTGCGGCAAAGGCACGGAAACGGGATCTCGAGCCCGATTGGCGGGAGGCATTTGGCGCTTCGATGCGGCGGTTCGCGGTGCGCAGCTGGGGTGCCGTGCTGGTCGGCCTCAGCATCGCCCTCGCGGTTGCGCTGGCGACGCACAACAGTACCGATCCCAGCTTCACCACCGCCGCGGGCGGCCCGCCGGCCAACTGGCTCGGCGCGTTCGGCGCTTATTCCAGTGACATCCTGCTGCTGCTGTTCGGGCTGGGATCGGCGCTGTTTCTGCCGGTGATCGCTCTTGCGGGGCTGAGAATGATCCGGCTGGAGCCGCCCGGGCGGACCGGTCGTGGGCTGCTGGTGGCGGCGATCGGGGCCTTGCTCGTGGGGATTGCGCTTGGGCTAACCAGCGGGTCCGCCGTGTCCGGCCTTCCGAGTGGATGGGGCGGGGCGCTGGGCCTTGCTACAGCCAATGGCATCGACGGCGCCATTGGGCTGATCCGGGACGAGGCGATCGCCGGGCCGGTGCGGCTCGCGGCGCTGATCCTGTTCGGACTTGGCGGCCTTCTGCTCGGCTTTCTCGCGCTCGGCCTTCGATCCGACGAAAAGGCCTGGTTCGGAGGCCTGTTCCGCCGCTCGCCGCCAGCCAAAGTGACCGCACAGCCGCGCTCCACCGAACGGCGCGAGGAACGCGCGAGCGCCGCTCCGCCGCGATCCAAACCGGCGGTTGCCGTTGCCGATCCGGCCAGGCCGGTGGTGGCGGCAGGACGCGGCGCCCAGCCACGCAAGGGCGCCCAGCCAAGCCTCGCGCTCGGCGACAATTTCGCCCTTCCCTCGGTCGATCTCCTCGCTCCTGCCCCCGCCAGCGGGCGCACCCCGATCGACAGGGCCGGGCTCGAGCGCAACGCGCGCTTGCTGGAAAGCGTGCTGGAGGACTTCCACGTCCGCGGCGACATCGTCGAGGTTCGGCCTGGGCCGGTGGTGACGATGTACGAACTGGAGCCGGCGAGCGGGATCAAGGCCAGCCGCGTGATCCAACTCGCCGACGACATCGCCCGCAACATGTCGGCACTGTCCGCCCGCGTCGCCACCATCCCCGGCCGCAGCGTCATTGGCATCGAGCTTCCCAACCCCAAGCGGGAAGCCGTCGCGCTATCCGAGCTGATCGGCAGCCAGACCTTTGAGGACCAGTCGATGGCGCTGCCGTTAATTCTCGGCAAGAATATCTCCGGCGACCCGGTCATCGCCGACCTCGCGCCGATGCCGCACCTGCTGGTCGCCGGCACCACCGGATCGGGCAAGTCGGTCGGGCTCAACTGCATGATCCTGTCGTTGCTGTACCGGCTCAGCCCCGATGAGTGCCGGATGATCATGATCGATCCCAAAATGCTCGAGCTGAGCATGTACGACGATATTCCGCATCTGCTCAGTCCGGTCGTGACCGAGCCGGGCAAGGCGATCCGCGCGCTCAAGTGGACGGTCGAGCAGATGGAGGAGCGCTACCGGATGATGGCCAGCCTCGGCGTCCGCGCACTGCCGAGCTTCAACGCCAAGGTGCGCGACGCGAAGGCCAAGGGGTCGAAGCTCGGGCGACGGGTGCAGACCGGCTATGACGCCACCAGCGGACAGCCGCTCTACGAAACCGAAGAGCTGGAATATGACGTGCTGCCGCAGATCGTGGTCATCGTCGACGAGCTTGCCGACCTGATGATGACAGCCGGCAAGGAGGTCGAATTCCTGATCCAGCGGCTGGCGCAGAAAGCGCGCGCCGCCGGCATTCACCTGATCATGGCGACGCAGCGGCCCTCCGTCGACGTCATCACGGGCGTCATCAAGGCCAACCTCCCGACCCGCATCAGCTTCCAGGTCACCAGCAAGATCGACAGCCGCACCATCCTTGGCGAGCAGGGCGCCGAGCAGCTGCTGGGCAAGGGCGACATGCTCTACATGCCCGGCGGCAAGCAGATCATGCGCGTCCACGGCCCGTTCGTGTCCGACGAGGAGGTGCGCGCGGTCGCCGAGCATTGGCGCAAGCAGGGCGTCCCGGATTACATCCAGGCAGTCACCGAGGAGCCGGAGGACGGCGGCTATCTATTCGACGGCCAGCCGACCGAGGACGACGACGCCGAGACCGCGCTGTACAAGAAAGCGATTCAGATCGTCGCCGAGAGTCAGAAGGCGTCGACCTCCTACCTCCAGCGGCAGCTGCGGGTCGGCTACAACAGCGCTGCGCGGCTGATCGAGCGAATGGAAAAGGACGGAAAGGTCGGCGCCCCGGACCATGTCGGCCGCCGCGAAGTGCTGATCGACTCCGACGGCCACGTGATTTGAGTCAAATCAACCGCTTGGCTGAGGATTCCCGCGCCACACCGGCCAGCGTCTCGTGCTTCCGGTCGCGGTATTGCCGTCCGCGATTGCCGGGAACGCCGATCAAATAGAGATTGTCGAGGCTCTGATCGACACCGGCGCCACAGGAACAGGGTTGCGCCCCGACGTTGCGGAACGCCTGCAGATGCAGGGCGTGGCCGGCGCCGGGTTCTCACCGCGAACGGTGATATCCTCGTGGCGGAATATCGGATTCGCATTGGCTTCTACCCTGGCGACTTTAAGGGGGACGAGAGCGCTCCGGCAGCCAGCATGCCGAACGTATTGGAACTCGGGTCACTGGTTCACGCGTTGCGCGAGCGCTTCACCTACCCGATGTTGATCGGAATGGATGTCTTGAGACATTGCGACCTCCAGCTTCGGCGAGACCGCTCCGCCCGGCTCGTCCTTCCCTGAACGGCGGGGAACCGGCAGGTTCAGTGCGCATTCAATGGCGCGACGCCAAACCGGCTGCCAAACGATCTCCAGGAGCATCAACATGAGTTTTGGTACCAATTTCGCGCGCGCCCTCGCGCCGGTTGCAATCGTGGCGATGGCCGCGCCGGCCCAGGCGCAGACGGCGGAGCTTGCCAGGGTCGAGACCCACCTCGCGGCGGTGCAGTCGATGACCGCCAACTTCCGCCAGACCGATGCGCGGGGCCGCAGCGCCGCGGGCACCGTGCAGCTGAAACGCCCGGGCCGGATCCGCTTCCAATATGGCAGCGGCGACCTGCTGCTGGTCGGCAACGGCAACAAATTGACCTTCATCGACTATCAGGTCGGGCAGAAGAACAGCTGGGATCTCAACAAGACGCCGCTAGGTATCCTGCTTCAGGCGCGGCCGGACATGCGCCGAATCGCGCGCGTCGTTCCCAGCGGCGACCCGCGCGTGCTGGTGGTTCGCGCCCGCGACGCCCGCCGACCGGAGTTCGGCACTTTGCTGCTGGCGTTCGTCCGCAGTCCGTCGGCGCCGGGCGGGCTGATGCTGGAAGGCTGGACCGCGATCGACGCGCAGAACAAGAAGACCACGGTCAAGCTCGACAACCAGCGCTACAACGTCGGCGTGCCCGACGGCGCCTTTACTTTTGCCGAGCCGAAGAAGCGCGGCTGACAAAATCCGTAGCACATGACAACGTTCATCGGCCCGTCAGCATGGGCGTCTTAGAAGAGTCATCGATTCCTGCACCGCTTGGGGTTTCCCCCTGTTACCCAAGGCAAAGGCAGGATCACCTTGCGTGACGAACGCTCGGTCGGCCCTCGCTCCAAGCCCCCGGAGCGGGGGCCTTTTCATGCCGGGAGGGCGCCGGCGCCGATCGGCTCGCAATCAGGGGTGAGGCTGGCTACATCGCGAATGTGACAACCATCAAAATCGCTTCCTGGAACATCAATTCGGTGCGCGCGCGGCTCGCCATCATCGAGCAGCTGATTCGCGACGAGAAGCCCGACGTCCTGTGTCTGCAGGAAACCAAGGCGATGAACGATGTCTTCCCAGCGGAGGCCTTCCGCCGCCTCGGCTACGTCCATCAGCAGCTCAACGGCCAGAAGATGCACCACGGCGTCGCCATCATCAGCCGGATCGCGCTGGGCGAGCCCGGGAGCCACGACTGGCAGGACAATGGTGAGGCGCGGCATGTCGGGGTGCGGCTGCCGTGCGGGATCCGGCTGGAGAACGTCTACGTCCCCGCCGGCGGTGACATCCCCGACCGCACCCTCAACCCCAAATTTGGGCAGAAACTCGACTTCATCGACCGCATGACCCGCTGGTCGGAGACGTTGCGCGAGCCGACGGTGATCGTCGGCGATTTCAATATCGCGCCGCTGGAATGCGACGTCTGGAGCCACAAGGCGCTGATCGACGTCGTCAGCCATACGCCAGTGGAGATCGACGCGCTCGGGCGGCTACAGCAGGCGCATGATTGGATCGACATTGGCCGGGCCTTCGTGCCGGCGCCGGAGCGCTGCTTCACCTGGTGGAGCTATCGCTCGCTCGATTGGACAAAGAACGACCGCGGCCGCCGCCTCGACCATATGTGGGCATCACCCGAGCTTCGCGGGACCGTCACCTCGCACAAAGTGCTGGAGCCGTGCCGCGGCTGGCAGCGACCGTCCGACCATGTGCCGCTGATCTGCGAGCTGAGCATTTGAGCGGCGGCGGAGCCGTCCGAAGGGCGATTGCCGCGCTTCGGTCGGGACGGCCGGTACGGATCGAAGCGGCCACCGCCCTAACCCTGCTTTCCGCGGAGACCGGGCGGGAGATGCTTGCTCTGGTCGATCCGCAATCTTCAGCGCCACTGCTGATCAGCGGCCAACGGGCGGCAGCACTCGCGCTTGCCAATGATCGCAACGCTGCCGATCCCGCGCGCCCGGTGCTGGTGGAGCGCTCCCTTTGGCTCGATGCCGACGCGGCGCTGACGATCGCCGATCCGGCCATGGATTTCGCGCGGGCACCCGTCGGGCCGCTGCGTCCCATTCCGCTCGAAGCAGCCGAAGCCGCAGCGGCCGGATTGAAGCTGACGCGGCGGGCGGGGCTGCTCCCTGCGCTGTGGGTGATTGCCGATGAGGTGACGGGGGAGACGGTCGATCTTGCCGAGTTGCGGGCAGAAGAACTCAACCCGACCGTCCAGCTTCTCGCCCGAGCCCGCCTCCCGCTCGAGGACATGCCGCCCGCGCAGATCTTTGCCTTCCGCGCCAGCGACGATGGACAGGAGCATGTCGCATTGTTGGTCGGCGCATTCGGCGGCGAGCCGGCGCTGGTGCGGCTGCACAGCGAGTGCCTGACCGGCGACGTGTTCGGATCGCTGAAATGCGACTGCGGTCCGCAACTGAGGGAAGCGCTCCGGCTGATCGGCAAGGCGGGAGGCGGAGTCCTGCTCT
The DNA here is from genome assembly GCA_030856365.1 of Pseudomonadota bacterium. Taxonomy (GTDB): domain Bacteria; phylum Pseudomonadota; class Alphaproteobacteria; order Sphingomonadales; family Sphingomonadaceae; genus Sphingomicrobium. Next base: position 19,671 of record JALYPM010000072.1, read on the forward strand.
ACCTCCGCCAGGAGGGCCGCGGCATCGGCCTTGCGAACAAGCTGCGCGCGTATGCGCTGCAGGATCGCGGGCTGGACACGGTTGAGGCCAACCTGCGGCTGGGGTTTGCCGATGACGAGCGGGACTATCTCCACGCCGCTGCGATGTTGCGGGCTATCGGGGTGGATCGGGTCCGGCTGCTGACCAACAATCCGGCCAAGGTCAAGGCGCTGGAAAAAGCCGGGATCGCGGTCGCCGAGCGGGTCCCCCACCAGATGCCGGCCAACCCGCACAATGCCGATTATCTCGCGGTGAAGCGCCGCAAGAGCGGGCATCTCCCCTAGCTGCTCGCTCGCAAGGGGGGGTGGCGGCCCAAAGGGCTGACGGAGGGGGGCGCCCCAAACACTACTGTCCCCGGCAATCGCCCTCCACCACGCTTCGCGCGGTCCCCCTCCCCCTGTGGGGGAGGAATTACTCGAACAGCGCCGTCCCAACCCGAACGGCGGTGGCGCCAAGCATCACCGCGGTCGCATAATCGGCCGACATGCCCATGCTGAGCCCTTCCACCCCATGATCGCGCGCGATTTTGGCGAGCAGCGCAAAGTAGGGCGCGGCCTCCGTATCCAAGGGGGGAATCGCCATCAGGCCGGCGAGCGGCAGCGGCGAGGACCGGACAGCTTCCAACAAAGGATGGAGCTCGTCGATCGCGCAGCCACCCTTCTGCTCTTCCTCGCCAATGTTGACCTGGACGTAAACCGCGGGGAATCGGCCGGCCTTGTCCGCCTCCTTGGCCAGCGCATCCAGCAGCGAAGACCGATCGAGCGAGTGGATGACGTCGAACAGCGCGACGGCTTCCGTCGCCTTGTTGGTTTGCAGCCGACCGATGCAGTGGAGCCGGACGTCGGGGTGGCGCTCGCGCAAGGGCGGCCATTTGGCGAGAGCTTCCTGGACCCGGCTCTCGCCGAAATCGCGCTGGCCGGCGGCGATCAGCGGATCGATTCTCTCCGCCTCGCGGGTTTTGCTGACGGCGATCAGAGTGACGCCGGCAGGTTCGCGCCGGGCAACCTTCGCCGCGCGGGCGATTTCGTCGAGGATCGACTGGCGGCGTTGGGAGACGCTGGTCACGGCAAGGCGCTATAAGCAGCGGCGTGATCCTGCGCCATCATCAGCTCGGTCGACGCGAGCGCGAGCGGCTGGGCGCGGGTTCGAAGGATCGCCGCTCGGCGCGAGCTGACTTGGTCGATGAAGCCGAGGGTGAGATCGCCCGTGTCCACTATGCTCGGGAGAGCAAGTTAACGGCGAGCCGCTTCGGCGAAGCGGCGGACAGCGCGCTCCTGCCCCATGCGCTCGAGCAGCCCCGCCATCTCCGGTCCACTGTCGCGCCCCGTCAGCGCCAGCCGAAGCGGGTGAAACAGCGCCTTGCCCTTGCGGCCGGTGGACTGCTTGAGCGCATCGGTCAGTGCGCGCCAAGGCTCCGCGCTCCAGTCGAGATCTTGCGCCACGCCAGCGGCCTCGCGAACCAGTGCGCGCTCTTCGTGGCCGAGCTCGGGCACGTCGATCTCGCCGCGGACTACTTGAAACCAGGCGGCGAAATCCGACAACCGCTCGAGGTTCGGCCGAAGCGTCAGCCAATCTTTTTCCGTGGCCCCAGCGGGCAGACGGCCGGCCACGGCGGCAAAGTCCAGCCTGTGAAGGATGCGCGCGTTGATCAGCTCGACGTCATGCGGGTCGAAATGCGCGGGAGCGCGGCCGAAGTGGGCGAAGTCGAAGTCGCTCGCGAGCTCGTCGGCCGTGGTCACCGGCTCGACCGGCTGCGAAGTGCCGATCCGCGCCAGCACCGCCAGCATTGCAATCGGCTCCACGCCCTCTTCACGCAAATGCTGCACTCCGTAGGAGCCGAGCCGCTTCGACAGCTTGCCTTCGGCGGCCACCAGCAACGCCTCGTGAGCGAACTGCGGCGGCCTCGCGCCCAATGCTTCGAACATCTGCGTCTGCGCCGCGCTGTTGGACACATGGTCCTCGCCCCGCACCACGTGGGTGATGCCAAGGTCGATGTCGTCGATGACACTGGGCAGCAGGTACAGCCAGCTGCCGTCTTCGCGCCGAACGACCGGGTCCGACAGCAGCCTGGGATCAAACCGCTGCGGTCCGCGGATCAGGTCGGTGAATTCGATCGGCAGGTCATAGTTGAGCCGGAAGCGCCAGTGCGGCTCCCGCCCAGCCGGCACCAGCGCGTCGGCATCCTTGCGCTCGTAAACCGGCGGCAGGCCGCGCCCGAGCAGCACCTTGCGGCGAAGATCCAGCTCCTCGGGCGTCTCGAAGCAGGCATAGACCCGCTCCGCCTTACGAAGCCGCTCAAACTCGCGCTCGTAAAGATCGAAACGCTCCGACTGGCGGAAGGCGGCGTCCTCGGTCAGCCCGAGCCAGCCGAGATCTTCGGCGATCGCATCGACATATTCCTCGCGGCTGCGTTCGCGGTCGGTGTCGTCGATGCGCAGCAGGAACCGCCCGCCATCCTTTTTCGCGAAGAGATAATTGTGAAGCGCGGTGCGGATGTTTCCGACGTGGAGCCGCCCGGTGGGTGACGGCGCGAAGCGCGTGACGATGGTCATCGCGGCAGCTTCACCTGCGGGCCGGTGTGGAAGAAATTGCTGATCGGATAGCGGCGGTCGCGGCCGAAGTTGCGGCTGCCGATCTTGACGCCGGGAGGCGCCTGGCGGCGCTTATATTCCGCCCGAAGCAGCATTTTCTCGATGCTCGCTACCAGCTCGACCTCCGCGCCAGTTGCAAGCGCGGCCTCCGCCACCGACATATCCTTGTCCACGAATGCCTCGAGGATGCGGTCGAGCACGGAATAGGGCGGCAGGCTGTCCTCGTCCTTCTGGTCGGGGCGGAGCTCGGCGCTGGGCGGCTTGGTCACCACGTTGGCCGGCATCACCGGCCCGTCCGGGCCAAGCGCGCCTTCCGGCTTCACCCGATTGCGCCAGCGCGAGAGCGCGAACACCGTCGTCTTGTAGGCGTCCTGCAACACCGAGTAGCCGCCGGCCATGTCGCCGTAGAGCGTCGCGTAACCGACCGACATCTCGCTCTTATTGCCGGTGGTCAGCAGCATGTGGCCGAAGCGGTTGGACATCGCCATCAGCGCGACCATGCGCAGGCGCGCCTGGATATTCTCCTCGGCAAGGCCCGGCTGCGTCCCCTCGAACACGCCTGCCAGCGCCTCACCGAACGCGGCGACCCCGCCGGCGATCGAAACGACGTCATGGCGGCAGTCCAGCAGGCGCGCGCATTCCCGCGCGTCATCCATGCTCTCGTCGGAGGTGTATTTCGACGGCATCATTACGCCCCACACGCGGTCCGGCCCAAGCGCATCCACCGCCACCGCCGCGGACAGGGCGCTGTCGATGCCGCCAGACAAGCCGAGGATCACGCCGGGGAAGCCGTTGCGCTCCACATAGTCGCGTAGGCCCACCATCATCGCGCGGTAGACATCTTCAGGGTAGGGATCGAGCTTGTGATCGGCGCGGGTGGTGCAGCGCCAGCCGTCCGCTTGCCGCTCCCATTCGGTAATCAGCATTTGCTCTTCCCAGTCGGACATCTGCACGACCAGCTCGCCGTCGCGGTGCATCACGAACGATGAGCCGTCGAACACCAGCTCGTCCTGGCCGCCGACGCGGTTGAGATAGACCAGAGGCAGGCCGGTGACCGTCACCCGGCTACGCACCAGCCGCTGACGGCGATCGTCCTTGTCGAGCTCATAAGGGCTGCCGTTCGGCACCAGCAGCAGCTCCGCGCCCGCCTGATCGAGGTGCGCACAGACCGATTCGAGCCAGATATCCTCGCAGATCGGCACGCCGATGTTCACGCCCTTATACGCGATCGGCTCCGGCAGGGGCCCGGCGGCGAACACGCGCTTTTCATCGAACGTGCCGTAGTTGGGCAGCTCCCGCTTCAGCGTCCGGCCGATCTCGCGCCCGCCATCGGCAAGGATCATTGCGTTGTAATTCTGCCCTGCTTGATGAACGATCGTGCCGAACAGAAGGGCCGGCCCCGGCTCCGCCGTCGCATCGATCAGGCGGGTCGCCGCTTCCATCGTCCGCCGCACGAATTCCGGCTTCAGCACCAGATCTTCGGGCGGATAGCCGGTCAGCTGAAGCTCCGGCACCATCAGCAGGTCGGCGCACGCCGCTTGCCTGCGTAGATCCAGCATCTGGGCGGCATTTCCGTCCAGGTCGCCGACGCGCTGATTCATCTGGGCAAGGGCGATCGTCAAGCGGTCGGTCATGGCGAGCGCTTTAACGCACGACGACCGCCTATCAACCAACCTTTGCGGGAGGCGCTTTGCTGGCTAAGGCAGGCGGCACACGACAGCTCGGGGGTGCCTCAGGCATGAAACTTCTATCCGGCAACAGCAACGCGCCGCTGGCCCGGTCGATCTCCGACTATCTCGAACTGCCGCTGACGCAAGCGAGCGTCCGGCGTTTCGCCGACGAGGAAATCTTCGTCGAGATTAACGAGAATGTCCGTGGCGAAGATGTGTTCGTCATCCAGTCGACCAGCTACCCGGCCAACGACAATCTGATGGAGCTGCTGATCTGTATCGACGCGCTTCGCCGTGCGTCAGCCAAGCGGATCACCGCCGTCGTACCCTATTTTGGGTATGCGCGGCAGGATCGCAAGCCGGGACCGCGCACGCCGATCTCCGCCAAGCTGGTCGCCAACCTGATCACCACCGCGGGCGCCAACCGGGTTCTGTCGATCGACCTCCACGCCGGACAGATCCAGGGCTTCTTCGACATTCCGACCGACAATCTGTTCGCCGCCCCGGTCATCGCGGCCGACATTCAGGCGCGCTTCTCGAATCGCGATCTGACCGTGGTCTCTCCCGATGTCGGCGGCGTCGTGCGTGCGCGCAGTCTTGCCAAGCGCCTGAACAACGCGCCCCTGGCGATCGTCGACAAGAGGCGCGAACGGGCCGGCGAGTCGGAGGTGATGAACATCATCGGCGACGTCGACGGGCGCTGTTGCATCCTGGTCGACGACATCGTCGATTCGGGCGGCACGCTCTGCAATGCGGCGGCGGCGTTGAAGCAGCAGGGCGCGGAGGAGGTCTTCGCTTATTGCACCCACGGCGTGCTGTCGGGTGGAGCTTCGGCGCGAGTCGCCGCTTCGGAACTCTCCGAACTGGTGGTCACCGATTCGATCTTCACCGGTGAGGCCGACCCCAAGGGCGGCAAGATCCGCCGCCTGACGATTGCCCCGCTGCTCGCCGAAGCGGTCCGGCGGATTGCCGACGAAAGCTCGGTCTCGAGCCTGTTCGACTAGAGGAAGATTTGGATGCCAAAAAGTGTCGGACTTTTTTTTGCGCTGGCCGCAGCGCTGGCCGTTTCCGCGGGAGGCGCGTCGGCCGCTCAAACCCCCGATGCGGTCAGTCCCGATGCCGTCCTCGGCGAGGCGCAGAAGCGTGAAATCCTCGACCGCACGCAGTCAATCCGGCTTGCTCCCGAAATCTCGCATCTTAGCGCAGGCGAACGAACCGCCGTCGCGCGGCTGATCGAAGTCGGGCGCATCTTCCAGGACATTTACGAGGACCAGCGGCACCGTGCGGCCCTCGCGGCACGGGTGCGGCTTGCACAAGGCTCGCCCGATGCGACTCTCTATCGCCTGTTCCAGGGGCCGATCGCCACCACGCTCGACAACAAACGCGTCCCGTTCGTCGCTGTCGATGACGCGCCCGCCGGCAAGAATGTCTATCCGTGGGACCTCAGCGCTGAAGAATATGAGGCATTCCTTGCCGCCAACCCCGCGCGCCGCGGCGAGTTGACGCACCTCCGCTCGGTCGTCCGCCGCGCCGAATCGGCTAGTCTCAGCAGCGATCTCGCGGTGCTGCAGCGCTACCCTGCGCTCGACCGGCTGCACCCCGGCCTTAGCGAGCGACTGCGCTCGCTTTCGTCGCGTCCCAACCGCAAGCAGCTCTACGCCGTGCCCTACTCCGTCGCCTACGCCGACGAGATGACCCGCGCGCACGGGCTGCTCGACCAGGCGGCCGATGCGGTCGAGGCGGACGATTGGGAGTTTGCCAAGTTCCTCCGCAACCGCGCCCGCGACCTGCTGTCGGACGACTATGAGTCGGGTGACGCGGCGTGGATCACCGGGCGCTTCAAGAACCTCAACGCGCAGATCGGCGCCTACGAGACCTATGACGACGAGCTGGCCGGCACCCGCGCCTTCTACTCGCTCAACGTGCTCGCGCGGCGGAATGAGGAGACGGAGGCGCTGCGCAAGGGGCTGCAGGGGCTCCAGACGGTGGAAGATGCGCTGCCTTACGACCGCCGCAAGAAAATCCGCGAGGACATTCCGGTCGGCGTCTATGACGTGGTCGCCGACTTCGGCCAGTCGCGCGGCGGCAACACCGCGACGATCCTTCCGAACGAGGCCTATCTCGCCCGCCGCTACGGCCGCACCATCCTGCTGCGCGCCAACATCATGCGCTCGCCCGAGATTTTCAGCGCCGGCAGCGACGTGTGGAAGGCGGTCGTCGCGCCACAGTTCGGACCGCACCTAACCGCCGACAGCAGTTTCCACCGCACCCTCTGGCACGAGATCGGCCACTATCTCGGCGTCGACCGCACGCGCGATGGGCGCGATCTCGACGTGGCACTCGCCACCGACGCCAATTTGCTCGAGGAGATGAAGGCGGACCTGGTGTCGCTGTTCGCCGGGCCGCAGCTGCGCAAACAAGGCTATTTCAGTGAGGAGCAGCTTCGGTCCCATTATGCGAGCGGGATCAATCGCACGCTTCAGAACAACCGCCCCCGGCGCGACCAGCCCTACCAGTCGATGCAGCTGATGCAGTTCAACTGGTTCCTCGACCGTGGCGTGCTTCGCTTCGACCCGGCCTCGGCGACGCTGTCGATCGACTATGCCCGCTACCACCCGGCGGTCGAGGCACTGCTGCGCGAAGTGCTGGCGCTGCAGGACGCCGGCGATCCCAAGCGATCCGATGCCTTCGTCAAGCGCTGGACCGCCTGGGACGACAAGCTCCACGGCCGCATCGCACAGAAAATGCGCGACCGTCAGCGCTATCGCTACCGGATCTTTACCTACGCCGCGCTCGGCGAGTAGCTTGCGCCTCAGAGCGTTGCCCTCTATAGGCGCGCCCTTTCCAGATCGTTGGGAAAACAACCGGTCCGGCCAGTGAGGGCTGCCGTGTCAGGTTGATAACGTCGCGTCCAAGGGACGCTACAAGGAGACGAAAATGCCCAAGCTCAAGACCAAGAGCGGCGTGAAGAAGCGCTTCAAGCTCACGGCCACCGGCAAGGTGAAGCACGGCGTCGCCGGCAAGCGTCACCGGCTGATCAGCCACAACGCCAAATACATTCGCCAGAACCGCGGCACCGAAGTTCTCGCTCATGCCGATACGGCGCGGGTGAAGCTCTGGGCGCCTTACGGCCTCAAGTAAGGAGTAGCGGGACATGGCACGCATCAAGCGCGGCGTAACCACGCGCGCAAAGCACAA
>JALYPM010000083.1 GCA_030856365.1 Pseudomonadota bacterium
TACGGCGGTCATACGGGCGCTTGCTACTGGATAGCGAACAGTTGAACTGCGCAGGGCGCTTCCGGCGTCCATTGCGGCTCACCGTTCATTCGGTTGCTGCGTGATTCAGTTCGCCGAGCTTGGTGGCGAGGTCCGCTTGCCGGAATGGCTTGACCAACCTTACCAGGTCGGGCGCAACGCTTTCAGCTTCGGCATAACCTGAGACGAGGAGGATCGGCAGGTCACGCCACCGGCCGCGTAGCTCATGCGCAAGCTCGGTACCCGACATCCCCGGCATCAAATGGTCGGTTACCAGCAGGTCGGGCGCAAGTCCGCTGTTCACGAGCCGCAGCGCTTCCTCGGCTGAATCGGCTTCCACGACGGCGTAACCGAGCTCGGCCAGCATGTCAGCGGTGCTGGCGCGCACCAGCTCCTCGTCATCGACAAGCAGCACGGTGCCCGCCGCCGCTCGTGCCTCGCTGTCCTCGGGGCGCTCTGTTTGCCGTGGGGCCTCGGCGCTTGCCGGCAGAAACAGCTTGATACATGTGCCGAGCCCGGGCTTGCTGGTGATGGCGAGCCCGCCGCCGAGCTGCGAGGCGAGCCCGTGCACCATCGACAGCCCCAGGCCCGTGCCGCGCCCGATGCCTTTGGTCGAAAAGAATGGCTCAATCGCTCGATCGAGCGTGGTTTCATCCATGCCGTTGCCGGTGTCGGCGACCGACAGCAGGACATATTTGCCCGGCGCTACCGACAACCGCTCCCCCACTCCAACTGTCACGGTCCTTGCCGAGATCGTCAGCGTACCGCCGTCCGGCATGGCATCGCGTGCGTTCACCGCCAGGTTGAGGATCGCCATCTCGACCTGGTTCGAGTCTGCCCGTGCCGGGGAAAGATTGTCTGTAACGTCGATCTCTACCTTGACCCGCGGCCCCGACGTGCTTGCGACGAGGTCCGCCATGCCCTCGATGAGCGCTCTGACGTCGACCGCCTCGGTCTGCAGCGGCTGTCGCCGGGCAAAAGCCAGCAGGCGCTGGACGAGCACGCGTGCGCGCTCGGCCGACTGCAGCGCACCATCGATCAGCCGCTGCTCGCGTTCACCGCCGAGCCCTTTGCGGTGAAGCAGGTCGAGCGAGCCGACGATGGGGGTGAGCAGATTATTGAAGTCGTGCGCGACGCCGCCGGTGAGCTGTCCCATCGCCTCAAGTTTCTGACTTTGGCGGAGCTGCTCATGCGCTTGATCAAGCTCGGCCGTGCGCTCGAAAACGCGGCTCTCGAGGGTGTCGTTCAGCTCGCGCAGACGCTCCTCGGCCTCTCGACGGCTGGAGATGTCGTTGAAGAGGACCGCGACTCGCCGCGCCTCAGGATCACCGACGCGCAGGGCATGGACGTCAAACCAGCGCCCTACCCCATCGGCGCGCTCTTCAAAGCGCACCGGCTCGCCCGTGAGCGCGACGCGGCCATAGCGTTCTAACCAGTGGGACTCCAGGCCAGGCACGAGCTCGCGGACGGTGCGACCGACCACACCGATGATGCCAGAGTGTAGCTCGAAGGCAGGGTTTGCCTCGACAAAGCGATAGTCGAGCGGGCGGTCGTCGGCATCGAACAACAGCTCGATAACACAGAAGCCCACGTCAATTGTCTCGAATAGCGTGCGATAGCGCGCCTCGCTCGCACGCAACTCCGCTACCGCGCCGACGCGCTCGACATGTGCCCAGGAGCGCGCGGTGACCTCGTGCAGCAGGTTCAGTTCTGCCTCCGACCACACTCGGGGCACGCGGTCGTGGATAGCCATCAGCGCGGTGAGTCGGCCCTCCTTCACAAGCGGCATGCAAATGGTGGCGGCGATTCCAATGTTTTGGAACGTCGCGGCTTCCTCAGGCGCGAGCTCGCGCAGATTGTCGTTGACGACAAGCGGCAGCCCAGCGCTCAGGTTCGTTACAGCGAGCTTACCGAAGTCGGCGAGGCTGTAATGGCCTACGATGCTCGTCGACCCCGGCGCGGCCCAGTCGCCGCGGATGGTGAAGCCATTCTCGTCCTCGTCCATGTCGGCATAGGCGCAAACCGAAAGATCCAGGTGCTCGCCCAACAGGCGGGTCGTGGTCG
>JALYPM010000087.1 GCA_030856365.1 Pseudomonadota bacterium
CTGCACGTGCATGTCTTCGGCGGGCAGCCCCTCGGGCCGATGCTGGCGCGATAGGGGGATTGCCCTTGGCGCGGCAGCCGCTAGGCTCCGCCGCCAACGGCGCCGCGTGAGCGCCGACTGAAGGGGACCAACATGATATTCGGGCGCGTAAAACCACTCGACGCAATTCTCGCCACCGCCGAAAAGAAATCGCTTCACCGGTCTCTCGGCGCGTTTCAGCTGACCCTGTTCGGCATCGGCTGCATCATCGGCACCGGCATCTTCGTGCTGACGGCAGCCGGCGCTCAGAAGGCCGGACCCGGCCTGATGCTGGCCTTCGTCATTGCCGGCGCGGTCTGTGTCGTCGCAGCGCTCTGCTATTCCGAGATCGCTGCGATGGTCCCGGTGGCCGGCTCCGCCTACACTTACAGCTATGCGACCATGGGCGAGTTCCTCGCCTGGACCGTCGGCTGGGCGCTCGTTCTCGAATACGCCATTGCCGCATCGGCGGTATCGGTCGGCTGGTCCGGTTACTTTACAGGCACCATCCTCAACGACACGTTCGGGATAGCCTTGCCACCGTATCTGACCGCAGGTCCGCTCGCCCTGGGCGGTGCTCCGGGCGGATTGATCAACCTTCCCGCGATGATCATCGCTCTGTTGGTCACCTGGCTGCTGATGATCGGCACCAGCGAGAGCGCCAAGGTCAATGCAGTGCTGGTCCTGATCAAGGTTGCCGCACTGACGGCGTTCATCGCGCTGACCCTGCCAAACGTCGACAGCGCCAACTTCAACCCGTTCCTGCCCGCCGGCGTCTTCGGCGGCTTCGGCACCGGTGTTGGAGCAGTCGGAGCCGCAGCGACGATCTTCTTCGCATACGTTGGCTTCGACGCGGTTTCGACCGCGGCCGAGGAGACCAAGAACCCGCAGCGCAACGTGCCGATCGGCCTGGTCGGCAGCCTGCTGTTCTGCACCATCTTCTACATCCTGGTGGCAGCGGGCGCGGTCGGCAGCATCGGCGGTCAGCCGATCATGGGGCCGAACGGCATCCCCTTCCCGACCGGATCGGAAGAACTCGCCCGCCAGTGCGCGATGCCGCAATATGCCGAGGCCCTCGTGTGCTCCAAGGAGGCGCTTGCCCACGTGCTTCGCCAGATCGGCTTCGGCACCGTCGGCAACATGCTCGGCTATGCCGCGATCCTGGCGCTCCCGTCGGTCATCCTGGTGCTGCTGTTCGCACAGACCCGCATCTTCTTCGTGATGTCGCGCGACGGTTTGCTCCCGGAGAAGCTGTCGAAGGTGCACCCGAAGTGGCGGACCCCCTACGTCGTCACCGCGATCACTGGCGTGATCGTGGCGATCGGCGCCGCCTTCTTCCCGGTGGGTCAGCTGGCCGACATCGCCAACGCGGGAACGCTCTACGCCTTCCTGATGGTGGCGATTGCGGTGATGCTGCTCCGTCGCACCGATCCGGATCGCAAGCGCGCCTTCCGCGTGCCGGGGCTGGTGGTGGTCGGGCCGCTGACCATCCTCGGCTGCCTGTTCCTGTTCTTCAACCTTCCGACTACGGCAATGCTGGTGCTGCCGGTCTGGACCGCCATCGGACTGCTGGTCTACTTCGGCTACAGCCGTGGTCACAGCCATCTCGGCCAGGGTCTTGTCGAAGTGCACGAAGACGAGGCGCACGATCTGGAGCCGCACGTTCCGGGCATCGACGATCCCGATCACCGGCACTAGAGCCGAAGTGCAAGATTGAGACGGACGGCTGCGCGAAAGCGCGGCCGTCCGTTCTCGTTAGGCGAGAAGATCGCCGGCGAGCTGCTTGAGGTCCGCTTCCGGTCGCGCGCCATAATGCTGGATGACCTCGGCGGCGGCGATCGCACCGAGCTTCAGCGACTTGGCGAGGTCGAGCCCCCGGGCCTGCCCCGCAAGGAAGCCGGCCGCGAACAGATCGCCGGCGCCCGTAGTATCGACGACCTCGCCAACCGGCTCGGCCGGCACTTCGACGCGCTCGTCGCCGCATACGGCCAGGGCCCCATGCTCGCTGCGCGTGACCACCAAAGTCTCGACCTTTCCGCGGACCGCTTCGAGCGCCGTGTCGAGGTGGGGCACGCCGGCGAGCGCCTGGATCTCGGCTTCGTTGGCGAACAATATGTCGATGC
>JALYPM010000094.1 GCA_030856365.1 Pseudomonadota bacterium
GCGACTAATTGACGTTCTCATGTAACACTATATCATGACGGTTCCCTCGAAGGAGCCAGTCATGCGTGTTCCCGCCGCTCTTGGACTCAGTCTTGCCGTCGCCGCCTGTCAGCAGGCCGCGCCCGACCCGCGCGGTGTCGCCCGCGACGAGACGCTGCTGACGGTCACCGCCACCGGCCGCGCGGACAGCCGGCCCGACGAGGCGCGGCTGCAGCTCGGCGTACAGTCGGTCGCTGCCACCTCCGACGAAGCCAGCCGCCTCAATCGCGAGAAGATGCAGAAGGTCACCGAGGCGCTCACCGCGCTCGGCGTCAAGGAGGATCAGCTCCAGACCCGCAACCTCAGCCTGCAGCGCATCGATTATGGTCCTCGGCGCGGCAATTTCAGCGCCGAAAACATCGTCGAGGTGACCATGCGCGACGTGAGCAAGGTCGGCGAAGCGGTCACCGCCGTCACCCGCGCGGGCGCCAACGTCATGTCGGGGCCGGACCTTCGCGTGTCCGACCGCGAAACCGCCAACCGCTCCGCTTATGCGAGTGCCTATCGCGCCGCCCGCTCCCGCGCCGAAGCCTATGCCGAGGCTGCGGACCTCAAGATCGAGCGCGTGCTGGGGATCTACGACGGCGGCGAGCATGGCGTCCCGACCCCCTACCCGCCGCCGCCGCCTCCCGTCGTCCGCCAGATGAGCGCCGAAAGCGGGGCCGTATCGGCGCCGTTCAGCGCGGGCACCAACACCACCGAGGTGCGGGTGCGCGTCGACTTCGCGCTCGGCGACTGATCAGGCGAAGGCGCGCGCGGTCTTGAGCAATTGCCAGGCGTCGATCACGTCGCGAAGGCGCTGCTCCTGCGAGCGGTCGCCGCCGTTGCGGTCGGGGTGGTAGCGCCGCACCAGTTTGGAATAGCGCTGGCGGACGGAATGAAGGTCGGCGTCCTCGCCCAGCCCGAGCGAGCCGAGCGCGCGCCTTTCTTCGGGACTGAATCGCGCCGGCGGGCCGCGGTCGGCGTGGCGGAAGCGCGCGGCGATGGCGTCGAGCGGGTCGGAGAAATCGCTCCACGACGGCGCGGGATCGGCACCCGCATGAGCGAAGCGGCGGCTCGGCCGCTCCCACCCCGCAAGGGGGCGCTGCGCCTCGGAGATTTCCTCCGGGCTCATCCCCGCGAAGTAATTATACTTGGAATTGTGCTGGCGGACATGATCGAGACACAGCAGGCGCCACGCGCCCGGTCCGTCGAAATCGGACGGTGCCACTGGCGCCTTATACTCGCCGGGCGCGCAGCAGCCGGGCACCGCGCAATCCCGCTCGGCGCCCTCGATCCGCCCGTGCAATTTTCCAGTCCTTGACGCCACTCGCTTACTCGCCGTGCAAACGGCCCTATATAGGCGCGATGAACGTGCCGAAAACCGGTCCCGTCGCCACCGAAATGCTTCGGCGCCTCGAGGCGCTGGCCCCGACCCGCGTCGAACTCACCGACGACAGCGAACAGCACCGCGGCCACGGCGGCTACAATCTCGCGGGCGAGAGCCACTTCTCGCTCAGCATCGAAAGCGCCGCCTTCGCCGGCAAGTCGCGGGTCGAGCGGCAGCGGCTGGTCCACTCCGCGTTGGGGGACTTGCTTCACGAACGCGTTCACGCGCTCTCGATCCGCGCCACGGCGCCAGGAGAATAGGCCGGGAGGCCGATACAGCAGGCTTCCTCTGGCACGGCAGCTATGCTTGATGGTCCGCATGGATTCCCCCATCGAGCAGACCCTCCTCCCCGTCACCCACGACCTTGGCGGCTTCAAGGTTCACCGCACCCTTCCGCACATGGAGCGGACGCTGGTCGGGCCCTTCATCTTCTTCGACCAGATGGGTCCGGCGCGGCTCACCGCCGGCGAAGGCATCGACGTTCGCCCGCACCCGCACATCAATCTGGCGACCGTGACCTTCCTGTTTGACGGAGCGATCGACCATCGCGACAGCATCGGCTCCTGCCAGCGGATCGAGCCGGGCGCGGTCAACCTGATGACCGCCGGCCGGGGCATTACCCACAGCGAGCGGTCGCCGGCGGACGAGCGGTCGAACGGGGCGCTGCTCGACGGCATCCAGACCTGGCTCGCGCTTCCGCAGGCAAAGGAGGAGCAGGACCCCGCGTTCGAACATGTCGCCGCCGACCGGCTCCCGGTGGTCGAAGGCGACGGCATAAGGGCGCGGCTGATCATGGGCGAGGCATTCGGCGTTGCGTCGCCCGTCACCTGCCATTCCCCCACCATTTATGCCGAGCTGGTGCTGGCGGCCGGGGGGAAGCTGGAGATCGGCTCCGAAGCGGACGAACGCGCGCTCTATCTCGTTAGCGGAGACGCCGAGGTCGACGGCATCGCACTCGCCCCGCAAAGCCTGGTGATCCTCGCCCCCGGGCACCGTCCGCTGCTGCGCTCCAACGGCGGCGCCAAGCTGATGCTGTGCGGCGGGGCTCCGATGGACGGGGTTCGGCATGTGTGGTGGAACTTCGTCTCGTCGAGCCGAGAGCGGATCAATGCCGCCAAGCACGCGTGGAAGGCGGGCGAGTTCGCGTTGCCGCCACAGGACGACGGGGAGTTCATTCCCCTGCCCGAACAGCCGCTGACCGTCAGCTACCCGTGACCGAGTTTCGGAAGGTCGGCCTGCGCACCGGCGTCAACCTCAACGTGGCGCTGGCAGGGGACGAATCCGCGCCGGCCGCGATCCTGCTCCACGGCTTCCCGGAATCGTACCGTACATGGCGCGACATCGCACCGCGCCTGTCGGACCGCCTGCGTCTGATCATGCCCGACCAGCGCGGCTTTGCGGGATCCGATCGCCCGCGGGAGGTCGACGCCTACCAGTCCGGCAAGCTGGTCGACGACCTCTTCGCGCTTGCCGACGCGCTTGGCTTGGAGAGTTTTGCACTGGTCGGCCATGACTGGGGCGGGGCCATCGCCTGGGCAGCAGCGCTGCGTGGCGATCCGCGGCTGACGCGGCTGGCAATCGTCAACGCGCCGCACCCCGTCATCTTCCAGAAGACGCTCATCGCGAACCCCGATCAGCGCTCCGCTTCCCAATATATGAACGCGTTCAAGGCGCCCGGTTTCGCCGAGCTCGTCAAGGCGAACGGGTTCGAATGGTTCTTTGACAAAAGCTTCGGCGACCAGTTCCGGCGCGGCCTGATCCCGGAAAGCGAGAAACGCCAGTATATCGCCGAATGGTCGCAGCCCGGCGCATTCGACGCGATGCTCAACTGGTATCGCGCCAGCAAGGTCGTGGTGCCACCCCCCGGCATCGCGGTCCCGATTCCCGACTGGGTGCTTGGCACGGTTCCGAAGGTCGCATTCCCGACGCTGGTGGTCTGGGCGATGGTCGACCATGCGCTGCTGCCGGTGCAGCTTGAGGGCCTCGACAGGCTAGTCGACGACCTGACCGTCGTCCGGCTTCCCGGCGTCGGCCATTTCGCGCCCTGGGAAGCGCCCGAGGCGGTCGCGGAAGCCCTTGCCCCCTTCCTCGCCGGGGGAGCCGCCGCTACAGGCGACGGGCAATGACCGCTTCCACCCGCTCACGCTCACGCTCCGCGGCCCGCCTCGCGGCGGTGCAGGCGCTCTATCAGCAGGAGATGGAGGGGACGCCGGTCCCGCGCCTGCTCCATGAATTCCACGAACACCGGCTCGGCGCGACCATCGAGGACGCGCAATATGCCGAGGCCGAGCGCGACTTCTTCGATGACGTGGTGACAGGCGTCGACGCGCGGCGGCCCGAGATCGACCGGGCGATCGTCGCCAAGCTCGCCAGCGGCTGGAGCCTCGACCGGCTCGACCGCTCGATGCGCGCGATCCTTCGCGCCGGCACCTACGAGCTTCTGGCCCGCCCCGACGTCCCCCTCGGATCGGTCATTTCCGAATATGTCGATGTCGCCCACGCCTTTTTCGACAAGCGCGAGAGCGGCTTCGTCAACGGTCTGCTCGACGCCATCGGCAGGGAAGTGCGGCCCGCGCGGGCAGGCTGATGGACGAGCGGCAGGCGATCGAGCGGCTGCGGCGGATCGCCACCGACTCCGCCGCCCGCGGACTGCTCGACGACGCGGCACTCCTCGACGGCCTGGTCATCACTCACGACACGATCGCCGAGGGCGTTCACTTCTTGCCGGAGGACCCGCCAGCAAGCGTCGGGTGGAAGCTGGTGGCCGTGAACCTCTCCGATATCGCCGCCAAGGGCGCCCGGCCGGCGGCGGCGCTGCTGTCGCTGACCCTTGCCGGCGACGGCGACTGGGAAGCCGCGTTCATCGACGGGGTCGAGTCCGCCTGCGAAAGCTACAGCCTGCCGCTGATCGGCGGGGATACCATCGCCCTTCCGCAAGGCGCCCCGCGCGTGCTCGGCCTGACGGCGATCGGCCGCGCGGGCGAAAATGTGCCCTCGCGAAGCGGAGCGAGCCCGGGCGACCGATTATGGGTGGTGGGCACGCTTGGCGATTCGGCGGCCGGCCTCGCCGAGCTCCTCCTCGACCCGGAGGCAATCGGGCCACTGGTCGACGTCTATCGCCGCCCCGTTCCGCTGCTCGCAGCCGGGCAGGCGCTCGCGCCGCATGCAACGGCGATGATGGACGTTTCGGACGGCCTGCTGCTCGATGCCCGGAGAATGGCGGACGCCAGCCAGTGCAGCGCGGCCATCGATCTCGACGCGCTGCCGCTGTCGCGCGCTTTCATCGCCGAGCGGGGGCAGGATCTCGGCGCACGGCTGTTCGCCGCGACCGGAGGCGATGATTATGCTTTGCTCGCCGCCCTTCCCGATGGCTTCGACCCGACCTTAACGCTTTCTTCACTCGGTCAGACGACGGTGGCATGCGTCGGGACTCTCGCCGAAGCCGGGCCAGCACTTGCGCTGACCGGCGGTGGCGGCCCGGTCCCGCTACCGGAGCAATTGGGCCATGAACACCGCGGCAATCCCTCTTCGCCAATGGGCGATCGCCCTTAGCGGCCTTGCGTGCGGGATGGCCGCCGCGCTGCTCACCTACTGAATGCCCGTTTAACCGGCGGTTGCCAGCGGCACGCCGCGCTCATAAAGGATGCCCCACTCGCCGGCTGCACCCGCAGACACGGCCGTCCTGAATTGCGCGAACGGGGAAAACTTCATGGACCTGACACTCATCGCGATCACCTGCGGCGTGATCGCAGTCATCTATGGCATCATCACCAGCCGGCAGGTGCTTGCGCTTTCGCCGGGCAACCAGCGGATGGTCGACATCGCCAGCGCGATCCAGGAAGGGGCGCAGGCCTATCTTGGCCGCCAGTACACCACCATCGCCATCGTCGGCGTGGTCGTCGCGGTTCTGGTCGGACTGTTCCTTGGCCTGACCCCGGCCATCGCCTTCACCGTCGGAGCCTTGCTCTCGGGCGCGGCCGGCTACATCGGCATGAACATCTCGGTCCGCGCCAACGTGCGCACCGCCGAAGCCGCCCGCACCTCGCTGCAGGGCGGCCTCACCACCGCCTTCCGCTCGGGCGCGATAACCGGAATGCTGGTCGCCGGCCTTGCGCTGCTCGCCATCGCCGGCCTCTTCTTCGTGCTAGTCGAAGTCCAGGGCTTCGAGCCGGAGAGCCGCACCGTGGTCGATGCGCTGGTCGCGCTAGCCTTCGGCGCCTCGCTCATCTCCATCTTCGCGCGTCTCGGCGGCGGCATCTTCACCAAGGCCGCGGACGTCGGCGCCGACCTCGTCGGCAAGGTCGAGGCCGGAATTCCCGAGGACGATCCCCGCAACCCGGCCGTGATCGCGGACAATGTCGGCGACAATGTCGGCGATTGCGCCGGCATGGCCGCCGATCTGTTCGAAACCTATGTCGTGACCGTCGGCGCAACGATGGTGCTGACCGCGCTGCTGATCGGAACCGACGCAGCGGACATCACCAACCTGATGGCGCTTCCTTTGCTCGTCGGCGGCGTGTGCATCATCACTTCGATCATCGGCACCTATTTCGTACGGCTCGGCAAGGGCCAGTCGATCATGGGGGCGCTTTACAAGGGCTTCTGGACGACGGCGGCGCTGTCGGTTCCCGCGCTGTGGCTCGCGACGACGCTTGCTCTGGGCGACCTCAACACCGTGGTCGGCGGGGAGGAAGCGGCGGGCTTTGACGTCACCGGCGCCGTCGCCGAGCAGACCAGCGGCTTCACCGGCTGGGACCTGTTCTTCTGCATGATGATCGGCCTTGCCGTCACCGGCCTTTTGGTGTGGATCACCGAATATTACACTGGCACCAACTATCGCCCGGTCAAGTCGATCGCCAAGGCGTCGGAGACCGGCCACGGCACCAACGTCATCCAGGGCCTGGCGATCAGCCTTGAATCTACCGCGATGCCGACGATCGTCATCTGCGTCGCGATTATCGGGTCCTACCTGCTGGCGGGCCTGATCGGGATCGCCTTTGCGGCGACCGCAATGCTGGCGCTTGCCGGCATGGTCGTGGCGCTCGACGCTTATGGTCCGGTCACCGATAATGCCGGCGGCATCGCTGAGATGGCGGGGATGGAGGACGAGGTTCGCCAGCGCACCGACGCTCTCGACGCGGTCGGCAACACCACCAAGGCGGTAACCAAGGGCTATGCGATCGGCTCGGCGGCGCTTGCTGCGCTGGTGCTGTTCGGCGCCTACACCACCGACCTCACCGAATTCTCCAGCGAGCTTGGCATCGCGGAGGGCGGCGTCGATTTCTCGCTGTCCAACCCCTATGTCGTCGTCGGCCTGCTGCTCGGCGCGCTGCTGCCCTATCTGTTCGGGGCCATGGGCATGACCGCCGTCGGCCGCGCTGCCGGCGACGTGGTTCTCGACGTGCGCGAGCAGTTCCGCTCCAACCCGGGCATCATGGACGGCACCAGCCGCCCCGATTACGCCCGCACCGTCGACCTCGTCACCAAGGCCGCCATCAAGGAGATGATCGTCCCCTCGCTGCTGCCGGTGCTGGCGCCGATCGCGGTGTTCTTCGTGATTTCCGCCGTTGCCGGCCGTGAGCAGGGCTTCGCCGCTTTGGGCGCGCTCCTGCTCGGCGTGATCGTATCCGGCCTGTTCGTCGCCATCTCGATGACCTCGGGCGGCGGCGCCTGGGACAATGCCAAGAAGTATATCGAAGACGGCAATTACGGCGGCAAGGGTAGCGAGGCCCACA
>JALYPM010000099.1 GCA_030856365.1 Pseudomonadota bacterium
GCTTTCCACCCAAAGCAGACATTCCGCTCCTCGCCTAGACGTACATCCCCTCGCGCAGGTTAATGCCGTGTTCGGCCCAGCCTTTGAGCGCGCACAGCATCTGTGACCAGCCTTGGCAATTGCCGTAACTGGCGTCGAGCGCGCCCTGGGTCTCGCGCCAGCCTTCCTCGCGAATTTCGACCAAAGTGCGGGTGTCGTTATCGAGGGGTGCAAAGGTCATCGTCACAACAGTCTTGTAGCCGGCTTCGCGCACTTTGCCGCTGGCATCGGAGAGGTTCGGCGGCTCGCCCTCGTTCGCATCCCACTTCAAGACGATCTTCTCATTCGGAACGACCTCGACGACTTCGACCGGAAAGGCGCCGGGATAATCGGCGAAATCCCAGGTGACGGTGGCGCCGGTTTCGAGCCGGCCCTGAGCTCCGCCGGTGGTGAAATAGTTCGACAGCTTGTGCGGATCGGCGACCGCTTCGAACACCTCGTGCACCGGCCGCGCGATGCGCGCGGCAACCCGGAACTTCAGATCCATCGCAGCTCTCCATTTCGCTTGAGTCGCCGCTCAATATGTTATACTTTGCTAACATGTCAAATCCCGAGCAGTACGACCGCATCTTCAAGGCCCTGGGCCATCCCGTCCGCCGCCAGATCCTCGACGACCTGCGCGACCAGCCGCTGACCACCGGCACTTTGGTGGCGCACTTCCCGGAGATCGACCGCTGCACGGTGATGCTGCATTTGAAGGTTCTGGAGGAGGCGGAGCTGGTGATCCCGCAGCGCAAGGGGCGCGAGCGCTGGAACCACCTCAATCCGTTGCCGATCCACGACATCCACGAACGCTGGATCGGCCCCCACGCCGCCGCCGCGACGGCGCGCCTTGCTAAGCTCAAGCACGATCTCGAGCGCGAGAGCGGCCGCTGAGGACTGTTGCGCGGTAGCAGCAGCGGCCGTCCAAGCGTTCGCCAAACGCCGTTATCCGCTTGTCATTCTCCCACACCGCCCGTCATACCGGCATCATGGCGGCCGCGGGGGGCCGCGGGAGGGAATTTTCATGCTTCATCGCCGTTCGATCCGTCGTGCACTCGCCGGAGCCGCCACCGCCGTTATCGCCTTTACCGCCACGCCCGCCGCGGCGCAGCGCATCGACAATATCGTCGCGTTTGGCGACAGCTATGCCGACGACGGCAATCTGTTCGAGATCCTCGGCTTTAACCCGGCTCCGCAAGTCTATCCCACCGGCCGCTTCTCCGGCGGCACCAATTACATCGACACTTTGTCGCTGCTGCTCGACGCGCCGGTCCAGAACTTCGCGATCGGCGGTGCGCTGACCGGCAACACCAACACCAATGCGCCGGGCCTGCCCGGTTTCGCGACCGAATATGGCGCCTTCCTCAATGGCGGCGGCGGCCCCTTCCCGACGGTCGACGGCAGCTTCGACGAGGGCGATCTGGTCACCGTCTCGATCGGTGGCAACGATGCGCGCTTCTATCAGCAGAATGGCGGCACGCTGGCGGGCGCTCCCGCAGCGGCGGGCACCGCGATCGC
Organism: Pseudomonadota bacterium; assembly: GCA_030856365.1. Classification (GTDB taxonomy): domain Bacteria; phylum Pseudomonadota; class Alphaproteobacteria; order Sphingomonadales; family Sphingomonadaceae; genus Sphingomicrobium. The sequence goes on from JALYPM010000099.1 coordinate 1,540, forward strand.
GCAGGCGACCGCGGGCCTCAACGCATTGGTCAACGCCGGCGCGCCAACGATCAGCTTCCTCGCCGGCAACACCGCCATCCTGCCGGAAATCGCCGGCAACACCGGCGCGCAGGCGATCCGCAACGAATTTTCGACCACCTTCAACAGCGGCATCCAGGACGTGCTCGCCGGTTATGTCGACGACGGGGTGATCGTCCATTACCTCGACCTCACCACCATCGGCGCGCAGATCGCCGCCAATCCCGAAGCCTATGGGCTGACCAGCGCGGGCGCCTGCAACCCCGCGCCGGCCTGCATCGGCAATTCGAGCTTCAACAACCAGTTTCTGTTCTACGTCGACAACCTCCATTTGACCTCGGCCGGCTTCGCCATCGTCGCGCGCTATGTCGCCGCGCAGCTGCAGGCGCCGCTGACGCTGCAGGCGCCAAGCGACCTCGGGCTCGACACCGCACGCCAGTTCGGCCGCACGCTCAATGGCCGCATGGACCTGTCCGCCCCGCGCGACGGCGACCTGGCGGAAGGGCTCAATGTCTTCCTCGTCGGCGACATGTTCTCACGCGACGTGAAGGCGGACTCGGCGACCGACGCGTTCGACATCGACAGCGTCGGAGCGACCGCGGGAGTCAGCTACGGCTTCGGCAACGGCATCGCGGGCGTGGCGGTGAACTATTCCCGGCCGCGCGCGCGGTTCGGCGCGGAAGTGTCCGACACCACCACCAACAGCTACCAGATCGGCGGCTTCGCGGCCTACTCGATCGCCTACGCCTTCGTTCAGGGCCACATCGGCTACGGCCAGGACAACCACGACATCGAGCGGCAGGGCGTGGTCGGCGAGCTCGAGGCCGACGCGGACGGCAACCACTGGACCGCGGGCGCCAAGGGCGGCTGGCTGATGCCGGTCGGCAGCTTCCGGGCCGGCCCCGTCATCGCCCTCGACTATGCGAAGGCCAAGGTCGACGGCTACACCGAGGAAGGCGACGACGCCCTTGCGCTCAACGTCGGCGAGGTCTCAGCCAAGTCGCTGGTCGGCGGCGTCGGCGTCGAGGCACGCGGCGACATCGACAACAATGGCATCGCCTTCCGCCCAATCGTCTCGGCAATGATCGAAAAGGATTTCACCGGCGACGAGCGTACCGTCCTGTTTTCGCAGACGACGGCTCCCGGCATCGTCAACCGCTGGGACCTCGAGCGGCGGTCCAAGGAAATCTATGGGCGGCTGAGCGGCGGCGCGAGCGCGGCGATCCTGCAGGCGGTGACGATCGACGCGATGGCCTCCACCACCGTCGGCCGTGACCAGGGCAACGACGTGTCGGCGCACGTCGGGCTGCGGCTGGGCTTCTGACCGCGATTGACTTGATGGACGCTTGAGCCTTTCTTCCGCGGTGTCGGCCTTCAGCCGGCATCGAAGGGGGAGACGCCATGCAACAGGGAAGTGGAACACGCACGCCCGCGCATCTGTGGATCGTCGGGCTGCTGTCACTGCTGTGGAACGCCTTTGGCGCCTACGACTATACGATGACCCGAACGCGCAACATGGACTATCTGTCGAGCATGCCCGGCGTCGATGCCGAGGAGATGCTCGCCTACATCGACGGCTTTCCGCTGTGGGCGGAGATCGGCTGGGGGTTGGGCGTCTGGGGCGCTATCCTCGGCAGCATCCTGCTGCTGATGCGCAGCCGCTACGCGGTTTGGTCGTTCGCGGTTTCGCTGGTCGGCGCGGCGGTGAGCTTCGCGTACCAGCTCACCTCGACTGCACCGGCCGGCACGGAAGATGGAATGATGGCGTTCGTGCCATGGATCATCCTCGCGATTGCGCTGGCTTTATTCCTCTACGCCCGAGCAATGCGCGGCCAGCGGGTTCTCCGCTGAATCGGGGCGAGCGGGACTTTTAGAGCAGCACGTCTCCGGCGGTCAGGGCGTGCAATCCGTCCAGGCGGATCCAGAAATCGGCCGTGCCGTTGCCGTCGAGATCGCCCTGGACAACGGTGATTCCACTGATCTGCTCGTAGCGAAGCTCGCCCGCGGTGCCGGAAAACGCAGAGGTGCCGACGAAGCTGAACGCCTGATCGCCGCTGACGCCGCTGTTCGCATCGACCGCGCGCATGTCCAGCCGGTCGCGCTCGGCCCGGCTGAAGTCGGTGATCTGGTCCGCGCTGGACGCCGTCGTCCCGGCGAAGTCGCCGTCGTCGAACATGAACAGGTCGGACCCGCTGCCACCCGTCAGGCGATCACGCCCGGCGCCGCCATCAAGCTGGTCGTTGCCATCCCCGCCGATCAGCACATCCGCCCCGTCGTGGCCGAACAGGAGGTCATTGCCGCCCACGCCTGAGATCGTGTTGCCGCCGACATTGCCGATGATCGTGTTCGCAAGCTCGTTGCCGGTGCCCTTGTTCGCGTCCGTTCCGGTTAGGATCAGCCGCTCGACATTGACGCGCATCGTCAGCGTGACGGACGAATAAACTGTGTCGGTGCCGCCATTCAGAGCTTCGACGACAACGTCGCGGCTGCTGTCGACATAATAGACGTCGTTGCCCGCATCGCCGCGCATCCCGTCATTGCCGGCACCGCCGTCGAACGTATCATTGCCGGCGCCGCCGTAGAGCCGGTCGTCGCCATCAAGGCCGTCGAGCCTGTTGTTGCCCGAATTGCCGCTGATGATGTTCGCTTCGGCATTGCCGCGGCCGTAAAGATTGGCCGTACCGGTCAGCGACAGCTGCTCGATGTTGGCACGAAGGGTCTGGCTGACCGAGGAGATGACGCGGTCCACGCCCTCGCCCGCGTTCTCGTAGGTCGCGTCGCCCGCGTTATCGACATAGAAGATGTCGTTGCCGGCACCGCCGTACATGATGTCCGCGCCAGCGCCGCCAATCAGCAGGTCGTTGCCCGCTGCACCGTTCAGGCGATCATTGCCGCCATACCCGTACAGCCGGTTGGCCGCGGCGTTGCCGTCCAGGACATTCGCCCCGGAATTGCCCATGCCCCAGATGCTCGAAGTGCCGGTCAGGATCAGATTTTCCACTGCCGCGGCCAGGGTCCAGGTCAGCGACGCACGGACCAGGTCGATGCCCTGTCCGGCCAACTCGACCAGCACGTCCCCGCTGCTGTCGACATGATAGATGTCATTGCCCGCCCCACCTTCCATCCGGTCGGCGCCCAGTCCGCCATTGAGCACGTCATCGCCAAGGCCGCCTTCCAATCGATCGGCGCCCGATCCGCCCTCCAGCACATCGTTGCCGCCGCCACCGGCCAGCCGGTTGGCTGCGGCGTTGCCGATCAGCTGGTCGCTGCCGGCCCCGCCGACCGCATTTTCGATCAACGTCCCGCGCGCAATGGAGACGTTGCCGACATCCCCGCCAATGTTGGAGAATGTCTCGGAATTGAGATTGATGATTTGGCTTGCCGCGTACCCCGAATAATCGAGCGTATCCACGCCGCCGCTGTCGATGATCGTATAGGCGAAGGGGTTGGTCTGCGCCCCGTTTTTGGTCGCGTCGAACACAGTGCGGTCGGCGGTGTTATTGAAACCGTAAGTCGTGTTCCCCAGCCGCGTTGAGGTGGACAGACCGTAGATGCTGGCCATGGCCACGATGTCCGCGCCCATCGGTGTCAAAGTGAGATTATTGCTGTAGCCGAGGTCGGCGAAATAGGTGCTTTCGGTCTGGTCGAAATAGGACATGACCGACGTTGCCCAGCTGTCGTTGCGGTACATGGCGTCGACCGCATAATCCGCCTCGCCGTTATAGTCACCGGCATGGCCGAGACCAAGCGCATGGCCGATCTCATGAACATAGGTCTGGAAGCCGTAACTGGGCAGGTTGGCGCCGTAGTCAGCGATCCACTGCACGCCGACGTTGACCGTCGCGCTGCTGGTGATCCCGCCGGACCACACGGCGCTGGCGTGCGCGCCTTCCTCTTCGTCGTCGAAAATTATCGCTCCGCCGGTAGAGACTTCGTTGAAGCGGACGCCGATGACGTCCGTCCACAACGCCAGCGCATTGCGGGCAAGAAACTGTCCAGCGGCGGTCAGGCCGGTCAAGTTGACGGTCAGCGAGCCGCCGTCTCGAACGTCGAAGCGGTGCGCGCCGCCCTGCCCGTACCAAAAATCGGTGGTCAACTGGCCGGCGACTTGATCATTGGTCCAGACGGACAGCACCGGTTCCACATAGGGCCCGACCGAAAGCGCATAGGTGCCGACGTACCCGCCGTCGGGGTTGCCGTCCTCCCAGGCGCCGGCGTCGATGTAATAAGTGCCGCTCTGGGTGACGGTGTATTTGAGCATCGCCTCACGGCCCCTGCCCCCGTCGTCGTCACTGGCCAACTCGACGCCCGACGCGTTGCGCAATACGACAAGCGGATCCTCCAGCGGGTTCGTTCCCGCGGAAGTCATCGAGATGGTGATCACCTGCCCGGCCTGAAGTTCGACGCGGTACCAGTCCTGATCCCCAATTGTCTCAAGCGACCCGGTCACGGTCCCGCCAAAGGCGATCGTGGCAGGGGTCGAAGAATTGCCAGGAACATCAGGCATTGATGATCTCCCCCGATTGAAAGGCGCATGCCCGCGCCATCGGTCGAAACGTCAATGCCCGCGCGATCATGAACGCCGCGTTAGCGGAAGGTCAGTGTTTTGTTGTTGTGGCAAGTGCTTAGCTTCAGACAAAGCCAATACCTAGAGGACGAAATCCCCTGTCCCCAGGCTATGCAGACCGTCGAGGCGAATCACGAAGTCGACGATGCCATCTCCGTTGATGTCGCCTTCAATGTAGGTGTGACCACCCGACTGCTGGTAGCGGAGTTCGCCTGCGGTGCCGGTAAAGGCGCCGGTGCCGACGAAGGCGAATGCCTGGTCGCCAGCCAGCGTGCCGTCGGCATCCACGCCGCGCAGGTCGATGCGGTCGCGCTCGGCGCGGTTGAAATCGGTGACTTGGTCCGCGCTGGACGCAGTCGTCCCGCCGAAGTCGCCGTCAGCGAACACGAACAGGTCGGACCCGCTGCCGCCGGTCAGGCGATCGCGCGCGGCCCCGCCGTCGAGCTGGTCGTTGCCGTCGCCGCCGCCCAGCGCATCGGCACCGTCGTTGCCGAAGAGCCGGTCGTTGCCAGCCATGCCCGAGAGCGTGTTGGCGCCGGCATTGCCGCTGATGATGTTGGCAAGATCGTTGCCGGTGCCCTTGAGATCCTCAATACCGGTGAGGGTCAGCCGCTCGACGTTGGCACGCAGCGTCAGCGTGGCGGACGAGTAAACGGTGTCGGTGCCGCCGTTCAGCGCCTCGACGACGACATCCCTGGTGCTGTCGACGTAATAGACGTCATTACCCGCATCGCCGCGCATCTGGTCATCGCCCGTGCCGCCGTCCAAAACGTCGTTTCCAGCACCACCGTAGAGCCGGTCCGCGCCCTCGAAGCCGTTGAGCCGGTTGGCGCCGCTGTTACCGCTGATGATGTTCGCATCGGCATTGCCGCGACCGTAAAGATTGGCCGTACCGGTCAGCGACAGCTGCTCGATGTTCGCACGCAGGATGTGGCTTACCGACGAGACGACGCGGTCCGTCCCCTCGCCGGCGTTTTCGTAAATATAATCCGTAGCGTCGTGAACGACGAAGACGTCGTTGCCAGTGCCGCCATAGAGGCGATCGACACCCGCACCGCCGTCGAGCGTGTCGTTGCCGCCGCCGCCATGCAGGCGGTCGTCGCCAGCCAGGCCGTTCAGCCTGTTGTTGGCTACGTTCCCGAAGATGACGTTACCGATCTCATTGCCCGTGCCGGTGAGGCCTGCGGCGCCGGTGAGCGTCAGATTTTCGATATGGTCGCGCAGCGCGTGGCTGACCGAAGCGCGGACGCTATCCACTCCTTCTCCCCCGCGCTCGTAAGCATAGTCGGCCGCGTCCGCGACGATGTAGAGATCATCGCCGGCGCCGCCGTACATGCGATCATGCCCCAGGCCGCCGTCGAGAATGTCGTCGCCCGCATAGCCGTAGAGCAGATCGTTCCCGCCAGCACCGAGGATCATGTCGTCATGGACGGTCGCCATCAGAATGTTGGCGCCGTTGTTGCCAAGGATTTCGACCCCGCTGCCCAGAGCTCGGGCATCGACATTGTGGGCAAGCGTACCGCTACTGACTGCGCTGGCCCCGGCGCCGGTACCGATCACGATCCGCTCAAGACCCGTATCACCGGCGAACAGCGTTAGCGTCTGCGCTGAGCCAGTTGCCGCGAAGCGAAGCTCGTCGCTGCCGCTGGTGCCGGCGTCGGCGATCTCGGCCGTCCCATGATCCGCAGCAGAAGCGACGACATAGACATCGCTGCCGCCGCCGCCGTCGAGATCGTCGCTGCCGGCGCCGCCGATCAAAACATCATTGCCCGCGCCGCCGCTGAGCAGGTCTCCGCCCGCGCCGCCGTCAAGCACGTCATTGCCGGCATGGCCGTACAAGAGGTCATCGCCGCCGTTGCCGCTCAGCCCATTGTCCGCTGCATTGCCGACGATCCGGTCCGCGCCGCTGCCGCCGCGGGCATTCTCGATCGTCGTTCCGCGCGCGATGACGACATTGCCGACCGACGCGCCGACGTTCGAGAAAGCTTCCGGGTTGAGGTCGATCAGCTGGTTGGCGGAGAAGCCGGAATAATCGAGCGTGTCGACGCCGCCTGAATCAAACACAGTGTAGGAGACGTTGGGATGCAGCGTTGCGTCGAACTGGCTGCGGCCGCTGTTGTTGTTGAAGCCGTAGGTCGTGTCACCGGTCCGCGTGGTGGTGGACAGTCCGTACAGATTACCGACCGCGAGGATGTCGGCGGCTTGCGGCGCCACCACGGCGACGTGCGAGAATCCGAGGCCCGCGTAGTAGGTGTTTTCGCCATTGTCGAAGTAGGACATGGTGCTGATCGCCGCGCCGTCGTTGCGCCATATCGCGTCGTTCGGATAGGTGGCAGCCGCGGTCCCGCTGTTGGCGTTACTGGTATGCCCGAGTCCGAGCGCGTGGCCGATCTCGTGAATATAAGTGTGCAGGTTGAGCCGCTGCAGCGACACGTTGACGGTCGCCCAGTTGGTGATGCCGTTCGTCCATTCGCTTTCGGAGAAGGCGCCGGTTCCGATTTGCAGGTCGTCGAACTTGATCTGGCCCTCGCTCGACACCTCCTGGAAAGTGACACCGATGATGTCCGACCACAGCGCCAGCGCCTGTCGCGCCACCAGTCGACCGCTGTCGGTGATGGCCGTCAGATTGACGGTGATGGTGCCGCCCTGCGTGACGTCGAAATGGTGAACGTCACCACCCCAGAACCCATGGGTCAGCTGGTGCGCGATTTGGTCGAGCGTGCCTAAGGGCGGCAGCGAATTGGCGACTTCACTGGCCGTGCCATTGTCGGCCGAGGTCATCGTCTGGCCGACCGACACGCCCTCGCAAATCGCGCACATAGCTCAGCTACTCCTGCCGGTTGCTCCGCACCTGGCCTACTAACCTGTTCCTCAAGCAGGGAAACGTCAACGCCAAATGAGTCCGCCACTGCTTCCCGCACCGCCCTTCCCGCGTCCGGTTTGTATGGCCAGATCGTAAGGTCGACTTATAGCACGAAGTCGCCCGTGCCGAGCGTGTGCAGTCCCTCGACGCGGATCCAGAAATCCGCCGCGCCATTGCCGTCGGCGTCACCCTGGACGAAGGTGCCGCCGCTATTCCCCGACCCTGAACGTCAACGCCCGAACCGCGTCCTCTGGCTCTTCCCGAACCGCCCCTTCCTGGTCCCCGGCTTGCCCTCGGTCGAGTTCCCCATCGGCCGCGGCGCGACCCGGTCGTGTTGCGGAATGCCGAGGTCGTCCTCTTCCAGCCGGCGGATCTCGTCGCGTAGCCTTCCCGCTTCCTCGAACTCGAGGTCGGCGGCGGCCTTGCGCATGCGGCTCTCTAGGTCGGCGATGTACGCCTTGAGGTTGTGCCCGACGAGGTGCGGGCGCTCGTCGTCGCCGGTGTCGATGACCACGCCGTCGCGGTTGGCGAGGTGGGCCATCACGTCGCTGATCTGGCGCTTGATCGTCTCCGGCGTGATGCCGTGTTCCGCGTTGTAGGCGACCTGCTTTTCGCGCCGGCGATCGGTTTCGTTGAGCGCGCGCTCCATTGATCCGGTGACCCGGTCGGCATAGAGGATCACCCGGCCCTCGACGTTGCGCGCGGCGCGGCCGATGGTCTGGATCAGCGACGTTTCGGAGCGCAGGAAACCTTCCTTGTCGGCATCGAGGATCGCGACCAGTCCGCACTCGGGGATGTCGAGCCCCTCGCGCAGCAAATTGATTCCCACCAGCACGTCGTAAACGCCGAGCCGAAGCTCGCGGATCAGCTCGATCCGCTCCAGCGTTTCGACATCGCTGTGCATGTAGCGGACGCGCAATCCCGCCTCGTGGAGATACTCGGTCAGATCCTCCGCCATCCGCTTGGTCAGCGTGGTCACCAGCGTGCGATAGCCCGCCTGCGCGGTCTTCTTGGCTTCGTGCACGAGGTCGTCGACCTGGTCCTCGACCGGCTTGATCTCGACCGGCGGGTCGATCAGGCCAGTGGGGCGGATCACCTGCTCCGAAAACACGCCGCCGGTGGCGTTCAACTCCCACGGGCCGGGCGTCGCCGAGACGAACGTCGTCTGCGGGCGCATCGCGTCCCATTCGTTGAAGCGCAGCGGCCGGTTGTCGATGCAGCTCGGCAGGCGAAATCCATATTCGGCAAGCGTGATCTTCCGCCGGTGATCGCCCTTGGCCATCGCGCCGATCTGCGGCACCGTCTGATGGCTCTCGTCGACGAATAGCAGCGCGTTGTCGGGCAGATATTCGAACAAAGTGGGCGGCGGCTCGCCGGGCAGGCGGCCGGTGAGGAAGCGGGAGTAGTTCTCAATCCCCGCGCAGCTTCCCGTCGCGGCAATCATCTCGAGGTCGAAATTGGTGCGCTGCTCGATCCGCTGCGCCTCGAGCAATTTGCCCTCGGCAACGAGCTCCTTCAACCGTTCCTCAAGCTCGTGGCGGATCGCGCCCATCGCCTGCTTGAGCGTCGGCCCCGGCGTCACATAGTGCGAATTGGCATAGACCTTTACGTAATCGAGTGACGCGGTCTTCTTCCCGGTCAGC
>JALYPM010000100.1 GCA_030856365.1 Pseudomonadota bacterium
GGCTGGCCTTCCTCGGGTGGAATGTTGCGGCGTTCCCAGGCCGGTATTTGCGACTGGATTTCCTGGACGCCGGTCCCCGGTTTCAGCGTCGCATAAATCCAGCCCGCCTGGTTGCCCCAGCTGGTGAGGAAGTCGGGCGCGTCCGCGAAATAGGAGGTGGGATCGAAGCGCACCACCATCTCCATGCGCAGATGGGAGTTTTTCGGAAGGTCCTTCATCACCGCGGTGACCCGGTGATCGACCTTCTCGCCGCCGACCAGCAGCGTCAGATTCTGGCCGACCGGGTTGGCATCCCGGAAGAAGCGCTTCGCCTGCTTTTCCGAGAGGACGACACTTAGCGGATCGCGAAGCGCGGTGGCGGGATCGCCTCTGACCAGCTCGAACGGGAGGACATCGAACAGCAGGCCGTCCGACATGAAGCCATTGATGGCGAAGGCCTGGCCCTCATGTACCACCGCCGGCGCGCCGCTCGCCAAATAGACCGTCTTGTCGACCTGCGGGAAATCCTTCTTCAGCGCGTCTTTGGCGACATAGGCCGCCATCTGGAGGTGCAAATCCTCTCCGGCCACCCCAGCGATGTAGTCGGTCTGGAGCTGGTAGATGTTCTCCGAATTGGGAATCCATTTGTCGTAGCTGAGCTCATAACGGACGTAGAGCAGGATCAGCAGGCACGCCGCGAGCCCCAGCGCCAGGCCAAAGATGTTGATGAAGGCATAGCTCTTGTTCTTGACCAGCGCCCGGAAGCCGACCGTCAGATAATTGCGCAACATATGCCGGTTCCTATTCGTAACGAAGGGCGTGGATGGGATTGGTGCGGGCGATGCGGAAGGCGTGGCTGGCGATGGTGCCGACTGCGATCGCGAGCGCGAGCAGGCCGGCCAGCACGAATGGCGTCGGTCCCAAGCTAACACGAGTGTCGAAGCCGTTGAGCCAGTCGCGCATCACCCACCAGGCGACCGGCCAGGCGATGAGGTTGGCGATGATCACCGGTTTCGAGAACTGCCAGGCGAGCAGCTTGACGATGTCGCGGACGGTGGCCCCGAACACCTTCCTCAAACCGATTTCCTTGGTCCGCCGCTCGGCGGTGAAGGCGGCAAGGCCGAACAGGCCAAGGCAGGCGATAATCACCGCCAGCGCGGAGAAGCCGGCGAAACTCATTCCGCGTGCCCAGTCGGCGCGGTAGAGTTCGCCCAGCTCGGCATCGGCGTAGACACTCTCGAACGGCACGTCGGGCGCGAGCCGCCGCCATACCCCTTCGACGGCGCTCCGCACGTTTTCGGGCATCGGAGAATTATACCGGACGATCAGTGTCCGGTAGAGCCCGTCATCGTGAAAGATCATCGGCTCCGGCGGCTCGCGCATCGAGCGGAACCGGCTATTCTCGACGACCCCGACGATGGTCGCGGGCATTAGTCCGATCTCATCGGGCAGATTGTCGATCCGCACCGTCTTGCCCACCGCCTCGACAGGGTTGTCGAACCCGAGTTGCTCCGCGGCGAGCCGGTTGAGGACGACATTCGACCCCCGCGCCGCGTGTTCGCGCATCCGCGCATCCATCACCTCGGGTTCCGCAAGCGCGACATCGGTAAGCGAGTGAGCGTCGTTGGCAAATTGGCGGGACAACGTGCGCCCGGCGAGGACACGGGTTCCCATCGTGTCGAAGAACTCCGGCGAGACGCTGTACCAACCGATGGTCACCGGCTTGTCGCGCCCTGGCACCAGAACCGGGGTGTTGAGGGTGATGTCGACCGCCACCGCGATGGCAGAGGTCGCCGCATTCTCGACGCCCGGCAGCGCGCGGACTTCGCGAAGCAGCGTCTCCTGGACGGGGAGGAGCGCCGCGCGATCCAGATTGTCGATCTGCATTAGCCCGCCGCGGCGGTAGCCGGCGTCGGTCGTGCGCACGAATTGCGTCTGCGCGTAAATCACTAGGGTGCAGACGATCAGGGCGATCGACACCGCGAACTGGGCGATCACTAGCAAACCCCGCAGCCGTCCGCTGCCGGGCGGTTCGGCAGTGGAGCGGTTCGTCCTCAATATGGTGCCGGGCTGGAAGCGCGACAGATAGAAGGCCGGGTACAGGCCGCCGGCCAGTCCGACCGCGAGCCAGAGTGCGACCATCGGACCGATCACCCCGCCATCACCGACATAGTTGAGCGAAAGTGCGGCGTTGAGAAAAGCGGACAGCCAAGGCAGCGTAAGTTCTGCCAGCGCAGCCCCGATCAGCAAGGCGATGCCGGTGAGTAGAAGGGACTCCCCAAGGAACTGCACCACCAGCTGTCGCCGGCTGGCCCCGAGCACCTTGCGCAGCGCCACTTCGCGGGCTCGCTGACCGGCTCGCGCGGTGGCGAGATTGACGAAGTTCGCTGCCGCAATTCCGAGGATTAGTAGCGCGATGATGGCGAACGTGACGATTGTCGATCTGTCGTTCGACGGGCGTTCCTGCGAGAGCGGGTCGGCTCCGCTCAGGTGGACATCGCCGATGTTGACCAGCCGCCAGTCGTAGGAGTCGCCTTCGCTAACCGTCGATCCGCCGACGTCGACCGGCGGAATGTTGCGTTTTTCCCACGCGGGCATTGCCCGATGAATGGCCTCGGCCGACGCTCCGGGGCGGAGCTTGGCGTAGACCGTCCCATTGATGCACCCCCAGCCGCAGTTTTCAGCCGCCTCTGGGCTGATCAGACCGACATTCGCAATTTCCATGTGGCTGTTGCGCGGCAGGTCTTCGAACACGCCGGTGACGCGCAGCTCGTGCTTCTCGCCCCGGCGAATCGTGGTCAGCATACGGCCGACCACGTCGATCGTGCCGAAGAATCGCATTGCTTCCGAACGGCTCATCACCAGCCGATCGGCGCCGACGAGCGCGGTCGCCGGGTCGCCGCGCAGGAAGGGCAGCTGAATGATTTGGAAGAACTCAGGCTCGGTCATCAACACTTCGGCGAAGACCGGCTCGCCGTCCTTGACCAGAACGATCTCCGCGCCGTCCGCGCGTACCGCCATCTCAACCTCAGCGAAATCCTTCTCCAGCGGGTCGGCAACCGCGCCATGGCTCGCTTGCTGGACGGTGACAAAGCCGCTTTCGGGATCGGTATTGATCGACCGAACCTGGTAGACCTGGTCCGTGTTCGGAAGCCAGCGGTCGAAGCTCAGCTCATATCGCACATAGAGCAGGATCATCAGGCAGGCGGCGAGGCCGAGCGCCAAACCAAAGATGTTGATGAAGGCATAGGTCTTGTTCTTGACCAGCGACCGGAAACCGACCGTCAGATAATTGCGCCACATCTGAAAACCTCCAATCGAAAGCTCTGTCCCTCGCGCCGGTCAAGCCGCGCGGCGGCGTTCCTGCAGGACGCGGCCGTCGAGCATGTTGACCACGCGCGCGGCATAATCGGCGTGCGCGGGGGAATGCGTAACCATGACAATCGTCGAGCCTTCGCCATTCAGCGTCTGAAGCATCTTCATGACTTCCTCCCCGTGCTGCGTATCCAGGTTGCCGGTCGGCTCGTCGGCCAGGATCAGCTTCGGGCTTCCGACCAGGGCGCGGGCGACGGCGACCCTTTGTTGCTGTCCGCCGGAAAGCTGGCTCGGCCGGTGGCGGGCGCGGTGCCCGATCCCGACCTTGTCCAGGACTTCGTCGACCTTCGACCGGCGCTCGGCGGCGGGCACGTCATGGTACAGCAACGCAAGTTCGACATTCTCGCGAACCGATAGCTCGTCGACAAGATTGAAGCTTTGAAAGATGAAGCCGATATTCTTCTTGCGAACGTCGGCGAGCCGGGCTTCCGGCATTCCCGCGACTTCCACGCCATCGAAAACGTAAGACCCGCTCGACGGACTGTCGAGCATGCCGACGACGTTGAGCAAAGTCGATTTGCCGCAGCCGGACGGGCCCATGATGGCCACGAACTCGCCCTCCTGTATGTCGAGGTTCACGCCGTCGAGGGCCGAGGTTTCAACCGTCTCGGTGCGGTAAACTCGCGACAGATCGCGCATCTTCAACATGGCTTGAACTCCTATTTTTGCTCGAGATCGAGGCGGTCCTTGTCGGCAAACCCGGTGTAGGGGGACGTCAGCACGCGCTCTCCCGGCTCGAGCCCCTCCAGCACTTCGATGAAATTGGCGTTTCGGCGCCCAAGGCGCACCGGGCGCTTGATTGCCTCGCGCCCATCGGGGGTCACGACGAAGATCCATTTCCCACCGGTCTCGCTGTAAAAGGCACCGGCGGGGATCAACAGCGCCTGCGTCGGGTCGCTCAGGATAAGCTTGGTCTGCAGCGTCTGGCCGCGCTGGACGTCCGAAGGCGCAGCGCCGACGAAGTGGAAATCTACCTCGAACGCGCCGTTGCGGACCTGCGGGTAGATTTTGGCGACCTTGAGAGGATAGGTTTTACCGCCCAGTTCCGCCGTCGCCGCCTGGCCCTCCGCGACTCGGCCGAGGTAATATTCATCCACCTGCGCCACCAGCTTGTTGCCCGCGGTGTCGATCTGCCCGAGCCGCTCACCGCGGTTCATCGACTGGCCGACCTGGATTGAAAAGGCGGTCAATTGTCCCGCCACCGGCGCTTCGAGCCTGAGAGAATCGAGGCTGCCTCGAGCTATCCCGAGACTGCTGTTGAGCGCCGACGCCGTGCTTCGTAGTTGAGCGAGCTGGCTCGACTGGAGCCGTTCGTCGGTCGCCTGCGCGCGCCGCAGCACCTCGCTCCGGCGGCGGTTCGCTTCATATTCGTCGCGGCTGTCGCCGACGATTCTACCGGAGACGAAACCCTTTTTAGCGAGCGGCCGTTGCACTTCATACTGCCGTCTCGCCTTGGCGGTGGCGAGGTCCGCCTCGATCACCGCCCGTTCGTTCTGTAGCCTGCTCTGAGCGAGCGCCAGTTCCTGGCTGCGCATCGAGTTGATCTGCTGGGTCACCTCGGTCTGCCGGGCCAAGACCGACAGCTGCAACTCGGCGTTCGACAATACCGCCAGCGGCTGCCCTTTTTGAACCATCGCGCCGTCTTCGACCAAAACCTGCTCGACCCTGCCGCCCTCGATCGCGTCGAGGTACACGCTGACCAGCGGAGTCACTCGCGCGCGCAGCGGGAGAAAATCGTCGAAAGTGCCTTTTTCCACCGTTGAGATGGTGAGCCGGTTGGCTGTCACGGTCTGACTGTTCGCGGTTGGCGCCAGCCAATAGAAAAGCAGCGCAAGCACGATGACGGCGGCTACGCCTGCCGCGATCTTCACCCGCTTGGACAGGCCGCTTGGAGCGATCACGCGGTCCATTCCCCCACCGCTGTGCGGCGCCACGGACTCCTTCGCTTGCAGCTTGAACACGCTCATTCATCAAACTCCGACTGTCCTGCAGCAATGTTCGTGCCAGGTAATTGCGGGGGCGGCGCCCGAACCGAATAATCCCAACACTGTCCGTTTTCGGGCAGTCACTGTCCGCATCTGGACGCGGGCCCCTATAAATATGCGATGCGCGAAACGACGCTTTCATCAGCGCCGCCGTTACGGGGGCCCTCGCCGCTGCCACGGAATGGCTCTGCGATGATGAGTATCAGCAGTGCGTTCATCAGCACCCACGTCGCCCCGCACGCAATTGATTCGATCGTCCTCACAATGATCCTCCCGCCAATCCGGTGATGGGTTCGTTCAAAGCAGGAGCTGTGCCACAAGCGAAAAAAGCCGGTTTCGCGCCGTTGCGGGCGGGTCTGGCAAGCGGACTGACCGGCCGAAATCCGCTTTCGGACAATCGCGACCGTCCGGAAACGCCCGATTGGCACGGAAATTGATTGTTCGACTTCGAACAGCGGCTAGGAGAAGTAGCGTGGAGCGGGGGCAATCATTCGATCGCTGCATCGTCATCGATGATGATCAAGACATATTATTGTCCGCGCGGTTGCTGCTGCGCGACATGTTCAAGGCGGTCGACACGTTCCAGGCGCCCGCGGATGCCTTGAACGCGATGGCCGAAGAGCTTCCGGATGTCGTCCTGCTGGACGCCAATTTCGGTCGCGGCGAGACCAGCGCGGCCGAGGGCTTTCATTGGCTGAACCAGATCCTGAAACTGGATCCCGAGGCCGTGGTCGTCATGATCACCGCGCACGCCGGCGTCCAGATCGCCGTCGAGGCGATGAAGCGCGGCGCCACCGACTTCGTGTCCAAGCCATGGCCCAACGAACGGTTGCTGGCGACGGTGCGGACGGGGGCATCGCTGCGGCGGTCCCGAGAGACTGCTTCAACCGAGCGCAAGCGCCGCGTTGCGGCGAATGCACCGGCGCCCGGCCCCGACACGGCTTTTCTCGGAAACTCCCCCGGAATCGCGCGCATTTTTTCGCTGATCCAAAAGGCCGCCCCGACCGATGCCAACGTCCTTATCATCGGCGAAAATGGCACCGGAAAGG
>JALYPM010000113.1 GCA_030856365.1 Pseudomonadota bacterium
ATCCGAGACCGGAAGGTGTTATGGAAGCTCGACCTAGGAGCAAGTGTTCACCCGCATGCGTTTCATCCTTGTAGCCTTGATAACTCCGGTTCTCGCAGGATGCCTTCCTGCCGCGGGACCGTCGTCGTCCAGGATCGTCGCGACCGCGGATGTGGCCGCGCCCGCGTTCGACGTCGTCGCTCTCGACGCCACGGTCGCCGATACTCTGGCGGCGAACGGCTCTGAAAGCCTTGCGTCGAGCTTCGGCGAAGGCGGCGGCGCCCCCGATCTCAGGATCGGCATCGGCGACACCGTCGTAGTCACGATCTTCGAGGCCGCCGCGGGTGGCCTGTTCTCCGGCGAAGCCGGGTCCCTGGGGGCCGCCAAGAGCGTCAACCTGCCGCCGCAGCCCGTCGCCCGCAACGGCATGATTACCGTCCCCTACGTCGGCCCCGTCAAGGCTGCCGGGCTGACACCGGCCCAGGTGCAAACGAGCATCGAGGCCGCGCTGCGCGAAAAGGCGATCGAGCCGCAGGTGATCGTCACGATCGCCGACAGCGCCAGCACCTTCGTCACCGTGACGGGCGATGTCGGCAGCCCCGGCCGAGTGCCGCTTAACCTGAACGGCGACCGGCTGCTGGATATCGTCGCCTCCTCGGGCGGCTCGAGCGCCGCCGCCTACGATACCTTCGTCCGCCTCACGCGAGGCTCGACGTCGCGCACGGTGAGCCTCTCAAGGATCGTCGAGGATCCGGGGCAGAACGTCTTCCTCCAGCCCGACGATCAGATCTTCGTCTTCAAGGATCCGCAGGTCTACACGGCATTCGGCGCCACGGCCCAGAACGCGACCTATCCCTTCGAAACGGACAAGCTGACGCTGGCCGAAGCCGTGGGCCGCTCCGGCGGGCTTCTCGACAACCGCGCCGATGCGCGCGGCGTCTTCGTCTTCCGCTACGAGAAGCCGGCCGTCTACGCCTCGATCGCCAATGGCGACAAGGCTCCCGTCCCGCAGAGCGGCGGCGTTCCGGTCGTCTACCAGCTCGACCTCAAGCAGCCGACCGGCTACTTCGCCGCCCAGCGGTTCCTGATGCGCGACAACGACGTGATCTTCGTCTCCAACGCCCCCTCCACCGATCTGCAGAAATTCTTCGGCATCATCAATGGCGGCGTTGGCGTGGCCTCGTCGATGACGGGCCTGGCCACCAGGGTCAACTAGCGGGGACTGCCCTGCGCCGGGTCTCTTTCCGACAGAGGTCCCACCCCGCGCCGAATCTAATTTCACCCCATCGCTGGTGTTGCGCCCGGCAGTTCTATGGCCGCTTCGCCGATCTCGGCAAGCGCCAGGCTGCCGGCGGATCGAGGCGTCCCCCTTCCCTTGCAGTAGCACTAGCGAAGGGTGGCCCGGCGCTCGTCAACCTTCTTCCCTTGCGGGAGAAGGTGTCCGCGGAGCGGACGGACGAGGGGTGTCGCGAAGCGGTTGAACCAGGCTCCAGCGCAGCCAATTGGAGCCGCTTTCGAGGGGATCGCTCCTCTCATCCGGAGGAGCTCCACGAAGGGGGTCTGCAAGCGGCTCGGGTGACCGCGCATCGCGCGCGCCGCCGATCGGCGCTAAGAGTCCATCCGAGATCAATTCGCGGGTTGGCAGAGCTTTCGGAGCATTAGCCGGACGGAGGCCCAGCGCAGGAACGCAAGACCGTTTCGGTTCAGGCATTCCCAGTCCTTGGCCAGGCGGCGGCATCGGTTGAGCCACCCGATGGTTCTCTCGACAATCCAGCGTTTGGGCAACACCACAAACTTCCCAGTATCGGAGCGCTTGACGATCTCCACGTTGATCTGACGGCAGGCACGCTCCAATCCCTCCTGGAACTTCGGCCCCTGATAGCCGCTGTCGGCGTAGAGTTTCAGCAGGAACGGGAACATGCCGAACAGCGTGCTCATGAGCAGAACGCCGCCGTCCCGATCCTGGACGTCGGCGGCATGGATGATCGCGTGCAACAGCAGGCCCTGCGTATCTACCAGGACATGGCGCTTCTTGCCTTTGATCTTCTTTCCCGCATCGTAGCCCGCCAGGTCGCTTGAAAGCCCCCTTTTTCCGCGCTCTTGACGCTCTGGCTGTCGATGATCGCAACCGTTGGACTGGCCTCGCGCCCCGCCAGATCGCGGCACCGCACGTACAG
>JALYPM010000119.1 GCA_030856365.1 Pseudomonadota bacterium
GCTCCGAAAGTTCCGTCGACCACGGTCTCGCCCTGGGCAAGGGAAAGAGCGTGGACGACTTCGTCGACCAGTACCGGGCTGTGGCGGGGCTCGGGGGATGCGCTGGTCATGCGCTCAGGCCCCTTTCCTCAAGCCGGTAACGGGCGATGTCCTTCATGTCCTCGGGGACCCGGGGGTCAGCGAGGAACAGCTGCGGATTCCAGATCTGAAATGTCTCTCCGGTGCCGAGGAACAGCGCGAGTTCCTCAAGGCCGCCCTTGCGCCGCATCATCGTCGGCAGAACGATCCGGCCGGAGCTGTCGTAGGGCACCTCCTCGGTAGCGGCGAAGGCGATCAAATTGCGCTGTTGATATTCGAGCGCGGCCTCGGGGTCAGCCTCCTGCTTCTCGAACAGCCGCTCGAGCTTAGAATGCTTCATCGCTGCGTAGGCGGGATCGTAGGCGCTGAGGCACGGAAACGACTCATGCTTGGCGAGGACAATGCTCCTGGCATCGCCGCGGCGCTCGATCACGGTGCGAAGGAATGCGGGAACGGAGACGCGGCCCTTTGCATCGACCGCGTTCAGTGCGCTGCCCTGAAACAGATGCTCTAGCGCCACGACCACTCCCCGTTCGCAGCGCACAGCTGTCTCGATCACGGACGCGCGGCATCACCGCCCAATCCGCGTCGAAAGCCAAAGATGAGATCAGCTCCGCGCTACCCAGTGTTGGTAACTCAAGCACCATGGGGAAACAATGGGTTTTCATGCCATTTCATGGGAATTCATGGCAGGTGGCGGAAATCTGCGGCTTTTTTGCAGCAGTTCATGCCGTTGTTCTTGGCCTGTTCTAGCGTGCGTCCCCTGTGGATAAGTCTGTTGATGGCGCAGAGCTGCGCGAATCGCCATCCAGAGACTCCAGTTCGCCAATCAGCGCATCCAGATTGTGGTCCGTCGGGCCATCGAGGTCGTCGATGTTCAGGAAGTCGGCGTCGGCAATCACGGTCACCCTCCCGCGCCCGACCGCGCAGCGGGCGACCAGCCCGCCGGTCGCGACAGCGCACTCTCCTTCAAGGGTGCCTGGCGAGACGGTTATCACGGCGAAGCGCCCGATCGACTGCTGCTTGGGTCCGCGCTCGTCCGGGAGGTAGAGCCGCAGACCCCAACGGCTGAGCAGCCCGGTGTCGGCAAAGGATGTGGACGGCCGCAGCACATCGCCGAGCGGCCGCTCACTCGGCCATTCGAGCAGCGGATCGGCGAGCAGCAGCACCTGCCCGCCGCTGCGCACCCATCGGTCCAACTCAACCAGCGCTTCGGCGGGCTGGGCTAGCGGCTGCGCCATCAGCAGCAGTCCGCCACTGCCGAGGGAGGCATTGTTGGCGACGCTGATCGGCTCGACCTGGAAGTGCTCCTCCAGCGCCATCAGCGCCGCAGAACCGCCTCCCTCAAGGCTAAAGGACTCGGCGAAAACGATCGGCAGGCTGGTCAACAGCTTCAGCTTCGGACGTTCGGAAGCCGCGACCGGCGGCGTTGGCGGCACCTCTCCCTGTCGCGACGCCACCACCGATGCTCCGGCGGCTGCCGCCAGCGCCAGCACCCCGGCCACCATGAAGCGCGAACGGTTGCCCCCCGCCCGCCGGCGGTCGGCGCTCATCGGGAGATGGCGGCGTTATTCGTCTGCGTCTCGGCGGCTCCCGGAGCCACGCCGAGATCCGCGAGCGGCTCCGACGGCCCGGCGGCATTGGCGCTCGCCTGCTCCGCCGCGGTCGGCTCCTGCGACCCGGACCGGCTGATCACCGAACCGAGCAGCACCAGCAGAAAGGCGAATGCAAGGCCGGTCAGGCCGATGCGAATGCGCTGAGCGCTGGTGCCTGCATCATCGACCATCAGTTCGACGAAGCTATGGCTGGCTTCGACAATATGCAAGCATCGCACTTGACCAGATGCTGCGGTGCAGCGAAAGCCCTGTCCATGACTCGGAAACTCACCATCATCGCCATCGCTGCGGCTACCGCGCTCGCCGGTTGCAACAACGAAGACCACAACATCGTCGCCGGAGAAGTCCCCGACCCCATGGCCGACGAGCCCGCCAACGCGGCGCCCGTCGTGCTCCCGCCTTCGATCCAAGCCAGCAAGGTGTACCGCTGCAAGGACAATAGCGTACTCTATGTCGATTGGCTCAGCGACGGCAAGGCACGCGTCAAGACGAAGCCCAACGCGATTGCGACCACGGCCGAAGAGGGCGCGGTCACCGGTGACGCGACCACGCCGACCATCACTTACAACGGGCAGAGCTGCAAAGCCTGATCGCGATCCTTCCGATCACCGTTCAACGACCCCCGGCCACACCAAGCGGCCGGGGGTTTTTTTATGGCCGTGGCATCGCTAGTGCGCGCCCATGATCACCCCTGCAATCGTCGCCGACCACGGACTTTCGCCCGAGGAATATGACCGCGTGCTCAAGAGCCTCGATCGCGAGCCGAACCTTGTCGAGCTCGGCATCTTCTCGGTCATGTGGTCTGAGCATTGCTCCTACAAAAGCTCGCGCTTTCACCTGAAAAAGCTGCCGACCGAGGCGCCGTGGGTGATCTGCGGGCCGGGCGAGAATGCCGGCGTGATCGACATCGGAGACGGGGACGCCGCCATCTTCAAGATGGAGAGCCACAACCACCCGTCCTACATTGAGCCTTACCAGGGCGCAGCGACCGGCGTCGGCGGCATCCTGCGCGACGTCTTCACCATGGGCGCGCGGCCGATCGCCAATCTCAACGCGCTCCGCTTCGGACGGCCCGACCACCCGAAGATGAAGCATTTGATCTCCGGCGTCGTCCACGGCATCGGCGGCTACGGCAATTGCGTCGGCGTCCCGACCGTCGGCGGCGAGGTCAATTTCGATCCCGCCTACGACGGCAACATCCTCGTCAACGCGATGACCGTCGGCGTCGCGAGGACCGACAAGATTTTCTACTCCGCCGCCACCGGCATCGGCAATTCGATCGTCTATGTCGGCTCCAAGACCGGCCGCGACGGTATCCACGGCGCAACCATGGCATCCGCCGACTTCGACGAGAATAGCGACGAGAAGCGCCCGACCGTCCAGGTTGGCGATCCGTTCACGGAAAAGCTGCTGATCGAGGCCTGCCTCGAGCTGATGGCCACCGACGCCATCGTCGCCATCCAGGACATGGGCGCAGCCGGCCTCACCTCCTCCTCGGTCGAGATGGCATCCAAGGGCGGCGCGGGCATCCGCCTCGACATGAACAAAGTGCCGTGCCGCGAAGAAGGCATGACTCCCTATGAGATGATGCTGTCGGAAAGCCAGGAGCGCATGCTGATGGTCCTGAAACCCGGCCGCGAGGGCGAGGCCGAAGCGATCTTCCGCAAGTGGGAGCTGGACTTCGCCGTCATCGGCGAGGTCACGGACACCGGCCACCTGGTTCTGGAGTTCGACGGTGAAGTCGTCTGCGACATCCCGCTCGGCCCGCTCGCCGACGAGGCGCCGCAATATGAGCGGCCATACATGAGCAGCGAAGAGTATAAGGCCTGGGCGCAGGTCAAGCCGCTTGGCGAAGTGCCGGAGAGCACGGACATCGCCGCCGACCTCTTGAAGCTGATGGCTTCCCCCAACCTCGCCAGCCGCCGTTGGATCTGGGAGCAATATGACACCCAGGTCGGCGGCGACACCGTCCAGCGCCCTGGCGGCGACGCCGCGGTCGTGCGCGTCCACGGCAGCAACAAGGCGCTGGCGATGACCACCGACTGCACGCCGCGCTATTGCTACGCCGATCCCTACGAGGGCGGGAAGCAGGCAATCGCCGAAGCCTATCGCAACCTCTGCGCGGTGGGGGCGCGGCCGCTGGCGGTCACTAACTGCCTGAACTTCGGCAACCCGCAGCGGCCCGAGATCATGCATCAGTTCGTCGAATGCCTGCGAGGCATGGGCGACGCCTGCCGCGCCCTCGATTTCCCGATCGTGAGCGGCAACGTCTCGCTCTACAACGAGAGCAAGGCCACCGGCGGCGGAAGCGCGATTCTGCCGACACCGGCGATCGGCGGTGTGGGGTTGCTGGAGGATTGGGAAAAG
>JALYPM010000123.1 GCA_030856365.1 Pseudomonadota bacterium
ACGCGACGCTTAGCCCCTTCTGCCCCGCGGCAAGGTTGCGGCGATAAAAAGCGTTGCTCTCCTCGGCAGTCGAAAACCCCGCATATTGCCGGATCGTCCACGGCCGCCCGGCATACATCGTCGCATAAGGCCCACGCGTATAAGGCGCGACGCCGGGAAAACCGCTGTCAATGTGCGCCGCGTCCTCCGGCCCATAGACGGTCTTGAGCGTAATCCCCTCAAGCGTCTCGCGGCGCAAATCCTTGCCCCGCGATTCCTTGGCGGCGAGGGCTTCCCAGGCGGTCTTCTTGTCGGCGTCGGTCATACTCACGGCCCTAGCGCGGGGCCGCCGCCTTGCCAATCAGTGCGCTTGGTGTGGACTTTCCATAATCTCGGTCAGCACTCCGCCCATGTCCTTCGGGTGCAAAAAGAAGATCGGCGTCCCATGCGCCCCGATCCGCGTCGGCCCCAGGATGCGCGCGCCCTTGCCTTCAAACCAGCCCCGCGCCGCCTCGATATCCGCAACCTCGAAGCACAGATGATGCTGCCCGCCGAGCGGATTCTTCTCGAGAAACTTCGCAATCGGCGAGTCCGCCCCAAGCGGCTCGATCAGTTCGATCTGCGCGTTCGGCGTATCGACAAAACACACCCGCACCCCCTGCGCCGGCAAGTCGAACGCATCGCCAACCCGCGTCGCGCCAAGCATATCGCGATACAGCGCCACGCTCCGCTCGATCGAAGGGGTTGCGACCCCGACATGGTTGAGGCGCCCGAGTTTCATGATGTGTGTCCGATGACATCAAAGATATTGAGATGAAGCTTGAGCCCGTAGGCCGCCGCGACGAGTGCCACCCCTGCCAAAGCTAGGCTACAGAATTTTCCGAAAGCCTCGTTTTTCTCGTCGATATAAACGCCTTCATATTCCAGCTCATGGGGTAAGGTCAGCCACCCGTCGACGGCTATGGGCTGTCGGTCACGAAAAGTGCGCGTCAGAGAACGGCGTCTGCGGACGTAGATCGCGACGCTAAAGCAAAGCATGCCCGTCCCAAGAACGAGCGGAAAGATTTCAGGGTCGGTCATAACGGAATATTGTCATGCTTTTTCCACGGGTTCTCGAGCTGCTTGTCGCGTAATTTACGCAAGCCCAGCGCCACCCTTCTCCGCGTTGAATGCGGCATGATCACTTCGTCGATGAAGCCCTTGCTTGCCGCCACGAACGGGTTGGCGAAGCGCTCTTCATATTGGCGCGTGCGCTCGGCTTGCTCCTCCGGCGTCTTGCCGCGGAAGATGATTTCGACCGCGCCCTTGGCCCCCATCACCGCAATCTCGGCGGTCGGCCAGGCATAGTTCAAATCGCCGCGCAGATGCTTGCTCGCCATCACGTCATACGCCCCACCATAAGCCTTGCGCGTGATCACGGTGATCTTGGGCACCGTCGCTTCGGCATAAGCGAACAGCAATTTGGCGCCATGCTTGATGATGCCGTTATGCTCCTGCGCGACTCCCGGAAGGAAACCCGGCACGTCGACGAAAGTCAGGATCGGGATCTCGAACGCGTCGCAGAAGCGGACGAAGCGCGCCGCCTTCTTGCTGCTGGCGATGTCGAGCACGCCCGCGAGCACCATCGGCTGGTTGGCGACGACGCCGACCGTGCGGCCCTCGATGCGGCAGAAGCCGGTGAGGATGTTGGGTGCATGAGTCGGCTGAAGCTCGAAAAAGTCACCGTCGTCGGCGACCTTCCGGATCAGCTCGTGCATGTCGTACGGCTGGTTGGCATTGGGCGGAATGAGCGTGTCGAGGCTATCCTCGACCCGATCCCAGGGATCAGTGCACGGCCGCTCGGGCTGCTCGTGACGATTGGACAGCGGCAGGAAGTCGAAGAATTCCCGCGTCGCGAGAAGTGCGTCGATGTCGTTCTCGAACGCCACGTCGGCGACGCCGGACTTGGTCGTGTGGGTGACCGCGCCGCCGAGTTCCTCCTGGGTAACGACCTCGTTGGTGACCGTCTTGACCACGTCCGGGCCCGTGACGAACATGTAACTCGAATCCTTCACCATGAAGATGAAGTCGGTCATCGCGGGGGAATAGACCGCGCCGCCCGCGCATGGGCCCATGATCAGGCTGACCTGCGGGATTACGCCGGACGCCAGCACGTTGCGCTGGAAGACTTCGGCATAGCCGGCAAGGCTGGCGACGCCCTCCTGGATGCGGGCCCCGCCTGAGTCGTTGAGGCCGATGACGGGCGCGCCGACCTTCATCGCCATGTCCATGACCTTGCAGATCTTCTGCGCATGGCGCTCGGACAGCGATCCGCCGAAGACGGTGAAATCCTGGGCGAAGACGAACACCAGGCGGCCGTTGATGGTGCCGGAGCCGGTGACGACGCCGTCGCCCGGCACCTTCTGCGTCTCCATGCCGAAGTCGGAGCAATTATGCTCCACGAACATGTCATATTCCTCGAAGCTGTCGGGATCGAGCAGCACGTCGAGCCGCTCCCGCGCGGTCAGGCGGCCCTTGCCGTGCTGCGCCGCAATCCGCTTCTCGCCGCCGCCTTGGCGGGCGAGCTCGCGGCGCTTCTCCAGTTCATCGATCCTAGTCGCCAACGCTTGGTTCTCCTCGGGCCGGGCTTCCTTCCATGAGCCACTGGTCGGGTCAATCGGTCAGGTCGCCCTATGTTGCACCGCACAATGGCGAAAATTCGTGTAACATCTGTTAGTGTTACGGAACCGCAATGCCTGAACAGCCGTTCATTCATCGGTCCCAACAGCAATGAGGTAGAACGGAATGTTGACGCGTATCGGGGTGCCTGTTCAGACTGAAGCCGAGCTCTCGGCGCCGGATGCTTGCCGTCCAACCCTCCTTTGCTTTTCGCACTTGCGGTGGGATTTCGTTTTCCAGCGGCCGCAGCACCTGATGAGCCGCTTCGCCGACGACATGACGGTGATTTATTGGGAAGAGCCATTCGAGATCGGCGCCCACGAGGCGGCGTTCCTGAAGGTTCGCCAGGCCGAAGATTCGCCCAACGTGCGGATCGTCCAGCCGCACCTGCCCGAAGGGCTGGACGAGGCCGGAAAGGAAGCCGCCCTCAAGCGCCTCCTCGATGCCTATAGCGCGGGCCTCACGCGCCCGATTGTCGCCTGGTATTATACCCCGATGATGCTGGCCTTTTCGCGCAACCTCGACGCGAGCGCGGTCGTCTACGACTGCATGGACGAGCTTTCGAAGTTCCGCTTCGCTCCCGAGCAGCTGCTCGGCCTAGAGCAAGAGCTGATCGATTCGGCCGACCTCGTGTTCACTGGCGGAACCAGCCTCTATGAAGCTAAGAAGTCGCGCCACTCGAGCGTCCACTGCTTCCCCTCCTCCGTCGACCGCGATCATTTCGCTAGCGCCCGCTCCGGGCAGCAGGATCCCCAGGACCAGGCACAGCTCCAGCGGCCGCGCCTTGGGTTTTACGGCGTCATCGACGAACGGTTCGACATCGACCTGCTCCGCCAGATGGCGGACCTGCGCCCCGACTGGTCGTTCGTGATGGTTGGCCCGGTGGTGAAGATTAGCGACGACGAGCTGCCGCGCGCCGCCAACATCTACTATCTCGGCGGCAAGAAATATGAGGAGCTTCCGGCCTATCTGTCCGGTTGGGACGTTGCCCTTATGCCTTTCGCGATGAACGATTCGACTCAGTTCATCTCGCCCACCAAGACGCCAGAATATCTGGCCGGCGGACGTCCGGTCGTTTCCAGTCCGGTCCGCGACGTGGTGCGCCATTACGGCCATTTGGAAGGCGTCCAGATTGCGGGCGATGCGGAAAGCTTCATCCGGGCGTGCGACAAGGCGCTCGAGCTCAGCCGCGACCGCGAGGGCGACTGGCTCGCCGAGGCCGACCTGATGCTGTCGGCCACCAGCTGGTCCACTACGCAGGCGCGGATGGCCGGGCTGATCGACGAGGTACTCGGCGAGCGCACTAACAGCGACCGGCCGGCAGTGCTGGTGGCCGCGGAATGATCGGCGCTGAGTCCGCGGAGGGCGGCAAGAAAAGCTACGACTATCTGGTCGTCGGCGCCGGTTTCGCCGGATCAGTCATTGCCGAGCGCCTGGCTAGGCAGCACTCCGCTCGGGTGCTGCTGATCGACCGCCGGCCGCACATCGGCGGCAACGCTTATGACGAGGAAGACGAAGCCGGAATCCTGTACCACAAATACGGCCCGCACATCTTTCACACCAACGCGGACCTGGTAGTCGACTATCTGTCGCAGTTCACCGAATGGCGGCCGTACGAGCATCGCGTGCTCGCGCAAGTTCGTGGCCAGCAAGTGCCGATCCCGATCAACCGCACGACACTTAACAAGCTGTTCGGCCTGGATCTCAAGACCGACGAGGACGCGGCCGACTATCTCGCGTCGCGCGCCGAGCCGGTGGACGAGATCCGCACGTCCGAAGACGTGGTCATCAATGCCGTCGGCCAGGAGCTCTACGAGCTGTTCTTCCGCGGCTATACGCGCAAGCAATGGGGCTTGGACCCGAGCGAACTCGACAAGCAGGTCACCTCGCGCATCCCGACGCGGACCAACACCGACGACCGCTACTTCGGCGACACCTTCCAGGCGATGCCGAAAGACGGTTACACGGCGATGTTCGAACGGATGACCGACCATCCGATGATCGAGAAGCGGCTCGGCACCGACTTCCGCGACGTTCGCGACGAGGTCGAGGCGGATCACATCGTCTACACCGGGCCGATCGACGAATATTTCGACTTCCGTTTCGGCAAGCTGCCTTATCGGAGTCTGAAGTTTGACCACCGGACGCTCGACCAGGAGCAGTTCCAGGAGGTCGCGGTGGTCAATTATCCGTCCGAGGAGGTGCCTTACACCCGCATCAGCGAGTATAAGCATCTGACCGGCCAGCAACACCCGAAGACCAGCATCACCTATGAATATCCGGCCGCGGAGGGCGATCCCTATTACCCGATTCCGCGACCGGAGAATCAGGAGCTGTTCAAGAAGTATGAGGCGCTTGGCGACGCGACCGAAGGCGTGACCTTCGTCGGTCGCCTGGCGACCTATCGCTACTACAACATGGACCAGATCGTCGGTCAGGCGCTGGCCACCTTCCGTCGCATCGACGAGAAGCGAAAACAGGAAAGGCCGCAACCCGTGGCGGTCGCGGCCGAGTAATGAGTGCCGCTCCACCGCTGGAGCTGTGGGGCGGCGTCGAATGCACCGTCGTTCGAATTGGCGACGAGTTCCGGGACCAGGTCGTAGACACCGGGCATGCGAGCCGGCTCAGCGACCTCGACGCGATGGCGAAGCTCGGCGTAAAGGCGGTCCGCTATCCGATCGTATGGGAGTCGGTCGCTCCTGAATCCCCATACGAGCTCGACTTCTCCTGGCACGACAGAAGGCTCGAACGGCTGCGCGAGCTTGGCATCCGGGTCATCGGTGGCCTCGTCCATCACGGCTCCGGCCCGCGCTACGCCAGTATGTTGGACGACAAGTTCGCGCCGATGCTGGGCAACTATGCTGCCACGGTCGCCAGGCGCTATCCGTGGATCGACATGTGGACTCCGGTCAACGAGCCGCTGACCACCGCCCGCTTCTCCTGCCTCTACGGCCACTGGTTCCCTCACGAGCGGAACCTCGGCGCCATGTTCCGCGGACTCGTCAACGAGTGCCACGGCACCCTCCTCGCCATGCGCGCCATCCGGAGGGTCATCCCGCATGCTCAACTGCTGGTCACCGAAGACCTCGGCAAGACCTTCGCCACGGATCGGCTCGCCTACCAGGCCGAGCATGAAAACCGCCGGCGCTGGCTAAGCTTCGATCTGCTCGCCGGCCGAGTTGATCCCGATCACCATTTCTATCGCCCGCTGCTTCGAAGCGGAGCGCCTCTCGAGGTGATCGAGGAGCTCGCGACCGGCGAGGCGACCCCCGACGTCATTGGGATTAACCACTATCTGACCAGCGAACGCTTCCTGGATCATCGGGTCGGTAGATATCCTGATTTGGGGTCCGGCTCGAACGGCCGCGACACTTATGTGGATGCTGAAGCAGTGCGCGTGTCGAACCTCAAGAATCAGATTGGGCCAGCCAAGCGCCTACGCGAGGCGTGGGAGCGCTACGGCATCCCAATGGCATACACCGAGGTCCACCACGGCTGCACTCGCGAGGAGCAGGTCCGATGGCTAGTCGAGGTGTGGAAAGCCGTAGAAAACGAGCGCCGCGCCGGTGCCGATATTCGTGCGGTGACCCTGTGGTCGATGTTCGGCGCTCTCGACTGGCGCTCGCTGCTCACTCGCCGCGACGGGATCTACGACGTGGGGGCATTCGACACCCGTTCGCCCAAGCCGCGCCCCACGCTCGTTGCCAAGGCCGCA
The DNA here is from genome assembly GCA_030856365.1 of Pseudomonadota bacterium. Taxonomy (GTDB): domain Bacteria; phylum Pseudomonadota; class Alphaproteobacteria; order Sphingomonadales; family Sphingomonadaceae; genus Sphingomicrobium. The sequence goes on from JALYPM010000123.1 coordinate 6,353, forward strand.
GCGACGCTGGGGCGTGGCGAGAAGTTCGACCATCCTTTGCTTGACCTGCCCGGATGGTGGCGGCGCCCCGGCCGCTGCAACGCGCGCCGCCGCTTCGACACGCTCCCCCGCAACAGGGGAACGGCGAGGCCGCTGCTGATCACCGGCGCGACCGGGACGCTGGGCCGGGCCTTTGCACGCATCTGCGCTCATCGGGGGCTCCGCCATGTGCTGACCTCGCGGGCGGAACTCGATATCACCGACGAAACGTCGATCGCCGCCGCACTCGATCGCTTCAAACCCTGGGCGATCATCAACACCGCCGGTTTCGTTCGTGTCGCCGAAGCCGAGACGCTGTCGGAAGAATGTTTCCGTATCAACGCCACCGGTCCCGAAATGCTTGGCCGCGCTGCCAGGCTTCACGGAATCCCGCTCGTCACTTTCTCGTCGGACCTCGTGTTCGACGGCAAGCTCGGCCGCTCATACGTCGAACCCGACGCGACGGCGCCGACGAATGAATATGGACGCAGCAAGGCCGAAGCGGAAGCGCGCCTGCTCGAGGTCAATGCCGACGCGCTGATCGTCCGCACCAGCGCCTTCTTCGGCCCTTGGGACCGCTACAACTTCCTCTTCAACACGGTCGAGACGCTGCAGCGCGGCGAAACGGTGGTCGCTTCCGACAACAATGTCGTTTCACCGACCTACGTCCCGGACCTCGTGCACGCCACGCTCGACCTGCTGCTCGACGAGGAGAAGGGTATCTGGCACCTCACCAACCAGGGGGCGATCAGCTGGCACGATCTTGCCTGCGAGGTCGCTGACTTTGCTAAGGCGAGCCGTAATCAGGTGCGCCCCGCGGACGATAGCGAAGCCGCGGACACCAGCCTGTCGAGCAAGCGCGGAATCCTGTTGCGACCGCTGCAGGGCGCGCTCGGCGACTTCTTCGCCAGTAGCGAACCGCTTCGACAGATTTCCTGCCGCTAAAGCGAGCAAGTGTCGGGTGGTGGGCGGTCCGGCTGAGCCGCTTCCTGCCGCGTCCAGCATTGCTTCAGATCGTCCCACGCGCGCTGGCGGCTGATCCGGCGGCGCTCGGCGACGGCGTCGATGACCCAGGCGCTGACGCGAAACTGCGCCGCACTTTCAGGGTTGCCGACATTTTCAATCGGAGCATCGCCGCAGCGCTGACGAAGCTCGCGCACCATCGGCATTTCGTCGCTGATGTTGTTGGGGCCGGCCCAGCTGAACCACTCCCCGATGCGACCCTTGCTCTTGCCGGTGCGCCGATCGGTCAGCGCAAGAAACCCCTGCTCATCGATGCCAATCCCCGTCTCGCGGTGGAAATAAGCGAGCGCTTCACCCGAATAGAGGCAGCCGCCGCGCATCGTTATTCGCCCCGAGAACCCTGCCTCGAGCTGAATCGTCGTGCCACGGCTGTTCTGCGCAAAGGTCTGCACGAAGGGCCTGGCCCTCTCCTCGATGCTCGGGTGCTTCAGCCCACCGGCAAACCCAAGCACAATCGCCTCGGGCACTGGGCCCCAGCCCTCGCGTTCCGCAATGTCGCGATATTCTTCCTCCGTGACATTCATCATGATCTCGGCAGTGCCGTAAGTGGGGTCGGAGCCCCAACCCCCGGCGAACTTATGCTCTGCGAACCGCTCGAGCCACGGCTTGGCGAGCAGGGTGAGTTCCTCCTGCGTGTAGCGTGCCAGCGCCGCCTTGATTTGCGGATGCTGCGAATATTTGGCGAGCGTCCGCTCGGGATCGCGCTTGAAATAGAGCACATAGGCCCAATCCGGCTGGTGGACGATCCGCGGCGCGGTGAAGTTGCCGGCCTCCCGAACCCTCAACAACGTAATCAGTCGCTCGAACTCGGGCCGAAGCGCCTGTTGCTCGCGCTGCCTTCGTTGCGCTTCCTCGACCGGAATCCCGAGGTCGCGAGCGTACCACTCGGCCTCCCCTTTCGGACGGTTTTCGGCGGGCGGGGGCTCCTTTGGGTAAGGCAGGGGCGGCGCTCGCTCGATCGTCGCAAAGCCGGATGGCTCGATCTTGGCCCCCGTCGGCGTGAAAGCTCCGCCCGCCTTTTGCACCACCGCACTTGGCGCTGCAGCCGCAGCCACGAGCGCCGCGGCGCCGATGATCAGCACATGTTTCACACGCACGCTCCTTGGAGACGGGGCACAATAGCGCCGTTCATGCTTTCTCTCGGATGAAGGAGGCGCTTGCACCGATGCGTCAGAATTGGCCGGAGCGGATGTGGCTCGTACGGCACGGGCAGAGCCAGGGGAACGTCGCCCGCGACGCCGCCGACCAGGCCGGGCTGCCGATGATCGACATCGACATGCGCGACGTCGATGTGCCGTTGTCGGAACTCGGCCATCGTCAGGCCGAGGCGGCCGGCCGCTGGTTCGCTTCGCTTCCCGAAAAGGAACGGCCCGAGGTTTTGCTCTCGTCGCCTTACACGCGGGCTCGGCAAACGGCCGAGGCGATCTGCCGAGCGGGCGGGCTCACGGAGCAGGCGCGGCCGATTGTCGACGAGCGCCTGCGCGAGCGCGAGTTCGGAATTTTCGACCGGCTGACTACGCTCGGTATCCGCGCTAAATATCCGGAGGAAGCAGAGCACCGCACGCGGCTTGGGAAATTCTACCACCGCCCGCCCGGCGGTGAGAGCTGGGCCGACGTCGTCCTGCGCCTGCGCTCGATGATGAACACAATCAACCTGCACTATTGCGACCGCCGCGTGCTGGTCGTCTGCCATCAGGTAGTGGTGCTGTGCATGCGCTACATTCTGGAGGAGCTGGAGGAGAGCGAGATCCTCGGCATCGATCGGCAAGCGGACGTGCTCAATTGCGGCATCTGCACCTACGACTTCGATCCCGAGGCGCGAGGCCTGTGCGTGCCGACGTTGTCGCTGTGGAACCACGGCGCTCCGCTCGACCAGGAAGGCGCCGCGCGCACCGCTGAGCCGGACCAGATGACCGGCTCGCGATGAAAGCGCCCACGCCGCTGACGCGGACCGCGCTGAAGGCCTTCCCGCTCCCAAAGCTTGAGGATGGCGACAAGGAAACCAAGGGCCGCATCCTCGTGATTGCGGGAAGCCGGCAGGTGCCTGGGGCCGCCTTGCTCGCTGCTACCTCCGCCATGCGATCGGGCGCGGGCAAGCTGCGCATTGCGACCGCGGCAAGCGCTGCTGCCGACATCGCAATCGCGATGCCGGAAGCCTATGTCATCAGCCTGGCCGAGCATCGCGACGGGAGCTTGACCCGCTCTGCAGTACGGCAAATTGCCGACGAAGCGGACAGCGCCACCACCGTTGTAGCTGGGCCGGGGATGGAGCAGAACAAGGTGTGTGGTGCCGTTGCGGACGCGCTTCTTGCCAGTCCGGCACAGCTGGTGCTCGACGCCGCGCTTCTTCACAGTCTCGAGCCATTCGATCCGCACCAGCGCGGCTCTGATGCGCCGCCGATCCTGCTTCCCCACGCGGGCGAAATGGCGTCACTCCTCGACTGCGACGAAGAAGACGTGACCGCCGATCCGCTCCGCTGCGGGCTCCGAGCCGCGCAACTCTACAACGCTTATGTGCTGGCGAAGGGCGTGATTAGCCACGTCGTCGCTCCCGATGGCCGCGCCTGGGTTTTCCGCGGCGGGGCGCCCGGGCTCGGCGTCTCCGGCAGCGGCGATACGCTCGCCGGCATCGTCGGCGGGCTCGTGTCGCGGGGCGCCGAGCCGCTCACGGCCCTGCTCTGGGGCGTACTCCTGCACGGCGAAGCGGGTGAAGCGCTCGCCCGCAAAGTTGGCGAGGTCGGCTTCCTGGCCCGCGAGATCCCCGGCGAGATACCCGCCTTACTTGCGCGCTAGCTCGGCGGTCGAAGAATAACGGTCCAGCTCGTCGCCGACGAGCCGGACGACGTGGATGACGTTGGTGCTTCCGGCCGTGCCGAACGGAACGCCGGCCATCAGCACCAGCAGATCGCCACCCTCCGCAATCCGGTGGCGAAGTGCCATCCGCTTGGCCTTGGCAACCATTTCCTCGAAGTTGTTGACGTCGCGGGTGTGAACGGCATGCACGCCCCAAAGCAGCCCCAGCCGCCGGGTGGTCGTCATCGAATGGCTCATCGCCAACAGAGGCACCGACGGCCGCTCGCGTGCGATTCGCCGCGCCGTGGAGCCCGAGCTGGTATAGCAGACCATCGCCCTGGCGGAGATAGTGCTGGCAATCTGACGCGCGGAGCCTGCAATCGCGTCCGCGGTGGTCGGCTCCAGCCGCGTTTCGGTGAAGTGGATCCGGGCGGAGTAGATCGGGTCGCGCTCCACGCTCTTGGCGATGCGGTCCATCATCTGCACCGATTCGCAAGGATATTGCCCAGTTGCGCTTTCAGCCGAGAGCATCACGGCGTCCGCGCCGTCGTAGATTGCCGTGGCGACGTCGGTCACTTCGGCGCGCGTCGGCGTCGGCGAGCTGATCATCGATTCAAGCATTTGGGTCGCCACGACGACCGGCTTTCCAAACTGGCGGGCAGCGGCGATGATGCGGTTCTGGAGCGGCGGAACATCCTCTGGCGGAAGTTCGACGCCGAGGTCGCCGCGAGCGACCATCACCGCGTCTGATAGCGCAAGAATGTCGTTCAGCCGGTCGAGCGCGGCCGGCTTCTCGATTTTGGCGAGAAGCGCCGCCTTGTCGCCGATCAGTGCCCGGGCTTCGGCCACGTCTTCCGGACGCTGGACGAACGACAGCGCGATCCAGTCCGCCTTCATCTGCAGCGCGAACTCGAGATCGCTGCGGTCCTTTTCCGTCAACGCCGGGATCGGCACGACCACGTCGGGTACGTTGAGGCCCTTATTGTCGCTGACCTTCCCGCCGACCTGCACCTCGGTGACGATCTGGTTCTCGCTTGCCTCCAGCACCTTCAGCCGTACCTTGCCGTCATCGATCAGCAGGCGGTCGCCCTCGCCCACTGCACCGAACAGTTCAGGATGCGGAAGCTGGGCGCGGGTCGAATCGCCGGCAATCCGCCGGCGGTCGAGCAGGAACCGCTCCCCTCGCTCCAGCTGGGCCGAGCCGCCCTTGAACTTGCCGACCCGAAGTTTGGGGCCCTGAAGGTCGAACAAAATGGTCGTCGGCCGCTTGAGCTCCTTTTCGAGCCCGCGGATCGCCTCGACCAGCCGCTGCTTGTCGGCCTGGTCGCCGTGGCTCATGTTGATGCGGAAAGCGTCGGCGCCGGCGAACATCAGCTCGCGGATCTTGTCGGGATGGCTGGTCGCGGGGCCCAGGGTCGCAAGGATTTTCACCTTCCGCGTTCGCGCTCTCAACGTCTGGGTCACGAATATCCTTCCTCGGGGGGTGAGCGGCCAATAGCCTGTCGGCGTCACGGTTCAACCGGCTTGAGCCTGCGCCCGCGCTCGCCTACAGCCGCGCCAGTTTCGAAAATCGGAGTTTCAATTTCATGGCGGAGGGCACCGTCGCGGCCGATCAGCTGCGACTATTCATTGAGCGGATCGAACGCTTGGAGGAAGAAAAGAAGGGCATCGCCGACGACGTCCGCGACGTCTATGCGGAGGCCAAGGCCAATGGCTACGACCCCAAGATCATGCGGATGGTGGTTCGGCTTCGGAAGATGGAAAACCACACCCGTCAGGAGCAGGATGCCATCCTTGAGACCTATCGCTCTGCGCTGAGCTGCTGAGCTAGGGTGAATCGATGGCAGGTCACAGCAAATTCAAGAACATCATGCACCGCAAGGGCGCTCAGGATAAGAAGCGCTCGACGATGTTTTCCAAGCTGAGCCGCGAAATCACCGTCGCGGCGAAGATGGGCCTGCCGGACCCGGACATGAATGCCCGGCTTCGCGCCGCGGTGCTGGCCGCCAAGGCGCAATCGATGCCCAAGGACAATATCCAGCGAGCAATCGACAAGGCATCGGGCAGCGATGCCGAAACCTATGAGGAAATTCGCTACGAAGGCTTCGGCCCGGCGGGCGTCGCCCTGATCGTCGAAGCGCTCACCGACAACCGCAACCGCACCGCCACCAACGTTCGTACCGCATTCTCCAAGAACGGGGGCAATCTGGGCGCAAGCGGCTCCGTCAGCCATGGTTTCGATCGAGTCGGACTGATCGAATATGGCGCTTCGGTGGGAGAGCCCGACAAGGTCCTGGAAGCGGCCATCGAGGCGGGTGCCGATGACGTCCAATCCGACGACGACGGCCATCAGATCTGGACCAGCGTCGACACCCTTCACGAGGCAGCCAGGGTGCTCGAGCCGCTGCTCGGGGAGCCCGAAGGCGTCCGCCTCGCCTGGAGGCCCAGTACCGAGGTCGAGGTCTGCGGCGACGACGCCGCTACCCTCTTGAAGCTCATCGACTCTCTAGAGGAAGACGATGACGTTCAAACGGTCTGGGGCAATTACGATGTTCCGGAGGAGGAGCTAGCAAAGCTCTCCTGATCGCGAAGGCGGCCCGCCGCCTTTGCCTGCACCGTTGGTCGTTGTGCAGCGGAGTGGAGTCGCTTGTGCGGCGGCGTCCCACAAAGAAATCGCAGGAAACCTAGTGCCGCTTGCTTCGTTCAGGAGGCTCGAAAGGAAATGTTTCATGGCGACTGCCGTTGCAGAAATCCGCAAACCTCATGATCCGTCGGGCCGGGGATATCATGCCGTTTACCGCGAGCACCAGGTCAACCACTGTCCCGGCTGCGGTCGCACCCAATGGCTGATCGGTCGGATGTCGGCGGAATGCGCCTTCTGCGCCACTGCCCTCCCCCTCGCCGAAGCGAGTATGCGGTCGCATCATGGGCCGGTCACGATTCAGCACAAGAATGGCCAGAACGACCACGCCTGGGCAGCCTGAAGCTTAGGCGGGAGTCTTCCTGACCGGCACGGAAACGTTGCAGAGATCGACGCCGCCCGCCGGGCGGTTGTAAAAGTCGTCGTTCCGGTTGGCTCGCACCCTCAGATAGGCGGCAAAGGTCGCGCTCGCCGTGTCCATGGCCTGGAAGCTTGGCCGATCGGCTGCGGGCAGGTCCGCCGCGAGAGTGACTTGGGCGATCGGCACGTGCTGGCTCTCTTCCTTGTAGAAGCCGAGCGCTTCCGTCCCGCGCGGAAGCACAGTTAGCCGCTCGATACCCTCCACAACCCGGCCGACGATGGCAATGTTGCGGTCAAGCTGTCGGGGCGCATGGCCGATGACTGCGTACAGTTCACCGCCGGTGCCCGTGTCCGGCGCCATATCGCGGCCGACCCCGACATAGCCGTAGCAGTGCGTCAAATTGGCTGTCCCTGCCGCGGGATCGTAGGCAATCGGCCAGCCTGCGGCGAACCCGGCCGCAGGTGCATATTGATCTGGTGAACCAAGAGGCGTCACGGACAGGCCCGCCAAAGGCCGGTAATATTCAGCGGGCGGCTTGGGAACGACGCCCGCCGGCAGACCGGTTTCTCGATTAATTCCCCACTGCACGACATAATTGTCCTGCACGCGATAGATTGCGGCGCCGGTCCAGTAGCGGCCCCGAGCCAGCGCTCGGATGTTCGCGACGTGCACTGGCGCGAAGGCGGGAGCGAGCTGGATGACCACGCGGCCGCCGCTCTTGAGATCGATGACCAAAAGGTCGGCGGGATCGATCGCGTTCCAGGCGCTCGGCGGAGCGGCGGCGGCGATATCATTGGGAGTGACGGGCTTCGCCGCGGGCTGCGCGGCGGCGATCAGGGCCACAGCGGCGGCGGCAATCATCAGGCGCATCAATCTCTCCCCAAACTGACCTTGTTGTAGAGGCGAGGCCGGGCAAATCCAGTGCCGGGTTCCACACGCCGGTCTGAGCGATTAAGCGCAACGGCGATGCACATCGCCACCATCATGTTGCTCGGCTCGGGAGAGCTTGGGCGCGAGTTCGCCATCGCCGCCAAGCGGCTCGGCTGCCGCGTCATTGCCTGCGACCGCTACGCCAATGCGCCGGCGATGCAGCTTGCCGACGCCGCCGAAGTCTTTCCGATGCTCGACGGGGTGGCCCTAAGGGCGGCGGTCGAGAAGCATCGACCCGACGCCATCGTGCCCGAAATCGAGGCCATCGACACGGCCGTGCTGGTTCAGCTGGAGCAGGAAGGATGGCGGGTGGTCCCGTCGGCGAAGGCGGTGCAGCTGACCATGAATCGCGATGGCATCCGCGACTTCGCCGCGCGCGAGCTTGCCCTAATCACTTCGCGCTATCGCTTCGCCGAAAGCCGGGAGGAGGCGATCGCGGCGGTCGCGGAGGTGGGCCTGCCGTGCGTGGTCAAGCCAGTGATGTCCAGCTCGGGCAAGGGCCAGAGCACTGCGCGCACCAAGGAGGAGCTTGGCCATGCGTGGGACTATGCCGTCGCCAACATGCGGGGCGACCGGCCCCGGGTCATCGTCGAGGAGTTCATTGCCTTTGATAGCGAGATCACGCTGCTGACCGTCGCGACGACCGAGCGAATCTTGTTCTGCCCACCCGTCGGCCATCGGCAAGAGCTAGGCGACTATCGTGAGAGCTGGCAGCCCGCGGCTGTCTCCGCGGCCGCCTTGAGGTCGGCCGAGCGGCAGGCCCAAGCCGTTGTCCAAGCGCTCGGAGGCCACGGGCTGTTCGGGGTCGAATTCTTCGTTTGCGGCGAAGAGGCGATTTTTTCGGAGCTGAGCCCGCGCCCTCACGACACGGGGATGGTTACGCTCATCTCCCAATCACCGAACGAGTTCGAGCTTCACCTAAGAGCCGTCCTCGGCCTTCCCATTCCCGCCATCGACTTCGCCGGACCGTCGGCATCGGCAGTCATTCTCGCGTCGGAGGAAAGCGAACACTTCACGTTCGAGGGGTTGGGTGAGGCTTTCGCCCTCGGCCAGGCCGGGGCACCGGTCGACGTGCGGCTGTTCGGAAAGCCGAAAATGCTCAGGAACCGCCGGATGGGCATCGCATTGGCGCGTGGCGATTCGATCGAGGACGCGGTGGCCACCGCAGTCGCCGCCGCAGCGCGCGTGAGAATCCGCGGAGTCGAATGAAGCCTTTGCGCCGCCGTTGGCGTTAGAGGTCCGAAGGGACGTTCAAATGCGCGCAACCTGGAAGGCTTCGGCACTGGCACTGCCCGCGGCAGCGCTAATTGGTGGCTGCGACGATTCGCAACCAACTGCGCCTGCAAACCCGATCGTGGTGCGGAGCGAGGCGCAGGATCAGCTGCACCAACTCAACGACGTCAATCGCGACATCGGGCTCAAAAGGGCGATCCTGGATTCAGGCAATCGCTGCAAGCGTGTCGATAGCTCCGGCTATGTGCAGGAGCATGACAATCTGTCGATGTGGACAGCGAAATGCGACAACAGCACCGATTTCGCCATTTTCGTGGGGCCGGACGGCAGCGCCCAGGTGCGGCGCTGCGACAATCTGGCTCAGTATGGGCTGCCTGCCTGCGTCATCCGGCAGCGAGCACTGCCGGCAACTTCAGGCTAGTTACACTTGCGGGTGACTTTGACCTCGCCGCTCGGCGAGCGTTCCTTCAAGGTTACGCAAGCACCCTGGCGGATCTGCTCCTGCCAGCTGCCGTCCGCGTTGGTCACGCGCTGTCCCTTAGGAACGCGCTTGCCGTCCTTGATCTCGTAATTCCAGTTCTTCGGCGTCGAGCGTGCGCCCTGATCCGACTGGGCGGCGGCAGTGCCCACGGGGCCGACGACGGCCGCGATGGCAACCCCGGCTACGATGAACCTACGAATGGAAAAGCCCGTCATCACACTACTCCTGATCGTCCCTTCATAGGGGCGTCCAAATTAACCGCGGCTGACCGGGTATCGCGACGAATTGGGGCATTTTTCAGCTGTCCGGAAAGCTCGCCAACAGCGCATAGTCGCCCGCATTCTCGCACCCGATCACGTCCATCTCGCTGGAACGGACCCAGACATGGGCCTTCAACACTCCATCGATTGTCGCCGCGCCGTAGTACAAGGTCGACTGCAGCCCGCGCCGCCTGAGCATCCAGTGGGCGGTGAGACCCTCCTCAAAGCACATCGTTCGCCACGGAAGCCGCCGCGACCAGGCGCCAACCGCGCGGCGGAGAACGGCGACTTCCGCAGCGCTTGAGGGACGCGTGGCAGTCTTCCTGCCGATGCGGCCAGACAAGTTCCGGAACGGGACCATCCGAATCGCCGCGGACGCGGCCAGCATCGCTGCGCCGGCCTCGGCAAGAATGGGCCAGGGTGGACGTCCATCCATGGGTCAGACCCTGCGCTCGTTGATCCGCCGAGCCCAGCGGCCAAGTGCCACCGTGGAAGTAAACCGCTGCCGGTACAGCATCATCTGTTGCTGGTCCTCCCAGCCCTCTGTCGGCCATTCATCCAGGCAGCGGCGGAGGGCGGGTGTGTCGATCAGTTCGGCCAGTTCCGGGTAAGCCTCGATACGGTCGAGCTCGCGCCGGAACTCGTCGAGCGCAATGGTCGCACTTGCTAGCCAGTTGGTGGCCTGCAGACCCTTCCTCTGCTCATCGACCACCGAATCGGAAACACGCCCGCGAAGCATTCGGCGCGCAAGGAGGCGAACTCCTCCCCGGTCGTAAAAATGTTCGGGCCCCAGCCGCAACGACAGCTCGACGACCCGTCTTGCGGCTGTGGGATCTCGAATCTCAAGGCCAAAGCGGCGGCGCACATCATGGTACATTGGCGCACTATCCATGTCCTGCATGAACAAGAAACGGCCTTTGGCCCACCCGTGTTTTGACGGACTGCCATGATGCGAATAACCGAGGGAGGCTGCGGTAGCAGCGGCTTTACGCACTTGAACGCTGGACCGGCGCAGAAACGCCGAGTCAGCCACGAGCGCGGAGCCGGATCCCCATGTGTCGAGCAGCAGGCTCCACAGCGGTCCGGGGATCAAAGCACCGAAACTTGTCGCCAGCAGTCCTGGCCAACTACCGCCCCGCTGGCGGCGATGGGCACGGATTTGGCGCGAGAGCTCGAACCATTTGAAACGCATTGCCAGATGCTGAAGCCGGCTCTCTCCACGCTCGCTCAGTGTTGCGTTTCCGTAGTCGCCGCACAGCAGCACCTTTGCCCCGGCGGCTCGGGCCGCCTCGTACGTCGAATCGAGCCAATTGAGGTTGTACGGGTGCCTCAAGGGCCGTTCCGCGCTCATCCACCGATCGATAGTATCCAGCGGCGACTCGGGTTCCGCCTCGGCCAGGATATGGCGCACATTCGGGAACGACGCGGCCGTCGTTTTGGCTAGCGGAGCATCTTCAAAGGCCCGACGGTTGAGTTGGCCCTCCCCCGCGATTCTGCCTGTAATCGCGATCAGTCCGCTGCTTGAAGGCAAGAGCCTGCTTGCCGCTTCGACGACGAGTGTGGAGTCGAGTCCCCCCGAAAGATGGGCAGCAAGCACCGGCACATCGGTAGCAATGGCCGCAGCGACCGCGCGATCGAACTCGCATCGCATTGCTTCGACCGCGTCGCGCGTGGACAGGCGGATCGGCGAAAGGTCTGGCCTCCACCACTGCTCCTCCCGCAGGCCGCCATTGCGGACAAACACAATCGCATGGCCTGGTCTGACGCGCCGGATACCGCGAATGAAACTGGCGTGGCCCAATTCTGGGACTCCGCACAGATAGGCTGTCAGAAGGGCAAGATCGGCGTCCGTCTGGTCCAGAAGGGGGGTTAGCTGCCCTGGCATCGACGCGAAGGCAACGCTGCCTCCACACTGCCGATAATGGAGCGCACGCAGACCGAGAGCGTCGCGCGCGAGCGTGAGCTCCTGCCGGCGCTCGTCCCAGAGGCAGAAAGCAAAATCGCCTTCCAGGCGGGACAGGGCCCCGATTCCCCACCGGTCCCAGGCGCGCAGCAGTATATCTGCATGGCCGGTCTTTGGAGGCCGCATTGGTGCAGGAAAGCCGACGTCCAGATCGTCAAGGTGATCGAGCCGCATGTCGGCCAGAAGCTTATAGGGTCCGAGCGCGGCGACAATGCCGTACGCTCCGCATCGGAAATAGGGTTTAGCAGCCCCCTCGTCCGGACCCGCAGCCGCCCAATCGCTCAATCGCTGATATTGAGGGGAGGACGCTGGCGCCCAGAAGCCAGCGACAGGATCAAGTTGCGGGATTCGCCGTCCTTGACCTGAAAGGCCGCGCGCTAGGAGCCGCTCTTGCCTCCGCCATCCGTGGCGCCCTTGCCCTTACCCTCGGCCGCCTGAATGTGAAGCCGCTGCAACTTGGGTGCATTCCAGCTGCTGCGAGTGGTCGGGGTCTGACGCATCATGAAAGGCTCCTGAAGA
>JALYPM010000127.1 GCA_030856365.1 Pseudomonadota bacterium
GCCCTCGACCAGTTCACCCGCTGCGGAGGCGGGCCGCACTGCCTGACGATGCCGCTGGCGCGCCTTCCCGCCGCCTGATGCTTTCCGCCGAGGACGAGTCGCTGCGCGAGCTGCTCGGCGAGCTGGCGCAGGCCGGCTATCATTTCGTGACGCCGACGCCTGAGACGCATCGGCGAGTGATCGCACGGCGCGGACAGGCAAAGAATCTCCGCGATATTTTCGGCTGGAGCCTTCCCTTTTTGCCGCAGATTGCGGGGCCACGAATATTCGCCCTGCTTGAGACCGCCGAGATGCTCATCCGAGAAGGCTCGACCTTTAAAAGCGCGGTGCGGGTGTCGTCTGTCGGCGACGCGCTATTCGTCCATTCGGCCTATCCCACAGCTCAGGCGGATTCGGTCTTCTTCGGACCTGACAGCTACCGCTTCGTCGAATTCCTCCGCCGCGAACTCGCCGGCACGCCGCCATTCGGCCGTCTGGTCGACATCGGCACCGGCAGCGGGGTCGGCGGAATCATGGCGGCCTCGGCGATCCAAGCGGGCCGGGTGACGCTCAGCGACATCAACCCGCTAGCGCTGCGCTTCGCTCGCATCAACGCGTCGCATAACGACGTCGAAGTCGAGACGGTGGAAGCGCCCGGTGTCGACGGGATCGAGGCACCGATCGAACTCGCCATCTCCAACCCGCCTTTCATGATGGACAATGCGGGGCGCGCCTATCGCGACGGCGGCGGTATGCACGGCGCAGCGCTGTCGCTGGACTGGGCGCTGGCCACGGCCGCCAAGCTCGCTCCGGGCGGGCGAATGCTGCTTTATACCGCCAGCGCTATCGTCGGCGGCCGGGATCGATTGCGCGAGGCGCTGACCGAAGAGCTTGGCGCGAACAGCTTCCAGTTGCGCTACCGGGAAATCGACCCTGACGTATTCGGGGAGCAGATTGAGGAGCCCGGCTATGAGGAGGTCGAGCGCATTGCTGTGGTCGGGATCGTGATCGAACGGCTGGACCGGGACGCCTGCGGGTAAGTCCGTCCGCTTCGCATCCAGCAGCGTTTGCCTGTTCGGCGGCTGCGCTCTATCAGCCCCGCTAAATCAACTCCATTTCACCTAAGGTCCCGATGAGCATCACGATTTCGAGTGCGTTCGACGCCGGCAACATCCGCGTCGTCAATGTGAATGGCGACGAGGCCGACCTCGAAATCGTCAAGGATCACAGTTCCGATTTCTACCAATGGTTCCACTTCCGCATTGCCGGCGGCGAAGGGCGCGAGGTCACGCTGCGCATCCTCAACTGCGCCGGATCCGCCTACCCCAACGGCTGGCCCGACTATAAAGCCTGCGTGTCCAGCGACCGCGAGGAATGGTACCGCGCCGAGGACACCAGCTTCGCCGACGGCATCCTCACCATCCGCTTCACGCCCGAGACCGACTGCGTCTGGGTCGCTTATTTCGCGCCATATTCGATGGAGCGTCACCACGATCTCGTCGCCTCCGTCGCGAGCATCCCCGGCGTCGGTTATCGCTCGCTGGGCAAGTCGCTCGACGGGCAGGACATCGATTGCCTGGAGATCGGCGAAGGTCCGCTCAATGTCTGGCTCTACGCGCGCCAGCATCCCGGCGAGACGATGGCCGAATGGTGGATGGAAGGCGCGCTCGACAAGCTGACCGACCCTGAGGACCCGGTCGGCCGAGTGCTTCGCAGCGAATGCACCTTTCGGATCGTCCCGAACATGAACCCCGACGGGTCGCGGCGGGGGCACCTGCGCACCAATGCGGCGGGCGTCAACCTCAACCGCGAATGGCATGCGCCCAGCGCGGAGAAGAGCCCCGAGGTGCTATGCGTCCGTGATGCGATGGACGAAACCGGCGTCGACTTCGCGATGGACATCCATGGCGACGAGGCGATCCCCGCCAACTTCCTCGCCGGCTTCGAAGGCATTCCCTCGCTGACAGAGCGGCAGACGCGGCTGTTCAAGAGCTTCAGCGACACGCTCGAGCGCTTGTCCCCTGATTTTCAAACTCGCCAGGGCTACGAAATCCCGGCGCCGGGGCAAGCGAACATGTCGATGTCCACAACACAGCTCGCCGAGCGCTTCGGCTGCGTGTCGATGACCCTGGAGATGCCGTTCAAGGATAATGATGACCTGCCCGATCCGGTCTATGGCTGGTCGCCCGACCGTTCGGGCCATCTCGCTGGAGCCTGCCTCGATGCGCTCTACGCCATCCTCCCCGAGTTGAAGGCGGCGAAGACGGAAACGCGCTGATGCCGACCCTCGTCCTCCTCCGCCACGGCCAGTCACAGTGGAATCTGGAAAACCGCTTCACCGGCTGGTGGGACGTCGACCTGACCGAGCTTGGCGAGACCGAGGCAAAGGCTGCCGGCGTGCTGCTGAAGGAGCGCGGGTTCGACTTCGACTGCTGCTTCACCAGCGTCCTCACCCGCGCCATCCGAACGCTCGATTTCATGCTCGGCGAGATGGACCGGCTGTGGCTTCCGGTAACCAAGGACTGGCGGCTCAACGAGCGCCACTATGGCGGGCTGACCGGCCTCAACAAGCAGGAGATGATCGACAAGGTCGGCGTCGAACAGGTGACGATCTGGCGCCGATCGTTCGACATTCCGCCGCCGCCGCTGGACGAGGGCAGCGCCTGCGACGTGTCCGCCGATCGCCGCTATTCCGGGATCGACGTTCCGAATAGCGAGAGCCTAAAGGACACGATCGGCCGTGCGGTGCCCTATTTCAACGCCGAGATCGCGCCGGCCCTCAGCGCTGGGAAGCGCGTGGCGGTGGTCGCCCACGGCAACTCACTGCGCGGGATCATCAAACATCTGTCGAACATCGGCGACGAGGAGATCGTCGGGCTCGAGATCCCGACCGGGCAGCCGATCGCCTATGATCTCGCCGACGACCTGTCGGTCAAGGATCGCTATTACCTCAGCGAGCGCTAGGCCGCCGCGGACTTCACCTCGTACATTGCCTCGTCCGCCCGGGCGATGACCTTCTCGGGCGTGTCGTCCGGCTCGATCATCGCAACGCCGATCGCGACGCTGAGGCCAAGTAGGCTGCCGTTGAAGGTCAACTCGCACCCCGCGACCTGATCGACCAGCCGCTGCGCCGTTTCCTGTGCGACCGCCTCGTCTGCATGTTCCAGCAGGATGCCGAACTCGTCCCCACCGAGCCGCGCTACGCAGTCGCTCTTGCGGACGCCGCCGCTGAGGAATTCGGCGACCTGGATCAGCGCCTTGTCGCCCGCCAGATGGCCGAAGCTGTCGTTGATCAGCTTCAGCCCGTCGATGTCCACGAACAGCACCGCGGCCTTGTCGCCATAACGGCGCACGCGATCAATCAGCCGGTCAAGCTGGCGCATGAAGCCGCGCCGGTTGGGAAGATCGATCAGCGAATCCTGGTGAGCAAGCGTATCGAGCTGACGGACCCGTTCCTCGAGCCCGCGGATCATCGAACGCAGCCGCTCGATCTCGGCAGCAAGCCCGTCCCTGTCCGTCGCTGTCGACAGCTCCTCGGTCACTCCGGTCGATTCCCCCTGTTCGCAGAATACCATAACCAACATTCTACAGACTGGAAATCCGGAGTCTGCCCCTGCCGTTGCGCCGCGTTGGGCATGTCCCTAAACGACACGCTCTCGAGACCATCGAGCAGGACGAAGGACGGTATGGCGCAGCCTCTGGTTGGGATCATCATGGGCAGCAGCTCTGATTGGGAGACGATGCGTCACGCCGCCGAGACTCTCGACAAGCTCGGAGTGTCCCACGAAAGCAAAATCGTGTCCGCGCACCGCACGCCGCAGCGGCTGTACGACTATGCCGCCGGCGCGAGGGAGCGCGGGCTAAAGGTGATCATTGCCGGAGCCGGAGGAGCCGCGCATTTGCCGGGTATGGTGGCCTCGATGACCGCGCTGCCGGTGCTCGGCGTACCCGTCGAAAGCCAGGCGCTCAACGGCATCGATAGCCTCTTGTCGATCGTGCAGATGCCCGCCGGGGTGCCGGTCGGAACGCTCGCCATCGGCCGTGCGGGGGCGGTCAATTCGGCGCTGCTGGCCGCGGCAATCCTGGGCCTTGGCGATGAGGCTCTAGCGGGGCGGCTGGAGCAATATCGCCAGGACCAAACGAGCGCGGTCGCCGAATCCCCGCAATGACGCCTGTGCTGAGCGAAGTCGAAGGGCTCCCGCCGGGTTCGACCATCGGCATCATCGGCGGCGGCCAGCTTGGCCGGATGATCTCAGTCGCCGCGGCGCAGCTCGGCTACAAGTGCCACATCTTCGATCCGCACGAGGATCCGCCAGCGGCACATGTCGCGTCGCGACACACCCGCGCGGCCTTTGATGACGCAAGCGCGCTGCAAACGTTCGCGGCTGCGGTCGATGTCATCACCTACGAATTCGAAAATCTACCGGTCGAGCCGCTGCTTCCGATCGAAAGCAAGCTCAAGCCAGGCGTACGTTCGCTCCAGGTCGCGCAGGACCGCGCCGAGGAGAAGAGGTTTATCGAAAGCAGCGGCGCGCAGGTCGCCCCATGGCGCGAAACTGCCAGCCTGGAGGATGTTCGCGCCGCGATCGAGCAGCTCGGGCTCCCGCTGGTGCTGAAGACGCGCCGCTATGGCTATGACGGCAAGGGACAGGCGTGGGTCCGTTCTTCGGACCAGGCCGAAGCGGCATTGGACGCGATCGGCCGACAACCCGCCGTCGCCGAGGCCGGCGTCGATTTCACTGCCGAATATTCGGTGATCGTCGCTCGATCGGAGGACGGCCGGCATGCGCTGTGGGACTCAGCGGAGAACGTCCATGTCGATGGCATTCTGCGCCGGTCGATCATCCCGTGCGGGGACGCGGTCGCCCGGCAGCTGGAGAGTGCGCGCGCGTCCGCGGTGGCGATTGCCAACGCTCTCGCCCATGTCGGTGTGCTCACCGTCGAATATTTCGCTGCCGCCGAAGGACCGGTGGTCAACGAGATCGCGCCGCGCGTGCACAACAGCGGCCACTGGACCATCGAGGGCGCCGAAACGTCGCAGTTCGAGCAGCATGTCCGCGCCATCTGCGGACTACCTCTCGGGTCCACCCGGCTCACGGCAAGGGCGGTGACGATGGACAACCTCATCGGCGACGACGTTCTCCGCTGGCGCGAGCTGGTTGCGGAGCCGGGAGCGCACCTTCACCTTTACGGGAAGGGCGACCCCCGGTCGGGCCGCAAGATGGGTCACGTAACCCGCGTCACTCCCTGATCGGCTCGGCCGGAGCCGCTTCGCCTTCGCCGCGCGTCTTCCACAGCGAATATCCGATGCCGGCGCCGATCAGCGCCGCGGTTATTCCAAGGCTTGCTGCGGGCGGGAATTTGTCGCCGCCGAGCAGGAAGTCGGCAACGAAGATCTTGGAGCCGATGAACACCAGCACCGCGGCCAGCGCATATTTCAAATAGTGGAAGCGATGCACCATCGCCGCCAGCGCGAAGTAAAGCGCGCGCAGGCCGAGGATCGCCATGATGTTCGACGTGTAGACGATGAAGGTGTCGGTGGTGATGGCGAAGATCGCCGGCACGCTGTCGACGGCGAACACCAGGTCAGCAAGGTTGATCACCACCAACGCCAAGAACAGCGGGGTTGCGGCCGTCACCAGCCCACCGCTCCGCTCATCGGTGACGCGCACGAAGAACTTCTGCGCGTGCAGTTCGGGCGTGACCCGCATCCGCCGGGAGATGAACTTGACGACTGGGTTGGAGGCAACGTCCATCGGCTTGTCGCCGACGAAGAACATCTTGATGCCGGTGGCGATCAGGAACGCCGCGAACAGGTAGAGCACCCAGCCAGCTTCGGCGACCAGCGCAGCACCGCCGGCGATCATCGCGCCCCGGAGCAGGATTACCGCAACGATGCCCCACAGCAGGGCGCGGTATTGATATTTGGGCGGGATGGCGAAGTAGGTGAAGATCAGGCTGATTACGAAGACGTTGTCGATCGACAGCGCCTTCTCGATGAAAAAACCGGTGTAATATTCGACTCCGGACGCCGCGCCCTTGGCAGCCCAAATCCAGCCGCCGAAGGCAAGCGCGACTGCGATGTAGAATGCCGACAGTTTGAGGCTCTCGCCGACGCCCATTTCGCGATCCTTGCGATGCAGGATCCCAAGGTCGAACGCGGTCAGCGCCACCACTAGGGCAAGAAAGGACAGCCAAAACCAGGCAGGCGTACCCAGCCATTCGGCAAGCAGGAATTCGGGCATCGATAGCTCCTCTAGATCGAACAGGTCGACCGGAGGATCCGCGCGGCAAAGTTCCGGGAAGTCAGTCCAGGCCATTGCATCGGATCATCCGATGCGGTCCGACATCGCGATCGCCCGCTAAAGGGGGCAGAGTCGCCAGAGGGGCCCGGTCCGCACCGCCCCGATATGAGCAATGCGGGCCGGTTTCAAGCCGCCAAGCAGCTGCCTCAGCTAGCGCGGCTGCACGACCTCGATCGGCAGCCCGAGCTTCCTCAATTGCGGAGTCACCTGCTTGGCATCGCCGACGACCACCCAGACGAAGCCGACCGGGTCTA
The DNA here is from genome assembly GCA_030856365.1 of Pseudomonadota bacterium. Classification (GTDB taxonomy): domain Bacteria; phylum Pseudomonadota; class Alphaproteobacteria; order Sphingomonadales; family Sphingomonadaceae; genus Sphingomicrobium. The sequence goes on from JALYPM010000127.1 coordinate 6,539, forward strand.
GCGCCTCGCGCAGGGACGCGTCGAGGCTGGTGCGGGTCTGGGTGCGATATTTGGCCGCCAGTTGCTCGTAATAATCATCCGGCCGGCCATAGAGCGCGTTCTGCTGCATTGCCGTCAGCACTGATCCCGAGGTTTCGAACGAGCCGGGAAGCTGGCTGATCCGGTTGGCGATCGTCCGCTCCAGTTCCTCGTCGGTCACGCCCTTCGCGGTGAGGAAGTCGCGCACGTCCTTGCGCAACTCTCGGATCGAATCGCCGGTACGATCGGCCTGGACCGGAGCGCTGACGATGTAAGGAACGAGCTTGGCATTGAGCTGCACGGTGCCGCGCACGCCATAGGACCAGCCCTTGTCCTCGCGCAGGTTCATGTTGATGCGCGAAAGGAAGCTACCGCCGAGGATGTCGTTGGCGCCGGTGATCGCGGTCAGCTCGCCGCGCGGGTCGATCGGGGTCACTTGCGCGGCCATGATCAGCGACTGCGGCGAGCTGGGGCGATCGATCAGCACGATCCGCTCCGCCGCCGGACGGACGGGGGTGTCGCCGAAATTCTTCACGCCCTTCGGAGCTGCCGGCGGCGCCCAGGTGCCGAAGCGCTGCTCTAGCTGCTGCTGCACCTCGGCGAGGGGCAGGTTGGAGACGACGAAGATCGCCGCGTTGTCGGGGCGCAACCATGTCCGCTGGAAGTGTAGCAGATCGTCGCGGCTGAACGCCTTGACCGCCTCCGGATTCCCGATCGAAGTGGTCGCATAGGGGTGTGCGTTGCCGTAGAGCAAAGCCGGAAGCGCTCGCCCGGCCATTCCCTGCGGGCTCTTCTGCTCCTGCGCGATCGCCGTCAGCACCTGGGTGCGGACGCGCTCGAGCTCGCTGTCCGCAAACGTCGGGCGCTGGATCACGTCGGCAAGGAGGTCGAGCGACGGGGCCAGGTTGGCGCTCAGCGCCGCCATCCCGACATTGCTCTGGTCAGCGCTTCCGCCGGCACCGATCTCGGCCCCCAGCCGCTCCTGCTCCTCGGCGAGCTGCTGCGAACTCTTGCCGTCGGCGCCCTCGTCGAGCAGCGCCAGGGTGATGTTCTGAAGCCCGCGCGTTGCAGGCGCATCGGCGGCATAGCCGGCATCGAACGACATCGAAACCAAGGTCGTCGGCACCGTCGTCCGCTGCGCATAGTGAATCGGAATTCCGTTCGACAGCTGGCTATGCTCGACGTTTGGGAAGTCGAGGGAGGCCGGGGTGCCTAGCGGCGGAATCGGCCGCTCTACCCTGGGCGTGCGGATGTCAGCGCTCTTGCCCTTCTTCGGCGTGAACTTCGCTTCCTCGTAGGGCGGGCGGTCTCCGGGCTCGAGCCGGATGGTGAATGCTGGACGTGTCAGCCATTGCTGAAGCGCCGCTTTGATCTCGGCCGGCGTCGTCGTTGCGTAGCGGTTCAGCGTCCGCTTGTAGAAATCGGAGTCGCCCGCATAAACCTGCCCCTCGGCCAGCGCGACGGCCTTGCCGCCAAAACCGCCGACCTGCTCCAGGCCGCGAATGCGTCCGCCTACTTCGCGAGTCGCCGCGCGGCGCACCTCGTCCTCGGTCGGTCCATTGGCGATATAGTCCGCAATGATCTGGTCAAGCCGCCGCTCGACCAACGCGGGATCGACACCGGGCTTCACCGTGGCGGTGACTTCGAACATGCCGATGCGATGGAACGGCTGGTGGCTGGCGGTGACCGAGACCGCCAATTTCTCGTCGCGCACCAGCACATTGTCGAGCCGCGAGCTCGACAGGCCGCCGAGGATCGAGCCGCCGAGGTCGAGCGCGGCGAGCTGGTCGGACAGGAGGCCGGGCACCGCCCAGCTGCGCTGAATTTGAACCGCTGCGACACGGTCCTTCATCACGATCGACTTGGGCGCAGCGAGGGTCGGCACGTCGGCTGCGGCGGGCGAATTGACCGGGCCTGCATCGATGGCGCCGAAATATTTCTCGACTAGTGGCCGCGCTTCGGCGGGTGTCACATCGCCGGCGAGCACCAGCACCGCATTGTTCGGGCCGTAATTGTCGATGAACCACTGCTTCACATCGGCAAGGCTGGCGGCATCAAGGTCGGCCATCGATCCGATCGTCGAGTGGCGATAGGGGTGTCCTTCGGGGAACAGATTCTCAAGCACCGCATATTCGACGAGGCCGCCCGGCTGGTTGTCGCCCTGGCGCTTCTCGTTCTGGACCACGCTTCGCTGGTTATCGAGCTTCTCCTGCGTCACCGCTCCGAGCAGATAGCCCATGCGGTCGCTCTCCATGAACAAGGCCCGTTCGAGCGCCGCTTTCGGCACCGTCTCGAAATAATTGGTCCGGTCGAACCAGGTCGTGCCGTTGTAATCGGTCGCGCCGATCTGCTGCAGATAGGTGAAGAAGTCCCCCGACAGATTTTCCGAGCCGTTGAACATCAGATGCTCGAACAGATGCGCGAAGCCGGTCTTGCCCTTCGGCTCGTCCTTCGAACCGACGTTGTACCAGGTGCTGACCGCGACAACCGGCGCCTTGTGATCCTCATGCACGATCACGGTCAGCCCGTTGGCCAGGCGGAACATCTGGTGCGGGATGGCGACCTGCTTGACCAGCTCAGGCACCGGCGCCGGCTCGTTCGACGCCACGACGGCGGCGGGTGCGGGAGCGACCGCCACGGGCTGGGTGGCGGTGGCGCAGGCGGCGAGCAGCGAGGCGCCGCAAAGCAGGACGGGCAAGCGAAGACGGGACATGGCGGGGAACACTCCGGAGAAAACGCGTGGGTTGGTGTCTACCGGCTTGAACAGCCGGCGCAAAGGCCTGTTCGGTCAGGAGAAAGCATTGCCTTGGCCGCTGTCGTCGTCGGGGCTGAATATCCTGCGCGCGAGGATCATCGCGCCGACGATGCAGCCGCCGAACAACATCCCTTCGAGCGCACCCGTGATAATATGGCTGATCGGGCCGAACCCCTCCTCCCCGAACAGCAGGCCGATCTGGTCCAGCCGAAAGCGCGCGTTAGGGAACTGGCGGGCGAGCAGGTCGAGGCTTCCGCCCATCATTCGCCCGCCGAGCAACGCGATGAGGATGCCGGCGATCCCGCCGCAGGCCGCCGCGGCGGCAACGCTTCGGCGGAGTAGCCACGGACTTCCCCGCCGGCTGCCGAGCCATGCCCCCAGCCCCACCGCGCCGCCCAGCACCGCACCTTCGGCCGCGCCGGTGATGTCGCCCGGCGACTGGCCGACCAGCAGGTTGAAGGCGTCGAGGCCGAGCAGTTTGACCACCGCGCCGACAATCATCCCACCAAGCGCACCACCGATCAGGTTCCACTGCCAGCCGCTACGGCTGCCGAAACTGGTCGCGGCGATCCCGAAGGAAACTCCCGCGCCGCCGATTAGAGCGGCAGCGATCGTCATGCAGAGCAGCACCAGCATCACCGACACGGCGCCAATGCCCGGCTGCAGCGGCTGCGAAGCTCCGGCGAACCCGTAGAACAGTCCGCCGATGACTCCGGCAAAGCCGCCGCCCAATGTCCCCGCGCCGCCGACCAGCAGGAGTTGCTGCCAAGGGTCGTGCCCAACCGTTGCCGGCGCGGTCCCGGCGGCGGCCGGGGCCTGGCCGCTCCCGATCCGGTCCACCGGGGCGATGAAGCGGTAGCCGTGTTTGGGCACCGTCTCGATGAATATCGGATTGGCGGCGTCGTCGCCGAGCTGACGGCGGAGCGTCTTCACGCATTGGGTGAGCGCCTCGTCCGTGACCGGAACGCCGCGCCACACCTCTTCCAGGAAGCGATTCTTCGAGATCAGCTTCCCGGCGTCGGTAACGAGCAGGGTCAGCGCATCGAAATAGCGGCCGTTGAGCTCCACCGGCACATCGTCGCGCCGGAGCTGCCGATCGGCGGGGTCAAGCGTGAAGCGATCGAACTGGAAGCTGCCCGAACTCATTCTTGCGCCAATACCCTCATCATCGGTCCTGCAGCCTTCCGGAGAAGCCAGGCAAGCGAAAGGCCTCTTGCATGTGGCGAGGCATGGCAATGGCAAAAGCGCAAAATCGCCGGACCGCCGCCTTGCATGTCCCCCGGCCCACGCTAGTGCAGAAGACCATGGCCGACCTCCTTCCCGTCATCGAAACGTTGGAAAACCGCTGGATGCGAGCGTGGATTTCCGGCGATGCGCGGACGCTCAAATCGCTGACATCCGGCAAGTTCATCATGCTGTTCGGGTCGAAGCCGTCGGTCATCCTCGATTCGAGAAGTTGGCTCGAAGCAGCGACCACCCGCTATCTCTGCACCTCCTATCGCTTCGGCGATCTCTATGTCCGCGAAGTCGGCGGTGTCGCGTTGTTCGCGTCGCAGCTGGAACTGAAGGCGAAGCTCGACGGCCAGGACTGGTCGGGTACGGTCTTCGTTACCGACCTGTGGAAAAAGTCCAAAATGCGCCGCCGCTGGATGATGATCGAGCGGGTCGTCTCGCGGCCCGACGAGGCGCCGCACGTGCCGGCCGCAATCCGGTCACTGCAATTGTGGAAGTCGGGACCCGGACGCCTCGACTAGGCAGGCGCCATTCTCAAGCGGTCCTGGTCCACTCGACGACCTGGCCATCGCGGATCGGCTCGACAGTCGTCCCGCGAGTCGCCCATTGAGTGGCGATCTCGGCCATGGCGATGACGGCGACAATGATTGCGGCGCGGCCCATTGCGGCGTTGTGACCCCAAGAGTGTCACCAAAAGATTAGCGGCGCATCTCGCGCTTGGCGTCGTCAAACCAGCCCGGGGCGGCAACGCCACCGCCACTCGCCTCCGCCGCGGTGCGTCCCGCCTGCACTTGCTGCCGCCCGGGCCAGGCCGCGAACATCACCGCCACCGCCACCACGCCCAGCCCGACGATCAGCGCCAGGAACGGCAAGGTGCTGATCAGAAGCCGAGGTGACTCAGGTTGGGTGCGCGGTGCCTGCGCCCGACGCCGATGGCGGCGTTGGCGTTGCCGCGCCAGTGCGCCGACATAATCGTCGATGCGCGTCCATGCCGTCCGAGCCGACGGCGGTTCAGCGAGCCCGTCTTTCTTCATGGGGCCAACCTGTGCTTAAGTAAGCCGGCTGGCAACGGCTCGGCGAGGGGCGAGAGCCGAACCGCCGCAGATTCCCGCCGAGACGACGTACGCTGGTTCAGCCTCCCCCAGGCTTCTTGCACAGCCGTAACAATCCTTCGTGGCGATGAACGGCCGCCTCACAGCGGGTTCAGCCGACAAGGCCTAATGTGACAACAACAGACCGGCGCCATTCCGCTCCGGACCAATCAGGGAGACGCCCTCATGAAAGCCACCATCATCGCAGCGGCCGCCGCGGCGGACGTCGCCATTCCGACCTTCGCCGCAGCGCCTGCCGCCGCGCAGTCGACTCGCGAAATCCGCAAAGAGCAGCGCGAGTGTCAGCGCGACCTTCGCCGCGCCGACAACCGCAAGGAATATCGCAAGGCGCAGCGCGATTGCCGCAAGGAAATCACCAAGGCTCAACGCGAGTATCGCAAGGACCGCCAGGAGGCCGTCCGCGACTGGCGCCGGTCGCGCAATTATGACTGGAACCGCTACGAGCGCGGGCAGAGCCGCTATTATGCGGACCGCTACTATCGCTCCGGCAATCATTATGCCGACCGTCGCCTGAGCTACAACGACCGCATTTATCGCGGGTCGAACGGCAGTTACTATTGCCGCCGCAACGACGGCACGACCGGCTTGATCGTCGGCGCCAGCGTTGGCGCCGCGCTTGGAAATCAGCTCAACATCGGCGGTTCGGCGACGCTCAATTCGCTGATCGGCGGTGCCGCGGGAGCGATCCTCGGCCGCCAGCTTCAGCGCGGGCAGCTGTCCTGCAACTAAGGATGCGTTAACGTTAAAATACCTAGCGAAGGGCCGGCCTCACCGCCGGCCCTTTTGCTGTGTCACGCCGCTTACGCGCCGGTGAAACGAAGCGGTAACGCCTGTGCTCCAATGTCACGCTCATGGTCGCACTCGCTCTCATCGCGCTATTGCTGGCGCTCGTCGCCCTGGTCGCCCATCGCCTGATGGCCTGTCCTTTGTTCAGCCTGCTCCACGGCTGCTTCGACAGCTGGGCTCACAGCTCGCGTCACCACGACATCGCTGGCTGATACCCTTGTCGCGAGCTGCGGCCGGGCGATTGACCGGAACCGCCTTGCCCATGCTTCGTTCGTTTCGCCATAACAACAGCTTCCAAAGGGGAGAATGACATGGCTGATGATCGTGATCGCGAGACGGTAGAGCGCACGACAATCGTGGAAACCAACGGTGGCGGTGGCGGTGGCGGCGTTCTAGCCGTGGTGCTGCTGATCATCGTTGTGCTGGTGCTTCTATTCCTGTTCCGCGATCAGCTGGGCTTTGGCGGTGGCGGCGACACGACCGAGATTCAGGTCCCCGACCAGATCGACGTCAACGTCAATTAAGCTTCGAAGACACTGCGGGCGCAGCTTCCAATCTGGGAGCTGCGCCCGTTTGAACTTGGCGGCCCGACGCTTTAACGACAGGCCATGATTGCGGAACCACTGCGCTACCTCACCGGCTTCGGCAGCCATTTTGAAACCGAAGCCGTCGCCGGCGCGCTGCCGAAGGGCCGCAACTCGCCGCAGCGGCCGCCGCTCGGCCTTTATGCCGAGCAGCTATCGGGAAGCGCCTTTACCGCGCCGCGTCACGAGAACCGCCGCAGCTGGCTGTACCGTCTGCGCCCGACGGCAGATCACCGGCCCTTCGAACGCTACGATGACGCAGCGCTTTTCACGCCGGGCACGCCGAGCGAACCGCTCGCTCCCAACCGCTTGCGCTGGGATCCGCCGGCGGACCAGCCCACCGGCAAGGATTTCGTCGACGGTATGGCGACCATGCTCGCCAACCGCGATCCCGCCGATCTTGAGGGAGTCGCGGTGCACCTTTATCGTGCTTCCAAATCGATGGAGCGTCGGCTGTTCGTTGATGCCGACGGCGAGCTGCTAATCATTCCGCAGTCCGGCGAGCTAAGGATCGTCACCGAACTCGGGCGCCTGAATGTGGCACCGGGTTCGGTCGCTCTCATTCCGCGCGGCGTTCGTTTTCGCGTCGAGATCGACGGCGAAGCGCGCGGCTATGTTGCCGAGAATTTCGGCGCGCCGTTCCGCCTCCCCAACCTGGGCCCGATCGGCTCCAACGGCCTCGCCAATCCGCGCGATTTCGAAACGCCTGCGGCCTGGTTCGAGGATTCGGACGAGGAGTCCGAGATCGTTCAGAAATTCCTCGGCACCTTGTGGCGGACGACGCTCGACCATTCGCCGATCGATGTCGTTGCGTGGCACGGCAATTACGCGCCCTGCCGCTACGACCTCTCCCGCTTCAACACGATCGGCACCATCAGCTTCGACCACCCCGACCCCTCCATCTTCACCGTCCTCACCAGCCCGAGCGACATGCCGGGCCGCGCCAACGCCGATTTAGTCATCTTCCCGCCGCGGTGGATGGTTGCCGAGGACACGTTCCGGCCGCCCTGGTTCCACCGCAACGTGATGAGCGAGGCGATGGGACTGATCGTAGGCGAATATGACGCCAAGGCCGACGGCTTCGCGCCCGGCGGACTCAGCCTGCACAACATGATGAGTGGCCACGGTCCCGACCTCGACAGCTGGCGCAAGGCCAGCGAGGCCGAGCTGAAGCCGGTGAAGATCGCGGACAGCTTGGCTTTCATGCTCGAGAGCTGCTGGCCTTATCGGCCCACTGCTTTCGCCCTCGAACGGGCGCAGCCAGACTATGACCTCGCCTGGTCCGGCTTTCCGAAAGCACAGCTCCCATGACGGCAATTGACCAGACCCACGATCCCGCGCTGACCAGCTGGGTCGGCGGCGCCGGGCCGGGCAGCGATTTTCCGGTGCAGAACCTGCCGCTCGGAATCTTCTCCGACGGAGCGGGACAACGACGGCCCGGCGTGGCGATCGGCGATTTCATCCTCGACCTGGCGGCTACGGCGGACCTGCTTGACGAGGAATGGCGCCCGGACCTGTCCCAGCCGGTGCTCAATGCCTGGCTATCTCGCGGGACCGCATCGCACCTCGCACTTCGGCACCGCTTGTCGGAGCTGCTCAGTGACGAACGCTATCGCGACCCCGTCGAGCTGCACCTGATCGGCCGCAGCGAGGTGCGCATGCACCTGCCCTGCCTGATCGGCGACTATACCGATTTCTACGTCGGCATTCACCACGCGACCAACGTCGGGCGCCAGTTCCGGCCCGACAATCCCTTGCTCCCCAACTATAAATATGTGCCGATCGGCTATCACGGTCGCGCCAGTTCGGTGCGCGTGTCGGGCGAGCCGGTGATACGGCCGAGCGGGCAACGCAAGCCACCGGAAGCCGAGGCTCCCGAATACGGCCCCAGCCGCCGTCTCGATTATGAACTGGAGCTCGGCTTGTGGGTCGGGCGCGGCAACGAGCTCGGTTTGCCAATCCCGATCTGTGACGCGCGCGAGCATATTGCCGGCTATTGCCTGCTCAACGACTGGTCTGGCCGCGACCTGCAGGCGTGGGAATATCAGCCGCTCGGGCCGTTCCTCGCCAAGAATTTCCTGACCAGCGTGTCGCCGTGGGTAGTGACGGCCGAGGCGCTGGCGCCGTTCCGCCGGTCGATGCCGCAGCGGCCGGAAGGCGACCCGGCGTCGCTGCCCTATCTCTACGACGCCGGCGACCGCGAAACGGGCGCGCTCGGAGTCCAGCTCGAAGTCACGCTCTCGACCGAGAAGATGCGGCAGTCCGGCCTTGCGCCCCAAATCCTGTCGCGCGGCAGCGCCGATGCGGCAATGTACTGGAGCGCGGCGCAGATCATCGCCCACCACAGCTCCAACGGCTGCAACCTCCAACCGGGCGACCTGATCGGCACCGGTACGCTTTCGACCAGCAGCGACCAGGGACTGGGCTCGCTGCTGGAGATCAGCCGCGGCGGCACGCAGCCAATCACCCTCAAGAGTGGCGAGACCCGCAGCTTCCTCGAAGATGGCGACGAAGTGACCTTGCGCGCCTGGTGCGAAACCGAAGGCGCGGTGCGGATCGGCTTCGGCGAATGCGTCGGCCGCGTGGTCGGAAGCGCCGCCTAAAGCAGGCCCAGGTTCGCGCCCATTTCGCCGGTCATTGCACACAACATGTCGAGTTTAGGGGTCGCGATTCCCGTGCGCCGCGCAATCTCGCGCGGAGCCCCGAGCAGCGCGTCCAGTTCGATCGGCCGGCCAGCTTCGACATCCTGCAGCATCGACGTCCTGAACGCACCGAGCCGCGCCGTCACTTGCATCCGGTCCTCCCCGCTCTCCGCGATCGGGCAGCCGATCGCCGCGCCGATCTCGGCCAGTTCCGCCATCGCCTCGCGCATGAAACTGCGCAGGGCTGCATTATCGAGCAATCGGTCGGCGGTCGCGCGGGTCAGCGCCGACAGCGGGTTGATCGTCGCATTGCCCCACAATTTGTACCAGATCGCCTGGCGGATATTGGCGCTGGCATCGGCGCGAATGCTGGCCGTGCCAAACAGCGCGCAGAGCTGCTGGACTCGTTCGCTAACTGTGCCGCCTGGCTCCCCGAGGATCAGCCGTTCGGCATGCTGCACCTCAATGAAGCCGGGCGCGCTTCGGCTGCACGCCGCGTGGACCACGCACCCGATGACCTGCCGAACGGGCAGAGCGCCGGCGATGCGCCCGCCGGGGTCGACCGACTGCAGCGGTTCGCCGTTGACGAACCACCAAGGAACGCCGTTCAACATCGGCAAGATCAGCGTTTCGGGACCGATCAGGGGCGCCGCCCACCGCGCCGCATCCGCAAGAGCGGGCGCTTTCACAGCGAGAATGAGCAGGTCATGCGCGCCAACCGCGCCCAGGTCATCCGAGGCGGTGACGGTAGCGGTCGCGCTTTCTCCGCCTTCCATCACCGTCAGGCCATTGTCGCGGATCGCCAATAGGGTTGCGCCGCGGGCAACGACAGTAACTTGCTGACCGCCCGTTGCCAGGCGCGCCGCGACCCAGCCGCCGATCGCCCCCGCGCCCACCACCGCAATGCGCATAAAGTTCATGCCCTCGTTTCCGATGCTACAGTCGAGCTTTTTTGCTGCCGCAGAACCTTTCCAGCCCTCGCCCGTTAGCTTTCTGTACCCACATCAATGGAGGAAGAAATGCACGATCATGACAAAAATCCTGCCGTGGATCCGGACCGTACGGAAGGCAGCGTGAAGAAGATGGGCGGAAACCTCAAAGAAGGCGCGGGCGATCTACTTGGCGACGAGAAGATGAAGCGCGAGGGAGAAGCCGATCAGGCAGAAGGCAAGGTCCAGAATGCCTGGGGCGGGATCAAGGACAAAGCCCGCGAAATCACCGACAGCGACGATAAGCGCTGATCGGATTTGACTGGCGCGAGGCGGCTATCGGCCGCCTCGGCCAAACAGGGAGAGAATAATTGCTGAAAATCGTAGGGTGGATCGTCGCCATCGTCTTCATCATCGGATTGCTGGTGATCACTGGTATTTTGAACCTCATTTTTTGATTACAACATTGGCTCCTAGACCGAATTGATCTCCTCGCGCACGCATGGCTGGCCGCTTGAAGCTTTGAGGCGGATAGACGCGGGATGCGAGGGTATCGAGGGCGTCAAAGGTACTGACGTCCAGGTATCCGGGTCATCGAGCTCAGAACGTGACCATTCGCCGTTGCTTCTCATCCCACAGCGTCAGGCGGAAGGTCTGGAAGGTCTCGCCGATCGTGAAGCGGTTGACGGCGACTAGCTCTGTTCGATCCCGAAGCACCTCGGGGAGGCGGTAGAAGGGTATTCGGCTCGCCAGATGATGGACGTGGTGGACTCCGATGTTGGCGCTGAACCAGCGCAGGACTGGCGGCAGTTCAAGGTGGGAACTCCCATGCAAAGCAGCTTCGTGGAAAGACCACTTGGCGCCGCGTTCCCAGTGAGCATCCTCAAACTGGTGCTGGACGTAGAATAGCCACACGCCGGTCGACGCTGCCAAAAGCGTTGCCGGAAGCATCACTAGCAACACTGCGGTCAGTCCAAACGTGGCGATCAGGGCCGCTATCAACAGTGCCATTACAGCGTTCGTGCCGAGCGCGCTCATCCAGTAGCGACTGCCTGCCTTTTTCAAGTCGAGCGGCAGCCTATGACGCAGGAGAAACTGGTACGCCGGCCCGACGCCGAACAGGACAAACGGATGGCGGTACAGTCGATAAAGCATCTGCCCTGGCCGGCTTCTCGAGCGAAACTCCTGGACCGTCAACGTGTCCACGTCGCCCGAGCCTCGGGCGTCAAGATTGCCGGTGCTGGCATGGTGGAGGGCGTGTGACTGGCGCCAGCAACCGTAGGGCGTCAGGGTAAGCACCCCCAAACACCGCCCGAGCCAGTCATTGGCCCTCCTGCTCGCGAAGAAGGACCCGTGCCCGCAGTCATGCTGGATCAGGAACAGCCTGAGAAGCAGTCCGCCAGCCAGGGGCACCAGAACCAGCGCAAGCCAATAGCCGCCAGCAACGGCAGCGAGCATGAAGCCCGTCACCAGCAGGAAAGGCACCAAAGTGATGGCGAGTTCGAGCAGGCTGCGACTGAAGGAGGACGCACGGTAACGCGCGAGCTCGCGAACCAAACTCTTGGGGTCCAGACCGCCGACCGCTGTCCCTGCACCCGCGCAAGGCTCCGCTGTCACTCCAGTTGCGCCACCCCACTCATCAAAGCATCGAGCGGATTCGTTCAGCATCCGCTTCACTCTCCAATATCTATCAGTTGAACAGTCGGTCGCGAAAGCTGTTCCCTCGCTGCCTGTGATTTGGAGCTATAGTCCTGCGATCGCGACACAACATGAACGGGTTACGAGGTGGTGCGCGACGCAGTCCTGAGAGAACTGGTCTCTGCACCGAAAAGCCTGATAACCCCGGTTTAGCAGGCTATTTTGCCGTTATCAGGCCCCTTCAGGCGGAGGGTGTGGCCGTAACGTGCGGTAATATCTGCAGAAATTACTGGAATCCCTGCCCTTCGGAACAGGGGTTTATCAGGATCGGAACAGGCAGAGGATTGGCATGATCTGGTGTGCGCTGGGTCCACGGCCAACCGGCAGCAATTGTCCCGCTCCGTTCCTTGACCACCGGCTCGGTGGACCCTATTTAAGACCCCGGTTGAGCCGCATCTTTTGGGTGCGGACCATCTGAGAAGACGAGGCGGGCGCTGTGCGCCCACGCGGGTGATCTACGGTCTGCGGACCGAGGAATCCTGCGGACATCCGCCTCGCTGCAAGCGCGAGGCACCCGTCGGGGCCTGGCGCGGTGCGAGGCTCCAATTTCTCGGAGCGCTCACCATGAACACCAGTCATCTACAGCCCACTTCGCTGAACCGCAGTAATTTTGGCGGGGTCAGTCTCGCTGTAACTTATCTCGACCCCAAGTCTTTGACTCCCCCGTCCCGACAAGTTCGGCGGAGGACCAAAGCGCACATCGGAAGGATTGCTCGCAGCGTTGACGATTTCGGGATGTTGAACCCGATTATCGCCGATGCCCAGTTGCAGATTGTCGCGGGTGTCAGCCGATGGGAAGCGGCAAAGACGCTTGGCCTGACCAGCGTCCCGGTGATCCGGGTCGAACACCTGACCGAAGCCCAGCTGCGCTTGTTCGCACTGGCCGACAATAAGCTGCCCGAAGGGGTGGAGTGGCTTGGTGACCAGCTGCTCATTGAGTTTCAAGAGATTGAGCTACTCGAGCCGCAGATCGATCTCACCTCGAGTGGCTTCGCTATCGCCGAGATCGACACGTTGTATGGCCAGGCGCGCGCCGCCGAACTTAGCGAGTACGACGAACCGCCCGAGCCGGACGCAGGCCCGCCGGTCACCCGCGTCGGTGACATATGGAAGCTGGGAAGGCACATGCTGGGCTGCGGCGACGCCCGCGACCGCGAGCTGCTGCAGCTGCTGCTAGGCGACCGCAGGGCCCGGATCATGTTGGCAGACCCCCCATGGAATCTGAAAATCGATGGGGTGGTGTCGGGCCAGGGAAAGGTCAAACACCCTGACTTCATTATGGCTTCCGGCGAGCTCTCCAAGTCGGCGTTCATTGCGTTCCTGACCCATTGCATCCAGGTCGGGCAGTACTACCTAGTCGACGGCGCGCTGCTGTTCATATTCATGGATTGGCGAAATCTCGACGCATTAAGCGCGGCGGCGGACAATTTACAGCTCGTCCAAAAGAACCTCCTGGTGTGGTGCAAGGACAATGCTGGGCTTGGATCGCTATACCGGTCCCGTCACGAGCTTATCGGCCTCTACAAGAGCGGCGATGCTCCCCATACCAACAACATTTTACTGGGCCGGCATGGCCGAAATCGCTCGAACGTCATTTTCGCGCCCGGAGCCAATACGTTCAGCAAAGACCGCCAAAAGGCACTTGAGAGTCATCCGACAAGTAAGCCTCCCGGCTTGCTAGCCGATTTCATTCTCGACACCACCGCGCCCGGCGAGCTGGTCCTCGACCAGTTCGGCGGCTCGGGCTCGACCTTGATCGCGGCCGAGAAGACCGACCGCGACGCCTGTCTGGTCGAGCTCGACCCGATCTACGCGGACGTCATCATCCGCCGCTTCGAGGGTGTCACCGGCCAGAACGCCATCCACGTCGACACGGGCAAGACCTTCGGCGAATTGGCAGTGGAACGCACTCCGGACCCCGGGACGGAACCGGAGGAGCCGGCCGATGTCTGAGCCCAAAACGCCACCGTCGACGCCCAGCGGTCCTGCACGGCGACCCGATGGCACAATGATGCCCGGGCATACCGCCAATAAGTTGGGTCGCACGCCCGGTTCGCGGGGCATGCTCACCCTGTTCAACGAAAAGCGCGACGAGAAAATCTCGCTCAAGGTCGACGGCAAGGTCACCAAGATGACCCGCATGGAGGCTTGGGTTACCAACCTGTGGAACAAGGCCATCGCTTGCGATCCCAAGGCCTCGGCAATGG
>JALYPM010000134.1 GCA_030856365.1 Pseudomonadota bacterium
GTCGTGGCCACCGCGTCAGTCAGCTTCGCCCTTCCCCAGTGCACGGTGAGGTGCCGATTGAACGGCAGGCCGATCGCCATTGCCCGCTGAGCCGCCTCAACAAGCTCGACAGCCTTCAGCAGGCTAATGCTGTCGCTCTGTCGGCTGGCGCTGTTGCGAGCGCCGCCCCAAGTGTTGAGGTGGAGTGTGGGTGGAGGAGGACCGTTACTCTTATATAGTATTGCACCATCCGTGCCGGAGCAGCGAAAACGGCTGTTTCCCCGCTGTTTTATCAGCGTCAACAGGACCTCCTGTCGCAAGTTTCAAGATTGGCCGTCAAAAAGGGGGAGCGACCATCTCAGCCGCTCCCCGAGCTTACTATTGTCGACGACATGCATTGAGTGGAGTCATCCCACTCCAGGGCCGCAATCTGTGACGTTGAGCAAGGAACCTGCGGGCGTTTGCCAGCCGCTCATCGAATGGCTTATGAGGCTGCGTCGGCTTACCAGAGACGACAACCCTAGCCCTTCGCGCGGTTGCACCCGTGCGGAGGGCTTTCCTTTTATGGCGGGCCATAGATCAAGCTGCCTGCCCAAGAGCCACCGCTCGGATACTTGATGAGCGAACGAGCCTCCGCCTTCCGATCGTGACAGTTTCCAAAGAACCCGATTGGATCAGCTCGTAGGTTTTCGACCTGCCTAGGCCGAGTGCCTTGGCAGCATCGGGAATTGAGTAAAGTAATTGTTCCATGTTCGTTTCCTTCCTTCATCGTCATGAGCACGATGAACAAGCACGGTTACCGGTGGGCCGTTGAGACACAAGAATGAATCGGGCCAGAAATCGAATTGTTGTGGAAAGTTTCGAGAAAAGCGATCCGGCAGCTTGTGCTCCAAAAAATGAATGCTGCCGCGTCTCAATGTAGTCGTGGAAGCGCTCAAGCGTCTCCGATTCCCGCTCCGTTCGCTCCCGCTCCAATCTAGTGTGCAGATAGACATCAATCGCGCCTGATCGTCGTATGTAAGTTCTAGCGGCTGTGCTCGATCCAAACCTAGCGCTCGCGTTTCCTTCTAAGTCGCTTCGATCCGGCGTGTAGTGACAAAGCGTTCAAGCCTCTCGAAGTAGATTACTGCCGCTAATAGGAGCACGTAAGCGTCCCGCGCCTTGGCGGAGGCCGTCCCGCGTCACTGCGACGCTGCAAGCCTAAAAACGTTGGCCCCGTCGCCATTACAGTAAGTCCCCCAGGACTCCATCAAGCCGCGCCGCTTCTCTAGCAGGTTGCCGCGCCTGTAAGCTGCTTCCACCTTGTTCGGGATCGAGTGGGCCAGAGCTGCCTCGGCTAAATCGCCAGAGAACTGCGTGTCTTCGGACACCCAGTCGCGGAAGCTTGAGCGGAACCCATGAGCAGTGACGCTCTCGCCCATGTCTCGTAGAACCTTCATCAGCGTCATGTCGGACATCGGCTTGTCACGCTTCGCGCCGTGGAAGACGTGCTTGTAGCCTTCCGTCCGAAGCTCATTGGCTCGCTGGAAGACGCGGAGAGCGGCAAGCGAGAGCGGCACCACATGCTCTTTACCCGCCTTCATGCGCGCGGCGGGCACGGTCCAGAGGGCCTTCTCCAGATCGACCTCGCTCCAGGTCGCGCCGCGTATCTCGCCGGAACGTGCGGCAGTTAGGATCGCAGCCTCTAACGCCAGCCGTCCCCACGCTTCCTTCTCGCGAAGGCGCGTCAGGAAGGCTGGCACGTCTGCGAAGGGCATCGCTGCATGGTGGCCATTCTTCTTCGGCTGCCGGGGCAGTCCCTTGGAGAGGGAGCGCATTGGTGCTTCGCTGTCCCGGTGACCTTTTGAATAGGCCCAGTCGAGCACCGCGCCGATTCGCTGACGAACCCTGCGTGCCGTTTCGGGCTTTTCCATCCAGATGTCAGCGAGCACTTCGCGGACGGACGGACCGTCAATCTCGCTCACCAACCGATCGCCCAGTGTGGGGAAGGCGTAGACCTCCAAGGTTCGCAACCATTGCCCCTGATGCTTGCCGTTCTTCCAGCCCTTCTTGTGCTCAGTATGGACCTGCGTCGCTGCCTCTCGGAATGTCGGGACACCGGCAGCCTTTCGCCGCTGAGCTACTGGATCGACGCCAGCCTCCACTTGTGCGCGAACTTCCGCTGCTCGCGTCCTAGCCAGAGACAGCGTGACCTTGCTTGCAGCGCCCAACCCTATGTCGCGGCGCTTTCCGTCCTTCTGCACGCGGACGATCCAAGAGCCATTGCCACGTGCGCCCACAGAAAGAATCAGGCCGTCGCCATCGCTGTAGCGCCCTGGCCTGCCTAGAGCGGCTTTGACTGCAGTTGCCGTAAGCTTCATCATCGCTTTCCCCACCTTCTTCCCCACACCGTAATGCGACTGGTGGCGCATATCAATGGACGCACACGGATGAATATTGGCGAAACTGCTCTGGTAATTGGTAACAATCTGGACGCTGGCGGGTGACTGCAAAACTCGCATTGGCGGATGGGGTGGGATTCGAACCCACGGTGAGCTTGCACCCACGGCGGTTTTCAAGACCGCTGCCTTAAACCACTCGGCCACCCATCCTGCGTTCAGCAGGGGTGCGATATCGCGTCTCTGGACGGGTCGTGCAAGACGCGCGGCGGACCCGGTGGCGTAAGCCGAGCGTTTTGGCTTTAGCCTCAGTTAGGTTTGGGAGAGCGGGTTGCGTGTGGTGGTGAGTTTGCTGGTGGCTTCGGCCGGAGCCCTGGCGCTGGGTCCGGCAACGGCGCAGGTAGAGCGGTCGCGTGCGGCGGCGGCCCCGGTGCAGACTGCCGCCGTTCAACAACAACAGCAGCAGCAGCAGCCGGTGCGCGTCCATCCCTACATTCCTCCTCGGCTAGGGCCGGTGGTTCAGCAGCAACCTGGGGGAATGGGGTTCGAGGCTTATAAGAATTGGCTGGCCGCCCGCGCGCGCCGCGAAGGGGTGCGCGAAGGCACCATCCGCGCGACCATCCCCTATTTGCGCCTCAATAACCGGGCGATCGAGCTCGACCGAGGCCAGCGGCCGACCTCGACCAGCAGCAGTTCGCACCCGCCGCTGGCGCCGTATTTGGCGCGACACGTGACCTCCTCGCTGATCTCGCGAGGCCAGTCGCGCTATTCGGCGCACTGGTCCAACCTGTCGCGGATCGAGCAGCGCTACGGCGTCGATCCGGCGGTGGTGATGGCCATTTACGGCAAGGAAACCAGCTACGGCACCGTCACCGGCAGCTTCGACCTGGTCGAAGCGCTTGCCAGCCTGGCTTACGAAGGCCGCCGCCGCGAGCTGTTCGAAGGGGAGCTGATGGCGGCGCTCAAGCTGATGGACCAGGGAATTTCGCGCGGTCAGCTCAAGGGCAGCTATGCCGGCGCCACCGGCTATCCGCAGTTCATGCCGTCCGTTCTGCTCCGACTTCGCGCCGACGGCGACGGCGACGGCTATGCCGACGTGTGGCGCAGCGAGGCCGACGCCTTCGCCTCGATCGCCAACTATCTGCGCGATGCCGGGTGGAAACGCGGCGTGCCGTGGGGAGCCGCAGTGCGGACCCCGCCGACGCTCAACCGGATGGCGATCCGCTCGACCGTCAAGGCGCCGCGCTGCCCGCGCGTGTTCCAGCGCCACAGCCGCTGGTTGACGATCCGCGAGTGGCGGGCGCTCGGCGTCATGCCCTATCGAAGCCGCATTCCCGATACCGAACTGGCGACGCTGATGGAGCCGAACGGTCCCGGCCAGGGCGGCTATCTGCTGACCAACAATTACCGCGCGATCCTCGAATATAATTGCTCGAACTTTTACGCGATGTCGGTGGCGCTTCTGGCGGACGGCATCGCCCGACGATGAGAAAGCGCAACTGCCCCCTCGCGCCGGACCGGGGAGGGCGGTAGACAGGGGGCATAACCCCTCTCCGAGGAATCATACCAGCTCCATGACCCGTGCCAGCCTGCTCGCCGCCGCTTCCGCCGTCTTCATCTCCACCAGCGCTTCCGTCGCCCAGGTTCCCCCGTTCGAGACGGCGGCCGGCAGCGCCTACCTTGTCGATCTCTCGTCCGGAGCGGTTCTGCTCGCCAAAAATGCGGACCAGCGCATGCCGCCGGCGTCGATGGCCAAGATGATGACGACCGAGGTGGCGTTCGAGCTGATCGACAGCGGCAAGCTGGCTCTCAACAAAAAGTGCACCGTGCGGCCGGAGACCTGGCAGCAGTGGCACGGGCCGCAGGCGGGATCGACCATGTTCCTGTCCGTCAACGAGCAGGTCAGCGTCGAGAACCTCCTCCACGGCATCGTCACGCTGAGCGGGAACGACGCCTCCGTGGTTCTCGCCGAGTGCATTGCCGGCACCGAGCAGGCCTTCGCCGCGCAGATGAATGCGCTGGCCAAGCAGCTCGGGCTGACCAACAGCCAGTTCGGCAACAGCAACGGCTGGCCAGACGAGGGGCGTACCTATGTGACCGCGCGCGATCTCGCGACACTGGCGCGTGCGTCGATCGAGCGTCATCCCAAGCTCTACAAGCAGTTTTACGGGCAACCGAGCTTTACCTGGGGCAAGACTTTGGGCTCCGGCCAGGCGATCACCCAGGGCAACCGCAACCCGCTGCTGGGCAAGGTCGCCGGCGCGGACGGGCTCAAGACCGGGCACACCAATGAGGCGGGCTATGGCTTCACCGGCTCGGCAGAGCAGAACGGACGACGGCTGGTGATGGTGGTGGCCGGCCTGCCGAGCTGGGATGCGCGAGTGCAGGAATCGACGCGGCTGATGAGTTGGGGCTTCAATGCGTGGCAGACCAAGCCATTGTACAAGGCAGGCGCCAGGGTCGGGGAGGCGCAGGTGCAGCTGGGGGGCGACGATGACGTCGATCTGTTGGCGCCGCGCAACCTTGCCGTCACCTATCCCGCGGGTCTGACGGGCGGCGATCCGACACTCAAGATCCGCTACAATGGACCGCTAAAGGCGCCGATCGCCAAGGGACAGCATGTCGCAGACCTCATGGTCTCCACCGGCAACTCGCCGCCGCAGGTGATGCCACTGGTTGCCGCCGAATCCGTCGAAGAAGCGGGTTTCTTCGGACGCGCCTGGCTTGGCTTCAAGCAGCTCGTCGGCCTTGCGTGAGCCGACGCGGACGCTTCATCAGCCTGGAAGGCGGGGAGGGGGTCGGCAAATCGACCCAGGTCCGCGCGCTTGCCGCAGCACTGGCGGAGCGGGGGGTGGACTGCCTGACCACCCGCGAGCCGGGCGGGAGCGAGGGCGCGGAGCGAATCCGCGAGCTGCTGCTGGCGGGTGCGGAGGACAGTTGGGGCGCTGAGGCTGAAGCCTTGCTCTTCGCGGCGGCGCGGGCCGACCATGTCCAGAAGCTCATCCGCCCGGCGCTTGGAAGTGGCCGCTGGGTGCTGTCCGACCGCTTCATCGACAGCTCGCTTGCCTATCAAGGCGGTGCCGGCGGCCTTGGCCTCGACGCGGTGCGGCGGATCAACCGATTCGGCATCGGCGACAATTTGCCCGACCGGACATTGGTACTGGTGCTTGACGATGGCGCGGAGCGGGCGAGGGCACGCGATGCCGGCGCCAGCGACCGCATCGGCGGGCGATCTTCCCACTATCACGCCAAGGTGGACGCGGCGTTTCGGCTGATTGCAGCAGAGGAGGGCGAGCGGGTCCACCTTATCGACGCTGGCGGCGCGCCGGGGGAGGTCACCGCGCGGCTTCTCCACGCACTCGCGGACCTGCTGCCGTGATTCTCGGCCAGGACAAGGCGGTCGAACAGTTCGCTCGCGCGTGGGAGCGGCGAGCCCTTCATCACGCCTGGCTTCTCGCCGGACCAAAGGGCGTAGGGAAGGGAAGCTTCGCGAGAGCGGCGGCGACGCGGGTGCTGGCCGATGCTGCGGGGCCGGCGGTGGAGCAGCCCGGACTCGAGGTTCCGAACGACCACCGCATCGCCAGATTGGTGGAGGCGGGCAGCCACCCGGACCTGCGCTGGCTCGAGCGAATCGAGAATCCCAAGAAGCCCGGCACGCTGTATCGCGACATCATTGTGGCTCAGGTTCGGGCTTTGCGTGAACTGTTCGACCTTAGCCCCGCTCTTTCCGACTGGCGCGTTGTCGTCATCGATACTGTCGACGAACTGGAGAAGTCGGGCGCCAACGCGCTCCTCAAGATGCTTGAGGAGCCGCCGGCGAGCTGCCTCTTCTTGCTCGTCAGCCATGCGCCGGGGCGGCTTCTGCCGACGATCCGCTCTCGCTGCCGGCGACTGGATTTTCAGCCCCTTGGCACTGACGTCATGGCGGCGATCCTCGAGCAGCGCCTGCCGGAGAAGAGCGGAGCGGAGCGGAAGCGCATCGGGGTATTAGGAGCGGGCTCCGCCGGCCGCGCCCTAGCGCTCGGCGAGCTTGGTCTCGCGTCAGTCGAGGAGGCTGCACTTCGGATCATGCGCGAAGGCGATCCCTCCAACGGGCGCCGGTCCGACCTGGCGCTCGAGCTTGGCAAGAAAGGGGCGGCGGAACGCTACGCTGCCTTTCTCGAGATGCTTCCGGCACTGGTCGCGGGCGAGGCGCGCCGTCTCCAAGGCGGAGAGCGTGAGCGGGCGCTCGATGCCTATGCCCGCACCCGCGAACTCAGCGCCATCGCGAGCCGGCTGTCGCTCGACCCTTCCGCCACCGTCTTCCAGCTCGGCAGTATCCTCGCTGCCGTCGCTGCGCCGCTTCCTTGAAGCCCCCGCGGGGGGCGGCTAGGGGCGGGGCGATGGCGGACCCTTTCTATATCACCACGGCGATCAACTACCCCAACGGGCCGCCGCATATCGGACATGCCTATGAGGCGATCGCCGCCGACGTGATCGCGCGCTTCCAACGCTCGCGCGGCCGCGACGTGCGCTTTCAGACCGGCACCGACGAGCATGGGCTCAAAATGGCCCAAGCAGCCCGTGCCGAGGGTGTCGATGCGGCAGAGTTCGCAGCCAATATGTCGAATATGTTCAATAGCATGGCCGACAGACTGAACATTTCCTATGACCGGTTCATCCGCACGTCGGAGCCGGCCCATCACCGCGCCAGCCAGGCGATCTGGAAGGCGATGGAGGAGAAGGGCGACCTCTATCTCGGCCGCTACGAAGGCTGGTACTCGGTCCGCGACGAGGCCTTTTACGACGAGAGCGAGCTGGTCGCCGGGGAAGGGGGCGAGAAGCTTTCGCCGCAGCATACGCCGGTTGATTGGACCGCCGAGGAAAGCTGGTTCTTTCGCCTGTCCAACTACCAGCAGGCGCTGCTCGACCATTACGCGGCTAAACCCGAGTTCATTCAGCCGGACAGCCGCCGCAACGAGGTGCTTCGTTTCGTCGAGGGCGGGCTTTCCGACCTGTCGGTATCGCGGACCAGCTTCGACTGGGGCGTGAAAGTACCGGGCAGCGAGGGCCATGTCATGTACGTGTGGCTCGACGCGCTCACCAATTATCTTACTGGCCTCTGCTACCCGGACGGCGGCGATCTGTGGGATAGCTACTGGCCCGCCGACGTCCACCTAATCGGCAAGGACGTGGTCCGCTTCCACGCCGTCTATTGGCCGGCCTTCCTGATGTCCGCCGGCATCGCGCTTCCAAAGCAGGTCTACGGCCATGGCTTCCTGCTCAGCCGTGGCGAGAAAATGTCGAAGAGCGTCGGCAATGTCGTCGATCCGATGGAGCTCGCCGATCGTTTCGGCGTCGACTCGCTGCGCTATTTCCTGATGCGCGAAGTGTCCTTTGGCCAGGACGGCAGCTATAGCGCGGAGGCGATCGTCAACCGCTGCAATGCTGAGCTTGCGAACAGCTTTGGCAATCTCGCCCAGCGCAGTCTGTCGATGGTTTTCAAGAATTTGGACGGATTTCTTCCCGCGTGCGGTGAAGCGGAGGAAGATCGCGCTTTGCTCGGCGAGGTCCGCACCGCCTGCGACGAGGAAGTGCCGGCTGCTTTCGAACGATTCGCTTTCTCGGTCGGGATCGAAGCCTGGATGCGGGCGGTGTTCGCCTGCAACCAATATGTCGACACTCAGGCGCCCTGGGGGCTGCGCAAAACCGATCCGGAGCGGATGGCAGCGGTGCTCGGAACCCTGGTCGTCGCGGTGCGGGAGCTGGCGCGGGCGATTGCGCCGATCATTCCCGAATCCGCGGATCGGCTGCTAACCGCGATCAATGCCGGCGCGAACGGAGCGCCGATCGCGCAGCCGGTGCCGCTTTTTCCGCGCCTGGAGCTCGACGAAGGAGAGGGGGGCGAGGAGTGACGCTGATCGACAGTCACTGCCACCTGAATTACGAGGGCCTGGTCGAGCGGCAGGCTCAAATACTCGCTACGGCCCGGGACCGCGGTGTCGCGGGCTTCCTCAATATTTCCACTCGCCAGAGCGAATGGGATGCCGTCATCGCCGCCGCCGATCGCTATCCGGACGTTTGGGCCAGTGTCGGCATTCACCCGCACGAAGCCGATGCGCACCCCGACCTCGGCGCCTCCACACTCGCTGACGCTGCCCAGCACCCGCGCGTGGTCGCCATCGGCGAGTGCGGTCTCGATTATTATTACGACAAGTCGGATCGGGCGGCCCAGCGCGAGCGCTTCGGGGCTCATATCCAGGCGGCGCGCTCGACCGGCCTGCCGCTGGTCGTCCACACTCGCGAGGCCGAACAGGACACAGCCGAAATGCTTTCCGCGGCCGTGGAGGAAGGGGGAGTAACCGGGGTCCTTCACTGTTTCACCGGCTCGGCCGAACTGGCGCGCAAGGCACTCGATCTCGGCTTTCTCATCTCGCTGTCCGGGATCGTCACCTTCAAGAACGCGCGCGACCTGCAGGAGACGGCGAAGCAGGTGCCATCCGACCGTCTGCTGGTAGAGACGGACGCGCCGTTCCTCGCGCCGGTCCCGAACCGCGGCAAGACCTGCGAGCCCGCGTACGTCGTCGACACGGCCGCCTTCGTGGCCGGGCTGCGCGGTGAGGAGCCCAAGGCGCTCGCCGAGACAACGACGGCCAACTTTTTCAAGCTGTTCAGCAAGGCTGCTCGTTGAAGCTACATATTCTCGGCTGCGGGACATCGACTGGAGTTCCGCGGATCGGGAGCGGCTGGGGCCAGTGCGATCCGGCGGAACCGCGCAATCGCCGCCGCCGGGTGTCGATGCTCCTGGAGAGTGACGGAAGACGGCTGCTGGTCGATTGCGGACCTGATCTGCGCGAGCAACTCCTCGATGCCGATGTGCAGGAGCTGGATGCGGTGATCGTCACCCACGATCATGCCGACCATTGCCACGGCATTGACGACCTCCGGCCGCTGGCACAGTCGGCGGGCGCGCCGCTTCCGCTGATCGCGCGCAAGGCTACTCTCGATCGGCTGGGAGAACGCTTCGGCTACATTTTCGCGGACTCGCGCCATTATTCAGCCGTCGTAATGGCAGTCGAGGCCGGCGAGCATTACAATCTGGGCAGCGCCAACCTATTTTTCGTGGACCAACCGCACGGGCATATCACCTCCCTCGGGATTCGCATTGAGGAAGGCGCTCGCTCCGCAGTTTACGCCACGGATTTCAACGAGATGACCGACGAGATGGCCGCACTTTACGAGAACACTGACGTGTGGATCTGCGACTGCCTGCAGCGCAAGCCGCACCCGACGCATGCCCATCTCGATGCGGTGCTCGGCTGGGCGCGTGATCTCAACGTCGGTCAGCTCTATTTGACCCACCTGACCAACGCGATGGACTATCGAACGCTCGCAAACGAGCTGCCGGACTGGGCTGCGCCCGCGCATGACGGACTAGAGGTCGTTCTGTGATGAGCAACGACATCATGCTGGGCGGCGTCTACATATTGATGGCTCTGATGCTGGTCATGGGCTCGCTGATGACGCGGCGGGAGCGGGCGGCGAAGATGCTGACGATGGCGCTTGCCTGGATCGCGATCTTCGGGGCTGGTTTCGTTCTGTTCACCTTCCGCGACGACCTTGGCTATGTGTTCCAACGGCTCCGCGCCGAAGCGGTCGGTGAGCCGGTGGCCCAGGGAGAAGAGATCCGCATCCCGATGGCGATCGACGGACATTTTTGGGTCGATGGCAAGGTCAATGGCGAGCCGGTCAAGTTCCTCGTCGACAGCGGTGCGACGATGACGACGATCGGCGCTGGCACAGCCCAACGTGCGGGCATCGAGGGCGACGAACGACGCGGCCAGTTGGTGCGTACCGGCAATGGCGTCATCCGGGTCGCGACGGCGCGGGTGGACAGTCTCACCATCGGCCAGATCGAGCGCGAGCGTATGCAGCTTCATATCGCCAATGAGGATTTCAACGTCCTGGGAATGAACTTTCTGTCGTCGCTGGAGCGATGGGGCGTGGAAGGGCGATGGCTGGTGCTGGTCCCCTGATGCCTATTATTCTTTACATAATGCATATTATCAGACATTTGGCTGTGCAGCTGATATAGGCCCTCCCTACGGAGGTGCGCCCAGTGGAATTCGCAGAGACAATAACCATGCGAATTTGTGCCAAGAATGACACTCGGGCTTCCAAGCCTGATGGTCGACTGGCTCACCGTCGAGCTGCCTGATCCTGTGGGTATTCCCATTAACTCCGGCCACGTGATCCGCGTCTCGCAGCACGGCGACGTAGAGTGGACCACACCCGCTCGGCTGAATGTGGAAGGCTCCTGGTCGAGCAACATGACGTTCCGCGCAGTTGGAGCCGAATGTGCGGACGATGATCGGCACCGGGCAGCCTGGGAGCTTGACCCGTGCAGCCGCCAGTCCGGTCTGGAGATCTCGGGCAACCCTGCAAAATTCTTGACGGGACACAACCTATTCGGGTCCGACGACGTCACGGAGCTGCTGGCCGCCACGGTCGGGAAAGCGAAAGATGCAATCTGGCCGGAGCTGTTCCAGGAGCCGGTAATCGACTTCTCGGACGGCCTCCTCTCCCGAATTGATCTGACCGCGTCCTGGCTGCTCGAGCGCGAGGCAGATGTCCTGCCCGTCCTCCAAGCAATGGAGGAAAGCGTTTGGTGCCCATATCGTGGCCGGGGCGTCTTCGATGCCGGCGGATCGTCGCTCTATTACGGCCGAACGGCCAAGGGGAAACGCGCTAAGGATTGGGCGCTCAAGCTGTATTGGAAAGGGCCGGAAGTGACAGCCCATCCGCTGCCCAGGCCAGCATATGAAGTCCCTGGAATGCTGAACGAACTGAACCGCACGATCCGTGTGGAACTCACACTCCGGACACCGGAGCTGAAGCGGCTAGGGCTGCGAAAAGTGGGTCAGTGGACCCCCGCCAAAGTGCGAGAGATATGGGAGGCATACGTGTCGAAGCTGAATTTCGGAAAAACGGTCGTGAACCTCGACACGACCGACCTGGCGCAGCTCGGCCTGAAACCCCGCCACGTGCTCGCCATGGGCTCCTGGATGGCGGGCAATGACCTTCGAGCGGCGATGCCGAAGCGATCATTTTATCGTCTGCGCGCTGAGATACTGCACGAAACCGGCTTCGACATCGCAGCACGCTACACCACTAAGTCCAACGTCGTTCCGCTCCGGCGTGTCGTAGAGGTCGGCCCTGCGCCCCACCCCGCTTGGGCGAAGCAACTCACCTCCGCGCTCGCTAGCGCGGCCTAAGCGGCCTTCCTGGCGCCTCTGTGGCTATGCTAGATCATCACGAGTCGCAGTTGCGCCCCCAAGTAGGAGCTTCGCCGTCGAGCGAGGCCGGGCGCATCAGAGAACAGGCGATGGTGGGCCGCGGCTCACTCCCAAACACAGTCCTGTTGCTCTCTCCAAAGGCCTCCAGCCTTGTTCTGTCGCGTCGACTAGGTGTCACGGGCGAAGAAGCCCAGCAAGCGGCCTAGCCCCGCTCTCGCGGGTTCCCACGAACTCGCTCCTGGCGCGATAGACACCCAAGAGCGTATGAATACACGGCGGCGGCGCCCGCCGAGCTGGCCCAAGCCGCACCCCGACAACATCGCCCTCGTCGGCCCACAACAGCCCTTCGAGGGATTCCCCTCGGTCCGAGAATGGGTTCAGGCGAAAATCTCGACAGTGCGCAGCTCGACGCGTTCCACGGTCAACACCTTCGCGTACTGGAGCTGGATGGCGCTCTACGATTACGTCGAGAAGCGGATTGAGGGCTTCCTACGCCACCCCGTCGACCAACCTGTGTCACCCGCTACGATCAGAAAGCTGCGGCGCTTGATGACAGCAATCAGGCGGGAACTCGACGACTCGCGACCCTATTGAATGTCTGCTTTGGGTGGAAAGC
>JALYPM010000136.1 GCA_030856365.1 Pseudomonadota bacterium
CGCTTCTCGCTTGCCCCGGAAAAAATGCCGTTCCTGCGGTCCAACTGGCTGACCGTCATTGCCCTGGTGGTGCCGGCGCTCCGGCTGTTCCGCGCGCTGAGGATCCTTCGCGCAGCCCGGGCCCTTCGCGGCTTTCGGCTGGTCCGCATCGTCGGCACCGCGAACCGCAGCATGAATGCGCTCAAGTCCACTTTGTCGCGTCGCGGCTTCGGCTATGTCGCCGGGCTAACTTTGCTGGTCATCTTCCTCGGCGCGGCGGGCATGCTCAACTTCGAGAATGCCGGCGAGGTCGACGGCGGCTTCACCTCCTACGGCGACGCCTTGTGGTGGACCGGGATGCTGGTCGCCACCATCGGCAGCGACTTCTGGCCGCACACCACCGAGGGCCGGCTGCTGACGATGCTGCTGGCGATCTACGGCCTGGCGGTGTTCGGCTACATTGCCGCGACCTTCGCCAGCTTCTTCATCGGCCGCGACGCCGAGGATGCGAAGGCGCCGCTGGCGAGCAACCGCGATCTGAAGGCACTGCTGAAGGAGGTGCAGTCGCTCCGCGCGGAGCTTGCCCAGCGGGAACGCATCGGCGCCGCCGGCGCTTAATCTCGCATGCCGCCGCCGCCGCAAACGCCCGCGCCGATGGAAGCCCTGCTCGCCGCCGAATTGCCGGAGGGCGATGGCTGGCTGTTCGAGCCCAAGTGGGACGGCTTCCGCTGTCTTGCCGAGCGCGACGGCGAACGCGTCACCATGACCTCCAAATCAGGCAAACCGCTCGGCCGGTATTTCCCCGAAGTCCTCGCGCTGCTGGCGTCGCTGAAGGAGCAACAATTCCTCATCGACGGTGAACTGATTCTGCCGGCCGGCGACGCATTGTCGTTCGACGCGCTGCAACTGCGCCTGCACCCGGCAGAGAGCCGTATCCAGCGGCTATCGAAGGAGACACCCGCCGAGCTGATGCTGTTCGACGCACTGTCGATCGGCGAGACATCGCTGGCGGGCGAGCCGCTGGCGAAGCGGCGCGAGGCGTTGGATCGTTTCTTCGTTGGCAACCAAGTCCCCGGGCTCCACCTCTCGCCTGCCACACCCGACCGCAACGCTGCCCTCGGCTGGCTGGAGGGCAGCGGCGGCGCGCTGGATGGCGTCATCGCAAAGCGGCTCGACCAGCCGTATAAATCCGGCGAGCGCGCGATGGTGAAGGTCAAGCAATTGCGCACCGCGGACTGCGTCGTCGGCGGCTTTCGCTATGCCGAGAAGAAGAAAGAGGTCGGCTCGCTCCTGCTCGGCCTCTACGACGATGAGGGCCTACTGCATCACGTCGGCTTCACATCGGCGTTCAAGAGGGAGGATCGACCCGAGCTGACCGCGCGCCTCGAAAAGCTGATCGAAGCCCCTGGCTTCACCGGCTCAGCACCGGGTGGCCCTAGCCGCTGGGCGACCGCGCGTTCGGCTGAGTGGCAGCCCTTGCGGCCGGAGCTGGTGGTCGAGGTCAAATACGACCAGGTCACCGCCCGCCGCTTCCGCCACGGAACCGCGCTGTTGCGCTGGCGTCCGGACAAGGCGCCGCGGCAATGCACGTTCGAACAGCTCGCGCCGGAGCTTCGCCCGTCCGAGCTCAAGGAGCTGTTCGGGTGAGCCTGCTGTTCGACGATCCGCTGGTCGCCGGACTCGACTATCGCCCCGAGTTCATCAGCCGGGAGGAGGAAGCAGAGCTGCTCGAGCGGCTTGAGGCGATGGACCTGGCTCCGTTCCGTTTCCACGGCTGGACCGGCAACCGCAGGACGCACAGCTTCGGCTGGCGCTACGATTTCGACGACGCCAGCTTCCGCCCGACGGAGCCTATCCCCAGGTGGCTCAACCCGCTCCGCGACCGCGCCGCCGCGCTCGCCGGCAGCGACCCTGGAGAGATCGCGCACGTGCTATTGGCCCGCTACGATCCGGGTGCCGGCATCGGCTGGCATCGCGACCGGCCGCTGTTCGAGCGGGTGGTGGGCATTTCCCTCGGCTCACCCGCGACCTTGCGCTTCCGCCAGCGCACCTCTTCGGGCTTCCGCCGCGCCAGTCTGCGGGTCGAGCCGCGTTCCGCCTATCTCGTCTCGGGCGAGGCGCGCCACGAGTGGGAGCACAGCATCGCGCCGGGCGAGCAACTGCGGTTCTCGATCACCTTCCGCACCCTCTCCGAGGCTGGACACCGCAAGGCGTCAGCGCAACTCGAATCCGGCGAGGCATTCGGCGACCCAGCGGCCGGCGGTCAGCGCTGACAGGTCGCTGGGGTCGAGCGGCGGGTCCCATTCAGTGAGGTCGATCAGTCCCACTCTCGGGTCGCTGGCTAGGCGCCGCACCGCGGCAAAGAAATCGGCGACCGCCATTCCGCCCGGACGCGCGCCGGGCGCTCCGGGAAGCTGCGAGCGGTCGATCACGTCAATGTCGCAATCCACCACCAGCGTCTCGCAATGGGCGACATGGGCGAGCGCACGATCAAGCGCCTGGTCGATGCCCTTGCGCCGGACCTCCGCCATGGTCACCACCAGATTGCCGGCCGCGAGCGCGTCGCGGTGCATTGCCGCGCTGTTGGCAAAGCTCGCAAGCCCGACCTGCGCAATGTTCGCGCCCGGCAACCCATCCTCGATCAGGGCGCGCACTGGATTGCCGTTGCTGAGCCCCTCGACCGTCTCGCGCATGTCGAAATGCGCGTCGAGTGTGATCAGCCCTACCTGCGTGAGCGGCTGTCCCAGCCCGAGCAGGCCCGGCCGCGTCACCGCATTGTTGCCGCCGACAAGCAGGGTAAGCGCATGGCCCGCCGACGCCGCCGCGACCGCACTCTGAATAAGCGGGGTCGCGTCTTCGATCGACAGGTCCGCGACCGCGACATCGCCGTAGTCGGCGACCGCCGTCGAAAGCACGCGCCGGGTCTCGACATCGTAGCGCCCGATGCGCCTCAGCGCCCGCCGAAGCAGCGCCGGCGCCTGGTCGCATCCGCCGGGCGTCACCGACCCATTGGCAAGTGGCGCCCCAACCAGCGCGACCGGCGCGGGCACGTCCACACCGACCAGAAGCTCCGAAAGGTTGGGCCAGGAGGATGAGCCGCTCGCCATGGCTTTGACCCTAGCAGCCACCCTCGCCTAAGGCGACGGCGCAATGTGGGACCGCCTTCTCATCGACTGCCACGTCGCGACGCTGGTGCCCGGCCGCGGCGACCCGCTCGGGATCGTCCGCGACGCGGCGATCGGCATCGACGGCGGCAAGATCGTCCGCGTCGGGCGCCGCACCGAGCTTGCGGGCACCCGCGCCAAGGACGTCGTGCCGCTCGGCGGCGCCTGGGTCACGCCCGGCCTGATCGACTGCCACACCCACCTCGTGTTCGGCGGCAACCGCGCCGACGAGCATGCGATGCGCCGCGGTGGCGCCACTTATGAGCAGATCGCCAAGGCCGGTGGCGGCATTGCCTCCACGGTCGCTGCAACGCGTGCCGCGTCGCCCGGCGAACTGCTGGGGTCGGCCGCAACCCGCCTCGACGCGTTGGTCAAGGGCGGGACGACCACCATCGAGATCAAGTCGGGCTACGGCCTCGACGTCGAGAATGAACTCCGCCTGCTCCGCGCCGCCAAGGCTCTCGCCGCCAGTGAGGCGGTGCGCATCGTGCCGACTTTGCTCGCGCTCCACGCGCTTCCCGCCGATTGGCGCGACCGCCGCGACGACTATGTCTCCATGGTGGTCGAGGAATTGATCCCCGCAGCCGCCGAGGAAGGTCTCGCCACCAGCGTGGACGCGTTCAGCGAAGGCATCGCCTTCTTCCCCCACGAGGTCGAGCGGGTATTCGTTGCCGCCGAGGATTGCGGGCTGCGCGTGCGCCTCCATGCCGAGCAGCTCAGCAATCGCGGCGGCGCCAAGCTCGCCGCCCGCTACAACGCTTTGTCCGCCGACCATCTCGAGCATGTCGACGAGGAGGGCGTCGCGGCGATGGCTGAAGCCGGCACTGTCGCCGTGCTCCTTCCCGGCGCCTTTTACGCGCTTCAGGAAACGCGCAAGCCGCCGGTCGACCTGTTGCGCTCCTATGGCGTCCCGATCGCCATCGCCACCGACTG
>JALYPM010000142.1 GCA_030856365.1 Pseudomonadota bacterium
TGTTGCCCGACCCACGGCTTGTCATTGAGCGGCTATGCGCCGAACGTGGGGAGGACTTTGCTGGCTTGTCCCGGATGCTCGGCCGGAATCCCGCCTATATTCAGCAGTTCGTGCGGAGGGGTGTGCCGAAGCGTTTGCCAGAAACGGAGCGGCGCAAGCTCGCGCGATATTTCTCGATTTCCGAGTCGCTGCTCGGCGGTCCGGAGGGGGAGCCGACACTCGACGGGTTGGTGCCCGTCGCCCACAGCCCGGTGCGGGCCTCGGCCGGCCCGGGCGCAATCCCCGCCGACGAAGCGGGCAAGGCGACCTTTGCGTTTGACGATCGCTGGCTGCGCGCGCTTACCGCGTCGCGCTCCGATCAACTGTCGATCATCAAGGTCGAGGGTGATTCGATGTCGCCGACGCTGAACGCGGGCGACGACATCCTCCTCGACCGGGGTGACTGCCTGGAGCGGCTGCGCGACGGCATTTACGTTCTGCGGGCGGAGGAAGTGCTGGTGGTGAAGCGCCTCGCCCTCCACCCAGTCGGCGGAAAGGTGACGCTGCAGTCCGACAATCCCGCTTACCCCGACTGGCCCGACTGCAGCCTCGCCGCCATCCATTGCATCGGCCGCGTAATCTGGGCCGGGCGCAGGATCGGCTAGCGTCGGACCCGATCGATCAGCCAGACGATCAGCGCAACCGCGATCCCGACCGCGCTTCCGGCGATGACTCCGACCATCGGTTGTCCGGCGGCGAAGCCCCCGACCAGCCCAAGGATGATCGCCAGCAGGATGAAGATTCCGCCAGCCATGGGATTGCGCTTTGCCATCGGCGCGCCATGCCAGAAGCGTGCCCTGCGCGCTATCGCGGCGCGGCGTCAGTCTTCCTTGGCCGGTGCATTCTCCGTCTTGCCGACGTCCTTTGACCCCAGCTGGCCCTTGCC
Organism: Pseudomonadota bacterium; assembly: GCA_030856365.1. Lineage (GTDB taxonomy): Bacteria > Pseudomonadota > Alphaproteobacteria > Sphingomonadales > Sphingomonadaceae > Sphingomicrobium. Next base: position 926 of record JALYPM010000142.1, read on the forward strand.
GAAATAGCCTTGCACGCTCTGGCCGCCCTGAGAGTCTCCGCCCTTGTCCGAATCCTCGCGGCTGTGCGGATTGGGGTAGGCGCCTCCCCCGGACTCGCCGGTGTTGGGAAGCCCTCCGGCCATGTCGCCGTCCCGCCGCGACGCCAGCTCGCCATTCTTGTCGGGCATGGTCCTGCGCGTTCCCGAGCCGTCCGCTGGCATGTCCTTCTTGTCCTCGGCCATCCTGTGTGTCTCCTTTCGGCCAGAGAACCGCCGAGTAACGGGCCACGTTCCGCGTTCAAAGATGGTCAACGGACTGTTGACGTTCTTTGTCGGCAGCCGCGAAACGCCTGGCCGTTAATGAGCAGCACATGGATGGACCCTTCATCGCCGGTCGCTCGGCCCTCGCCGACGCCAATCACCTGATCGACAGTTTCGGCGACAAGGCGGCGCTGGAAGCGGCGGCTCGCGCGACACGCAGCCGCGACATCGGCAATGTCGTGCGCTTTTGCCACTGGCGGCAGATTGAACGGGTCATCGCTACCCTCGTCGACGATGCGGTGCGCGGAAGCGTGCATTAACATGCCGCGGAGTCTGGCGCGGTTAAGGTGCGCCGACTAATCAGGCGGCTTATGAGCGGGTGGGGAGGAGCGCGGGTTGCCGCGCGGGGGCCGGTTCCGTGTCCGAGCTTCGCTACCAGATCGCGATTGCCGGGCTCGACAAGCGTCGTCAATGCGCGCGGCGTGGACGCCGGCGGAATCAGCCTCTCCCGCCTCGTCGCCAACGGCCAGCTGGTCAACGGTAGCGGAGAGGTGAGGGCGTCCTGGGCCGGGCGGCTCGACCCGATCAACTCGATCCGCCGCGCCGTCGGCCTAGACCGCTTCCGTATTGTCCCCGCCGACGTCGCGACGGGCCAGAAGACTGCCATCTCCGCCGGCAAATATGTGACCCGTAAATTGTTTGTCGAAGTGATCACCGACGGCCAGGGCTATTCCGCCACCCGCGCCGAATTTCAGATGACGCGCTGGCTCTCCCTGCTGTCGTCGATCTCGACCATCGGCCGCGCCAGCACCAACGTCCGTATCAGCAGGGATTATTGACGGACGCCGCCGTCATTGCGAGCGTAGCGAAGCATTCCAGCCGCGCTTAAGGTGGATTGCTTCGTCGCTGCGCTCCTCGCAATGACGGGGCGACTGAAAGGAACTTTGCTCGATGGAAACTGGCGTCCTCGTCTCGCTCACGGTCTATTTCGCCGCCATGCTCGGTATCGGACTGTGGGCGTGGAAGCGCTCGACAGGCGACAGCGAGGGCTATTTGCTCGGCGGCCGCCAACTGAGTCCATCCGTTGCGGCGCTTTCGGCCGGGGCTTCGGACATGTCGGGCTGGCTGCTGCTCGGACTTCCAGGCGCTGCGTTCGTCGCCGGGCTGAGCGCGAGCTGGATCGCCATCGGTCTCTTCGCCGGTGCGCTGCTCAACTACATCATCGTCGCTCCGCGGCTGCGCGTGCACACGGAGCGAACCGGCGACGCCATCACCATCCCGCAATTCTTCGAGAACCGGTTCGAGGATCGGAGCCATCTGCTGCGGGTGATCGCCTCACTGGTGATCATCCTCTTCTTCACCCTCTACACCTCGGCCGGCATCGTCGCCGGCGGCAAGCTGTTCGAAAGCGCGTTCGGGGCCGACTATGCGCTCGGCCTGTGGATCACGGCGGGCGTGGTGGTGGCATACACGCTCTTCGGCGGCTTCCTCGCCGTCAGCCTGACCGACTTTGTGCAGGGCTGCATCATGTTCGTCGCGCTAGTGCTGCTTCCAGTGGTCGCGTTCTCCCAGCTAGGGTGGGAGTTCACCGGCGCGCTCGAAGCCGCCAAGCCGGGCGCGTTCGACATGATGGCGGACATGACTGGCCTCGCCATATTGTCCTCGCTTGCCTGGGGCCTCGGCTACTTCGGGCAGCCGCACATCATCGTCCGCTTCATGGCCGTGCGCTCGGTCCGCGACGTGCCGGCAATGCGCAACATCGGCATGACGTGGATGGGCGTCGCGCTCATCGGCGCCATAGCGACCGGTCTGATTGGCGCCGCCTACGTCGCCCGTACGGGTGTGCCGCTCGCCGATCCCGAGACCATTTTCATCCTGCTCGCCGACCTGCTGTTCGACCCGCTCATAACCGGCTTCCTGCTCGCCGCTTTGCTGGCCGCGATCATGAGCACGATCTCATCCCAACTGCTGGTCTCGTCGAGTTCGCTGACCGAGGATTTCTACCACATCTACGTTCGCCGCGACGCCAGCCAGCGGGAGCTCGTGACGGTCGGCCGAGCCTGCGTCCTGCTCGTCGCTCTGGTGGCGATCTTCCTCGCATATGATCCGGAAAACACCATCCTCGGGCTCGTTGCCAATGCGTGGGCCGGGTTCGGCGCTGCGTTCGGGCCGGTAGTGATTCTGTCGCTGACCTGGCGGCGGCTGACGCGCAACGGAGCGCTTGCGGGAATCCTGGTCGGAGCGGCGACGGTCCTGTTCTGGATTTATGCGCCGGTGCTCGTCGGAGGAGCGACGCTGAGCTCGCTCCTCTACGAAATCGTGCCCGGCTTCCTGCTGGGCGGCGTGGCCGCGCTGCTGGTCAGTCTTGCCGGCGAGCGCCCGGCTCAAAGCGTGGTGCAGACTTTCAACGACAGCGAGGCGGAACGCCGCGAGCTTTCGGGCCCAGCCGTCGCCGTGACTAGCCGGCGAGGGTCCGGCTCAGCTCCTTGAGCGTCAGCCGGCTCCACTGCGATGCCCAGGGGGAGGTGTCGACATTTTCGTCGCGCAGGTATTCGGGCTTCGACCAGTTGGAGCTCGCCACCTCCGGCTTGCACGACGCCAGCCTGCGGACGTCGAATTCCTGGGCGAATGAGAGGCCCGCCTGGTCGCCGCGAGTCCAGCACACGCGCGCGTCCGTGGTACCCGCATTGCCAAGGTCGAGGACGACCTCCATATCTTGAGACAGCACGGCCGTGCTCTGGATCATCGCTCCGCCGGCCGAGATGTTGCGAATGCGGGCGACCACCGATTGATGATGGTGATGGATCATTCCGGACCAGATCAGCGGATGTCGCGCCTGTTGCCGTTGCGGATGCGCCGCGGGGTCGTCGTCGACCGGTTGCGCTTCGCCGCTGAAATTCTCCTCGATCACCTGCCGAAGCGTCTCGTCGCGGAGCGCCGCCGAGCAGTCGATGCGGGTCTCATGCGCGAACTCCAGGCCGAAACGCTGGTCGCGGATCCACCGCACTGCGCACTCGATCTCGCCATGCTCGCCAAGCTCCAGCACCACCTTGTCCCAAAGGCGTGCATCGAGGTCGCCCTCGATCATCGCGCCCCCGCCGGACAGGTTGACCAGAGCGACAGCGGACGACCTGCGGCCTTTGCGCACCGTGACTGTCTCGCAAGCGCGAACTTCGCGATCGATCGAGCGCTGATTCGACCGCCTATGCTCGGTGCGCGGCACGGGCACCTGTTCCAGTCCGCCCGCCGCGTCGACACGCCGCGTGTGCTTGTCGGAGACGAGCGGCGACACGGGCTCGAAGCCCAGCACGGCCGAGCGGAAGCTGTTCCGCGGAATTCCCTCACATGCCATGGCGGGCAGCTTTGCCGGTAAAGGGTGAAGGAAGTTTGAAGCATCGGCCTTCAGGTGCGGGAGACGGTTAGCGGCCGATTAGCCTTCTGGTGCCCGTTTTCATCCGCTAAATATCCGTTAAAGCGAAAGTCTATTGCCGATTCGCATTGGGCGGAGCGGCCCATCCCGGGGGGGGATTCATGGCTCGTCTTGTCGCCAATGCACCGTTCGACATGTTCACTTTTCTCACCGAAGGCTCGCTCGCGGAGTTCTTCGAATTTGCTGAGGTGATTACCGGCACCGCCAGTCAATTCGTCCTGCGCGACCAATATGACGGAATCATCGAGCAGCTGAGCCTGACCGGCAGCTTCGGCGGCTATTCCGGCGGCTATCCCACCACCGGCACTGTCACCGGAGGAACCTACAGCCTCGACGGCGCTCTGTTTACATTTTCCAGCGCGTCGATCAGCGTCCAGGCTTTCACCGATTATGTTCAGACAAATGATCTCGCCGGCTTGTTTATCGAGATGCTCCGCGGTGCCGACCAGCTTATCGGCAGCAGCGGCTACGACGCCCTCTTCGGCTTTGAAGGCAACGACTCCCTCGACGGCGGCGGCGGAGGCGATGATCTTGTCGGCGGTTTCGGCAACGATTCCTATTATGTGAATAGCGTCGACGATTATGTCTACGAGAACGCCGGCGAAGGTATGGATATCGTCTATTCCACCGCCTCCAGCTACTGGCTTCCGACCGACGAGACCGGTTTTGTCGAGAACCTGACCTATATCGGCAGCAGCTCGTTCACCGGGATCGGCAACGGCCTTGCCAACATCATCCGCGGCGGCTCCGGCAATGACCGCTTGGATGGCGCAGGCGGGGCCGACAAGCTCTTCGGCGGCAACGGCAACGACACTTATTATATCGATCACGGATCGGACCGCGCTTACGAAGTCAGCGCCACCGGCGGCACCGACTTCGTCTACAGTTCAGTCACGCATGTCCTCGGCGCGAACATCGAGCGGCTGGTCCTCACCGGCACGGCGGCGACCCGCGGTTACGGCAATGAGCTCGCCAACGTCATCACTGGCAACGCCGCCAACAATCTCATTGACGGTCGGGCGGGCGCGGACTCGATGAGCGGCGGCGCCGGCAACGATACTTACTACGTCGACTCCGCTGGCGACCGAGTCGTCGAAGGCGCGGGTGCGGGCACCGATTTCGTCTATTCCAGCGTTTCGCACACGCTGTCGGCGAACGTCGAGCGCCTGGTCCTGACCGGCACTGCGGCGTCGATCGGAACTGGCAATGCGCTGGCCAACGCCGTCACCGGCAACGGCGCCGCCAACCGTTTGTTCGGTCTGGCCGGCGCCGACACGCTGGTAGCGGGGGCGGGGAATGACCAGCTTAACGGCGGCGCCGGCAACGACCGGCTGACCGGCGGAACGGGCCTCGACAAGTTCATCTTTGATACGGCGCTTGCCGGCAACGTCGATGCCATCATGGACTTCAACGTCGCCGACGATGTGATCCTGCTGGACCAGACCATCTTCAGCGGCATCGCCGGCTTGGGCACGCTGTCGGCGGGGTCCTTCGCGCTCGGCCGCACGGCCCAGGATGCCAACGACCGCGTGCTCTATGACAGCGCTACCGGCCGCATCTACTACGACGCCGACGGCAACGGCGCGGGCGCGGCAGTGCTGTTCGCCACCGTCACCGCCGGCGCCGCGTTGACCGCCAGCGATTTCTTCGTCGTCGCTTAGGCCGCGATACCGCGCAATCGATCGGCGGCACTTTGAACGGACAATCGGTGAAAGGGAGCATGCATCACCTGGCTGCCATCTCGCTAATGTCTGCCTCGGGTGAAACGCCGACGCACAGGATACTAGCTGACGCGATCGCAGTTTGAAAACTTAACCGGATTCAGTTAGTTGCCTCTAGATGCTCCGCGACCAATTGCGAGGTCCGGAGCCAGCGTCGGCAAATTAGCAAGCCTGTGCGATTGCAAGCGTGGGAGCGGCGCACGCAGCGGGGATGATGTATTCGA
>JALYPM010000155.1 GCA_030856365.1 Pseudomonadota bacterium
CCGTTGTCGAGGCGCAGCGCGAACTTGCGGTAGATGCTGTCGCAGAGCACGCTGAGCGTGGTGTCAAGGTCAACAGCGAGCGGGACCTGGCTGGCGAGGGCGTTGAGGTGAAACGCGCGGATTTGCGGCGCTTGTGCTGTTTCCGGGGGTCGGTTGAGGGCTGAGCGCGGGTAGCGCGTTCGGCCGTCGTCTGTCAAGCAGCGCCTCGATCGTGATCCGGGTGCGCGAGTCGTTGTGGTGCTTTGCAGGGGGTTTGCGCTGCTTGACAGCGCCGTCCGCCCGCGCTGGTTGGCGATGAGGTCGGGCGCGGGGCGCCTGACGAGCAGGCGGAAGGGGGCGCACGCCGCCGTGCTCTTACGGTTCTGGCTTCTCAAGGTCAGGAACCGAGCTGAAAGGGCGGTGGCGGCGTGCGCCAGCGAAGCGTATGGAAGATGCTGCTGGGGATCGAGCGGGCGGTCGTCGAGGACGTCCGCGTCGAGCTCGAGACGATCGTCGTGTCGGTCCGCCCGAAATCGCGTGAGAAGCACCGCTGCGGTGTCTGCGGGCGACGCTGCCCGCGCGAAGATTGCGGCGAGGGACGCCGGCGCTGGCGGGCATTGGATCTCGGGACGACGTTGGCGTATCTGGAGGCCGACGCGCCGCGCGTGTACTGCAAGGCGCATCGCGTCGTCGTCGCCGCGGTGCCGTGGGCGCGGCACGACTCGCGGTTCACGATCGCGTTTGAGGATCAGTGCTGCTGGCTGGCGGTCAACACGTCCAAGAAGGCGGTCGCCGAGTTGATGCGCGTGACCTGGCGGACGGTCGGCGCGATCTGCGAGCGCGTCGCCGAGGAGGCGATCATGCAACGCGACCTGTTCGCCGGCCTCAAACGCATCGGGATCGACGACTTCTCGCATCGACGAGGCCATCGCTACCTGACGGTCGTCGTCGACCACGACAGCGGCCGGCTCGTCTGGGCGGCGCCGGGCCGCGACCGCAAGACGGTCGAGAAGTTCCTCGATTTGCTCGGCAAAGAGCGCTGCGCGCAGATCGAGCTGGTGTCCTGCGACATGGCCGAATCGATCGCCGGCGCGGTCGCCGAGCGATGCCCCAACGCGGTCCGCTGCGTGGATCCATTTCACGTGATCGCGCTCGCGACCGACGCGCTCGACGAGATCCGCCGCGAGGTCTGGAACCAGGCGCGGCGCGCCGGCCACAAGCAGGCAGCCAAGGAGCTCAAGGGCGCCCGCTTCGTGCTCTGGAAGAACGCCCACCGGCTGACCGAACGCCAGCGAATCAAGCTCGCGCAGATCCAGCAGACCAACAAGCCGCTGTACCGCGCCTACCTGATCTCCCAGCAGCTGCGAGAGATCTACCGCGTCACCTACGAGGAAGCGGTCGAGCTGCTCGACGCGTGGCTCGCCTGGGCCCGACGATGTCGCCTCGCGCCGTTCGTCAAGCTCGCCAAGACGATCACCAAACAGCGCCCCGGGATCGAGGCCGCGATCCGCCACGGATTGAGCAACGCACGGATCGAGCAAGTGAACACCCAGCTGCGGTTGATCACCCGCCGCGCGTACGGGTTCCGCACCCCCGAAGCCCTCATCGCCCTCGCCATGCTCACCCTCGGCGGCCTCTGCCCACCACTACCCGAATGACCCCCGGAAACAGCAGAAGGTCCTCAATATCCAGTCCGCTGGGTCTCGGCAGCGACTCCTCACCCGTGAGCGTGAACTTCCTGGGCACCGGGACGTACCTCGCGGACTCCATGCAGTTCATGCTCGAGTACGGGTGTCGTCTGCATGCCCCTGGCTGCTACTACCTCATGCCGAGCTTCCGTGGTGAGGCCGCCGACGCGACACACCTGAATCAGTTCTTCCACAGCGAAGCTGAGATCCCCGGCACGCTCGACGATGTCATGTCGCTCGTCGAGGCGTACATCCGATTCTTGAGGCTCCGAGGGTGATCGTAGGTGACTCGGGTGTCGTGATCGGCCTGAGTTTGGGCGCCTGAGCAGGCTCTCTTCGCTGTTTGCGTGCTGGCGGGCGGGGGTTGGGC
>JALYPM010000165.1 GCA_030856365.1 Pseudomonadota bacterium
GCTCTATCCCGACAAGAAATTGACGCTCGACAGCGCCGATCCCACGCAGAAGGACAAGAGCGCGCGCGTCATCGACATCGTCAGTCCGCAGGGCAAGGGCCAGCGCGCGCTGATCGTCGCCCCGCCGCGCACCGGCAAAACCGTGCTGCTGCAGAATATTGCCAAGGCGATCACCGACAATCACCCCGAGGTGTTCTTGATCGTCCTGCTGATCGACGAGCGGCCGGAGGAAGTCACCGACATGCAGCGCTCGGTGAAGGGCGAGGTGGTGTCCTCGACCTTCGACGAGCCGGCGCAGCGCCACGTCCAGGTCGCCGAAATGGTGATCGAAAAGGCCAAGCGGCTGGTCGAGCACAAGAAGGATGTCGTGATTCTGCTCGACTCCATCACCCGCCTCGGCCGCGCCTACAACACAGTCGTGCCGAGTTCCGGCAAGGTGCTGACCGGCGGTGTCGACGCGAATGCGCTGCAGCGACCGAAGCGCTTCTTTGGCGCCGCCCGCAACATCGAGGAAGGCGGATCGCTCTCGATCATCGCCACCGCGCTGATCGACACCGGATCCAAGATGGACGAGGTCATCTTCGAAGAGTTCAAGGGCACCGGCAATTCGGAAATCGTGCTCGACCGCAAGGTTTCCGACAAACGCATCTTCCCGTCGCTCGACGTCGGCAAGTCCGGCACGCGTAAGGAAGAGTTGCTGGTCGACCAGGCGGTGCTGTCGAAAATGTGGGTGCTCCGCCGCATCCTGATGCAGATGGGCACCGTGGACGCGATGCAATTCCTGCTCGACAAGATGAAGGACGCCAAGTCCAACGAGGATTTCTTTGCGAGCATGAACCAGTAGGAATGGCGGAACACAAAGCGGTCCTGCCGCTTTAATTGATTAACGTCGCGACGAATGGGGAACTGCTGGAATGATCGACCTGCTGTTGGCAGCCGCCGCGCATGGCGCTCCCGCCGGATTCGGCGGGCCGGCCGGCATGTGGGATGCGATCGTCCACGATTTCTCCAACATCACCGAGCCCGCAGCCTTTTCGGCCTTCCTTCAGGTGCTGATGATCGATCTCGTGCTGGCGGGTGACAATGCGATCGTCGTCGGCGCGTTGGCCGCCGGCCTTCCTCCCGAGCAACGGCGCAAGGTCATTCTCATCGGAGTGCTTGCGGCTTTGGTGCTGCGGATCGGCTTTGCGCTCGTTGTCACCCAACTGCTGCAGATTGTCGGGCTGATCCTTGTTGGCGGCCTTCTGCTCCTGTGGGTGGCGTGGAAAATGTGGCGCGAACTTCGCCACGCCGGCGAGAGCGCCGGGTCCGCCGAGATCGAAGGCGACGAGCATAGCGGCCTGCGTTCGGCCAAGAGCTTCAGCGGCGCCGTCTGGGCGGTAGCCATCGCGGACGTGTCGATGAGCCTGGACAATGTGCTCGCCGTCGCCGGTGCGGCGCGCGACCATCCGGGCATCCTGATCGTCGGCCTGATTTTTGCGGTGGCGCTGATGGGCCTCGCCGCGAACGTCATCGCCAAATATATCGAGCGCTATCGCTGGATCGCCTACGTCGGCCTTGTCGTGATTCTCTATGTCGCGGTGAAGATGATCTACGATGGCTGGATTGATCCGCAGGTCGGGCTAGGACAGCTGTTCGGCTGATCTCTCCCACCCGCTTGCGGGAGGGGCATGGGCTGGGCATGTCCGGGCGGTGGACACCATCTATGCCCTTGCCAACGGCCGCCCGCCTGCAGCTATCGCCGTCGTCCGGGTCAGCGGGTCGCACGCCCATGAGGCCGCTCGGCAGCTCGCTGGCGGGCTTCCAGCGCCCCGCCAGGCCACGCTGCGGACCTTCAGGGGCGCAGATGGCGCGATCATCGACCGGGGCCTGCTGCTGCGGTTTGACGGCCCCGCGAGTTCGACCGGCGAAGATGTAGTCGAGTTCCACATTCACGGAGGCCGCGCGGTCGCCGATGCGCTCCTTGGGGCGCTGGCGGCTCTTGGCGGGTTGCGCGCAGCTGTGCCTGGCGAGTTTACCCGGCGAGCGTTCGAGAATGGCCGCATCGACCTCACCGAGGCCGAAGGCCTCGCCGACCTGATTGAAGCCGAAACCGAATCGCAGCGCCGGGCGGCGCTGGCGCTCGCCGAGGGCGGGCTGCGGCGCCAGATCGAACAGTGGCAGCAGCAGCTGCTCGGCCTTTCCGCGCGGGCAGAGGCGGCGATCGATTATGTTGACGAACATGATGAGGGGGCCGACCCCGCATTAGCCGGCGAGTGCGGGGCCTTGGCGCGGGAACTCGGAGAGTGGTTGGCGAGGCCGCGGGCCGAGCCGCTGCGGGATGGCGTGCGGGTAGTGATTGCTGGACCGCCGAACGTAGGAAAGTCGAGCCTTCTCAATGCAATAGCAGGTTATGAGCGAGCCATTGTCACGCCGGTGCCGGGCACGACCCGTGACCAGATTGAAGTCCCCCTGGCGTTTGAGGGACTGCCGCTCTTGCTTACCGATACCGCGGGGGTTCGCGGGACCGGGGACCCGGTCGAGAGGATCGGTGTTGAGCGGTCGCGAGCGGCGATCGCGCAGGCGGACGTGCTTCTATGGCTCGGCGAGCCGGATGAGGCACCGGGACACGTCGCGCTCCTCCTCGTCCATTCTCGGGCCGATTTGGCCGAACGGGCGGTCGCTCCCGATGGGTCGATCGGGGTGTCATCTTTGACCGAAGCGGGACTGCCACAGCTGCTGCTCCGGATCACAGAACTGGCTCGCGGACTTTTGCCTGCCGAGGGCATGATCGCGCTCAACCGGCGGCAGGCGGCCGAGATGGCCGACGCTCGCGCCGGCCTCGAGGCTGCCGGCGAGGCCGAGGACATTGTGCTGGTCGCTGAGCATCTGCGTCAGGCGCGGGCGGCGTTCGACCGGATGACGGGGCAGGCCGGAATAGAAGACGTGCTCGATGCCCTGTTCGGTCGTTTCTGCCTTGGGAAATAGATTGCTGTTCCACGTGAAACGATCGCAACACGTTCACTGCTGGGTACGAATGCGCTAGAGGCCGCCGAATGTACGACGTTCTGGTCATTGGCGGCGGTCATGCCGGCTGCGAAGCGGCGGCTGCGGCAGCGCGGCGTGGCGCACAGGTTGGGCTGCTGACCTTCCGCGCCGAGGACGTCGGCCAGATGAGCTGCAACCCGTCGATCGGCGGCGTCGGCAAAGGCCATCTCGTGCGCGAACTCGACGTCTTCGACGGACTCATGGCCCGCGCAGCCGATCGTTCGTCGATTCACCGGCGAATGCTGAATCGCAGCAAGGGGCCGGCGGTGCAGGGCCCGCGCGTGCAGGCAGATCGCCAACTTTATCGCCAGGCGGTGGCCGAACTACTGCGAGTAAGCGGCGTCGCGACCGTCGTTGCTGAAGCGCTAGCCATCGGGACGAAGAACGGCGTGGTGTCAGGGGTCGAGACCAGCGCCGGTTTCATCCCCTGCCGCGCCCTGGTCATCGCCACCGGCACGTTTCTCGAAGCGCGCATCTTCGTCGGCGAAGAGGTTCAGGATGGTGGGCGCAGGGGCGAGCGCGCTGCCGTTGCGCTCGGTCATCAATTGCGCGAGATCGGTCTGGCCCAGGGACGCCTCAAGACTGGCACGCCGCCGCGCCTCGACGGGCGAACCATCGACTGGAGCCGCCTGCAGGAACAACCCAGCGACCGCGAGCCCTGGACAATGTCCGCGCTCGATGACGGCGTGCGTCGGCCTCAGCTGGCCTGCGCGATTACCCGCACCAGCGAGCACACCCACGACATCATCCGCGCCGCCTTCGATCGCTCGCCCTTGTTCGCCGGCGCGATCGAGGGGCGGGGACCACGTTACTGCCCCTCGATTGAGGACAAGGTGAAGCGCTTCGGCGACCGCGACGGGCACCAGATCTTCCTCGAGCCCGAAAGCCTGAGCGATCCGCTCGTCTATCCTAACGGCATTTCCACTTCGCTGCCGGCTGTTGTTCAAAGCGCCTTCCTCCGCAGCATTGCGGGCCTCGAGCGCGTGGAGATTGTTCGCCCCGGCTATGCGGTCGAATATGAGCATGTCGATCCGCGGCGGCTGAATGCGACCCTTGCGGTACGCGACCTCGCCGGGCTTTTCCTCGCTGGGCAGATCAATGGCACCACCGGCTACGAAGAGGCGGCCGCCCAGGGGCTGTGTGCCGGGCTCAACGCCGCCGCGCATGCGCTTGCGCTGGAGCCGGTTCGCTTCGACCGCCGCACCAGCTACATCGGCGTGATGATCGACGACCTCACGCTGCAAGGCGTCAGCGAACCCTATCGGATGATGACGGCGCGGGCCGAGTATCGCCTGTCGCTACGCGCCGACAACGCCACCAGCCGCCTCGGCGAGGTCGCGCTTGCTAAGGGCTGCGTGGGGCGCCGCCGCCATGAGCAGATTGAGGCGCACCTCCGCGCTCGCGGAAGCAACGCGTGGGCGACGAGCGAGGAAGGGAGGGCGGACGCGCTGTACGCGCCTTATGTCGATCGCCAGCAGCGCGAGTGGGAAGTCGTGCGGCGCGACTCGCAAATATGGCTTTCGGACACGATGGATTTTGCGGCGGTGCCCGGGCTCTCCAACGAAATGGTCGAGCGTCTGCGCATGGCCCGGCCTGAAACCCTCGACCAGGCATCACGGCTGCCGGGGATCACGCCCGCTGCTTTGTCGGCCCTTTACGTAGCTGCTAGCCGCCGGGCGGCATGATCGAGACGCTGGAGTCTGCGGCTGGTCGTCCTGTTTCACGTGAAACGTTCGAGGCAGTGCAGGACTATTGTGGGATACTTCGCGCGGGTGCGGCTGAACAGAATCTTGTTTCACGTGAAACACTGCCTGTGCTTTGGAAGAGGCATATTCTCGACTGCGCGCAGCTTGTGCGTTTTGAGCCGAGCACAGGGGTATCTTGGGTCGATGTTGGCGCAGGCGCAGGACTCCCCGGTATAATGATTGCTCTTCTGGTCGAAGGACCCGTGCTTCTCGTGGAGCCGCGTCGGTTGCGGGCCGACTTCCTCGCCCTGTGCGTCCGTGAACTGGGACTGCAAGGTCGCGTCATTGTCAGCCGCACCAAGGTCGAACGGATTGAGGGCAAGTTTGACGTGATCACCGCCCGCGCGGTGGCCGCCCTGCCCAGGCTTTTTGGCATGGCCCACCATCTGTCGCATGAAGAGACCGTTTGGGTGCTTCCAAAGGGCCGCAGCGCCAAATCAGAACTGGCCGAAACGGAACTGTCGTGGCAGGGTGTGTTCCACGTGGAACGCAGCGTGACCGACGCGGTATCGCAGATCCTCGTCGCCACAGGGGTGAAGGCAAAACAGAAATGATCCGCATTGCGGTGGCCAATCAGAAGGGCGGCGTGGGCAAGACCACGACGACGATCAACCTTGCGACGGCGCTCGCGGCAGTCGGATGGAAGGTGCTGCTGGTTGACCTCGACCCCCAGGGGAACGCCTCGACCGGGGTCGGCGTCGGTCATTCTCAGCGGGAGCGCTCCAGTTACGACGTGCTGATGGGCGATGCCGCGCTGGCCGACAGCGTGGTCGCAACGCGCGTGCCGCGGCTCGACCTGCTGCCCGCGACAATGGACCTGTCGGGCGCCGAGGTCGAACTGGTCGCGCTTGCTGATCGCGCTCGGAAGCTTTCGCGGGCGTTCGACACCGCACCGGTGGGTCGTTGGGACATTGTCCTCATCGACTGCCCGCCGTCGCTCGGCCTGCTGACCGTCAATGCGCTGGTGGCCGCCAAGCATCTGCTGGTTCCGCTTCAGTGCGAGTTCTTCGCGCTCGAGGGGCTCAGCCAGCTGCTTCAGACCGTCGAGCGGATCCGCGTTGCCTTCAACCCGGATCTGGCGATCCTTGGTGTCGCCCTGACCATGTTCGACCGCCGCAACCGGCTGTCGGCGCAGGTGGCCGAGGACGTCCGCGCCTGCCTGGGCCGCGCGGTGTTCGACACGGTAGTGCCCCGCAATGTTCGACTTTCCGAAGCCCCTAGCCACGGGCTGCCAGCACTGATCTACGACCTCAAATGCGCAGGATCCGACGCTTATGTGCGGTTGGCGCGCGAATTGCTCGGACGGCTGCCGCGCCAGGCGGAGGCGGCATGAGCAAGTCTCCGGGACTCGGCCGCGGTCTCTCCGCGCTGCTCGGCGATCAGCCGCAGGTGCAGCAGGCGGGCGAGGGAGCCCCGCGCTCCGGCGGCGTTCGCGAGATCGAAATTGGCCGTATCCGTCCGAATCCGAACCAGCCGCGCGTGCAGTTCACCGAGGACGCGATCGTCGAGCTGGCCGACTCCATCCGCCAGCGCGGCGTACTCCAGCCGATTCTGCTCCGCCCCAGCGGCGACGGCTATCAGATCATCGCCGGCGAGCGGCGCTGGCGTGCGGCGCAGCGGGCGCAGCTTCATTCCATCCCTGCGATCGTCCGCGACTTCGATGATTCGACTACGGCCGAAGTCGCGCTGATAGAAAATATCCAGCGCGAGGATTTGAACGCGATCGAGGAGGCCGAGGCCTATCGGCAGCTGATCGCACAGCATGGCCACACCCAGGATGCTGTCGGACAAATCGTTCATAAGTCCCGCAGCCATGTCGCCAACCTACTGAGACTGCTAGATCTTCCCGAAGCTGTCAAGCAATCGCTATTGCGAGGCGATCTCACCATGGGTCATGCCCGGGCCATTGCGACGGCGCCCGATCCGGAAGAGCTTTCCCGCCAGGTGATTGCGCGCGACCTTTCGGTCCGCCAGACGGAAGCGCTGGCGAAGAAGGTCAAGCCGGGCGCCGGTGCGCATTTTGCCGAGGCGGAGGCGCGACGGGAGAAGCCGATCGACGCTGATTTGGCCGCACTCGAGCGGCAGTTGGGCGACATGCTCGGGCTGCGGGTCAAAGTCGCGCACAGTGGCAGCGGCGGGACGGTGACGCTTCACTATTCCAGTCTCGACCAGCTCGACATGGTCTGCCAGCGGCTGTCCGGCGAGCCGATCTAGGTTTGCGCAGCCTGCAAGGATGGCTGCTAGCGCCGCCTTGCCTGGATGGCGATGGCGACCAACTCCTCGCCGAGCGCTTCCGACTTGGGCACCGCGCTGAACATCAACTCCCGCTCCAGCCTGCCGGCGCGATCGGCCACGCGGGTGAGGCCGGCGGCATCCCAAAGCTTCAACATCTGGCCGACCAGCGGTTTGTCCTTCCAGAACAGCGCGTTGCCCATCGACGTCATGACCGCATCCGGCGACTGCCCGGCCTCCACCCGGGCCCGCAGCGGGGCCAGCATGATCAGCCGGCGCTGCAGCGAGCGAAGCACTGGAACGGCTTCAGCGCCTTTGGGCGACAGCGCCGACAGCGAGTCTCCCAGCCCGTTGAGGTCTCCCGCCAGCGCCATGTCGGCGAGGCGCAGGAAATTGCCCTCGGGCATCGCAGCTCCGACCGCGTCGAGCGCGTCATGGTCGAGTGGCCTCGGCCGATCCGGCGCCGCATCGAGATAGAGGGCGAGCTTGGCCAGTTCCTGGCCCGCGATCGCCCGGTCGTTGCCCGCCGCGCCGGCGATCCGCCCGGCGACGCCGTCGGCAAGGCGAAGGCCCTCCGCCCGCGCCAACTCGTTGATCATCGCCTCGGCGTCGCGGCCTTCGGGCACGTAGGCGATGTGCGACAGCGCCAGCGGGTGCCCGTCGGCGAGCTTGACCAGCGCCGATGTCTTCCGAAGCGCGCCGGCGATGGCAATCGCCGGGCTTTCCGACGCCGCCGCCTCCAGCAGCGCCTGCGCCGCGTCAGCGATTTCGTCGCCCGCCGGCTCGATCCAGATCACGCGCTTGCCACCGAACAGGCTCATCGCGCCGGCTTCGTCGGCGATCAGCGCCGGATCCGCCTTGGCCGCGGACGCCGCCACCACGAACCGTTCGGCGCCGAAGCCCTTGAGCAGCCGCATCGCCAGCGCCCGCGACTGCGCCTCGTCCTGCCCGTAGAAAAGATAGAGGCGGACCTTGGGGTCCGGGCGATCGAGCGCCGCGCCGATCGACTTGCCGGCCTTCATGGGCGGCGGGTGCGGCTCGCGAACAGTGCCAGCCGTGCGACGATCTGGTCGGAAACGACGTCCGACAGGCGCTCTGCCGCCGTCTGCTCGGCCGCCACGGTTGCATATTCGGAGCTGACCACGTCAATACCCGCGTCGGAACCGGCAGTGGCGTCGAGCACCACCGTTCCTGTCTGCAGCTCGACTAGTCGGTAGCGCGCGCGAAGCGTCCGCCGTTCGCGGGTGACCGATGTATCGCCGCGGATGCCGAGGCCGGTGAGGCTGTCGTCGAGGGTCACCTCGAGCCGATATTCGGCGGGAGCCTCGCCGCTCGCGCCGATGCGCTCCTTCAATTTGTTGAACATCAGCCATCCGACCTGCCCCGGGATCGGCGCGACATCGACGGTGCGGAGAGTGCTCGCGACCGCGCCGCCGGTGCCGCCGCTGTACATCGGCCGAAGCCCGCAGGACGATAGCGCCACGGCCGCGGCGATGAGGAGGGGCAGGCGCATCATGCGACGATATTGACCAGACGGTCGGGGACGACAATCACCTTGCGCGGGGGTGCCCCGGCGAGCTGCCGTTTCACCTTGTCCGATGCCAGCGCCAGTGCCTCCGCCTCCTCCCTGGGGAGGCCACGCGCGACCTGGAGCGTGTCGCGCAGCTTGCCGTTGACCTGCACCGCCAGCGTGACCTCGTCATCGATCAGCAGCGCCGGATCGAACATTGGCCAGTCCGCCTCGGTCACCAGCCCTTCGCCGCCAAGCTCCGTCCACGCCTCCTCGGCGAGATGCGGCGCCATCGGTGCGATCAGCTTGACCAAAGTGTGCACGGCGGCAGCGCGGGTCGGCGAAGGGGCGGCCTTTTCGATCGCGCTGACCAGTTCGTAGAGCTGGGCGACGGCCTTGTTGAACTGCAAGGCGTCGATCGCCTCGCCGACCGCGGCAACGGTGCGGTGAAGCTTCTTCTGAAGCGCGCGGTCGGCGTCGCCGTCCTGCTCGTGCTGCGCGGTGGCCAGCTTCCACACCCGATGCACGAAGCGGGCCGCGCCCTCGATCCCGCTCTCCGACCATTCGAGGTCGCGCTCTGGCGGCGAGTCCGACAGCATGAACCAGCGCACCGCATCGGCGCCGTAGCGGGCGACGATCGGCTCCGGATCGATGGTGTTGCGCTTGGACTTGGACATTTTTTCGACGCGGCCGCGCTCCAGCGATGCGCCGCTCGCGCGCTCGATCAGTTCGCCGCCCGAACGGACGTCGATCTCGTCAGGGGCGACCCAGCGGCCGTCGGGCGAGCGATAGGTCTCGTGGGTCACCATCCCTTGCGTGAATAGGCCCTTGAACGGCTCGTCGATGCCGATCCAGCCGATGCGTTTCAGCGCGCGGGTCCAGAAGCGGGCGTAGAGCAAGTGGAGGATCGCATGTTCGACTCCGCCGATATATTGGCCGACTGGAAGCCAGGCTTCGGCTTCGACACGGTCGAACGGCTGGCCGTCGGGCTGGCTGGCGAACCGGATGAAGTACCAGCTCGAATTGACGAACGTATCGAGCGTGTCGGTCTCCCGCCGCGCCGCGCCGCCGCATTTCGGGCAGGGCATTTCGCGCCAGGTCGGGTGGCGGTCGAGCGGATTGCCGGGCTGGTCGAAGCTGACGTCGTCGGGCAGGATCACCGGCAGATGCTCGCGCGGGACGCCAACCGGGCCGCACTTGTCGCAGTGGATGATCGGGATCGGCGTGCCCCAGTAGCGCTGGCGGCTGACGCCCCAGTCGCGAAGGCGATACTGGATGGTGCCCTTACCCCAGCCGTCGGCCTCGGCGCGGCGGATCACTTCCGCCTTGGCCTCGGCGACGCGGAGCCCGTCGAGGAACTGCGAATTGACGACCACGCCGTCGCCATGGTCGGCTTCGGTGCCGACGGGCAGGGCCGCGTCGTCGAGACTGGGCGCGACCACTCGCTGGATCGGGAGGCCGTATCTGGTCGCGAATTCGAAGTCGCGCTGGTCGTGCGCCGGCACTCCGAACAGGGCGCCGGTGCCGTAATCCATCAGCACGAAATTGGCGACGAAGACGGGCAGCTCCCAGCGCGTATCGAGGGGGTGCAGCGCCCTCGCGCCAGTGTCGAAGCCCTCCTTCTCCTGCGTCTCCAGCTCGGCGGCGGTGGTGCCGCCCTTCTTGCATTCGGCGATGAAGGCGGCGAGTTCGGGGTTGTTCTGCGCCAGCTCAAGCGCGACCGGGTGGTCGGCCGCCACGGCGACGAAGCTTGCGCCGAAGATGGTGTCGGGACGGGTGGTGAAGACGTCGAACTGGTCGGTCCCGCCGACCGCTTCCGCCAGCCGGAAGCGGAACTGCATGCCTTGGCTCTTGCCGATCCAATTCTGCTGCATCAGCCGCACCTTGTCCGGCCACTGGTCGAGCGCGCCGAGGCCCTCGAGCAGCTCCTCGGCGAAGTCGGTGATCTTCAGGAACCATTGCGACAGCTTGCGCCGCTCGACCGGAGCGCCCGAGCGCCAGCCCCGCCCATCGATCACTTGCTCGTTGGCGAGCACGGTGCAGTCGACCGGATCCCAATTGACCTCGCTTTCCTTGCGGTAAACGAGCCCTGCCTCATAGAGATCGAGAAAGAGGGCCTGCTCATGCCCGTAGTAATTGGGATCGCAGGTCGCCAGCTCGCGGCTCCAGTCGAGCGCGAAGCCGAGCCGCTTGAGCTGATCGCGCATGGTCGCGATATTGGCCCAGGTCCACGCGCCGGGGTGGACCTTGCGCTCCATCGCCGCATTCTCGGCCGGCATTCCGAAGGCGTCCCAACCCATCGGGTGGAGCACTTCGTGGCCCTGCATCCGGCGATAGCGGGCCAGCACGTCGCCCATCGTATAGTTGCGGACGTGGCCCATGTGGATGCGCCCCGAAGGGTAGGGAAACATCTCGAGGACGTAGCTTTTCGGCTTTGCGCTGCCGCTGTCGGCAACAAAGCATCGGTCCTGCTCCCACCGTTGCTGCCAGCGGAGATCCGCAACCGCCGGGTCGAAGCGGCGGGTCATTCGCGCGGTTTCCCTTAGCCGGCGATAGTGGTGCGGCGCAGGTCGCGGGCGCGGGTGAGGATGATGTCCTCCAGCTTCTGGACGGTGGCGGCGCTGACCGGGGCGTCGACCCAGGTCCCGCCCTGATTGACCTGGCGCAATGCCGCGATGCGCAGCGCGTCGGCGCGCAATTCCTGATCGAGGATGCTGACGGTGAGCTTGACCCGTTCCGTCGGCGATCTGGGATTGGCATACCAGTCGGTGATGATGACTCCGCTGCTGGCGTTGGCCTGAAGCAGCGGTGCGAAGGAGACGGTGTCCACGGCTGCACGCCAGAGGTAGGCATTAACGCCGATGCTGGTCATCCGCGACGGCGCCAGCGTATTGGGAATGTCCCGGTTCCTGGCGCAGCCCGGCGCGACCGCCGCAATGACCAGGAGCGCGGCAAGGGCAGGGTGGATGCGGGGCATTGATTTTTCCTCGGCTCGGATGGCGTTTCCAGCGCGTTATAGATGCTGGTGTTGACGCCGCAAGGCCGCGGCGGAGCCCAGATAGTGATGAGTCTGCAACAGCTCCGAAACGAATCGATTCCATGTCATGGAACCTTCATGCGGGCTGGACTATATGACCTTCGACAGGGAGTTGTTTTGTGCTGAAGGTGGTGCGCTCGAATCCGGCAAAGCTGCTCGCCGCGGTCTCCGCGGTGGCGCTGGTGCTGACTCCCGCGCTGGCCGCCGGCGAATCGAAGCGCCGCGCCCCCGCCGTGTCGCTCAGCTTCGACCCGATCTCGACCTTCACTCCCGCCGCCGCCGATCCGCGGCTTGCCGCCGCTTTCGCTGGCCGCGTTCCGTCGGTGGGCGACTTCAAATTCACTCCCGCAGCCGCCAAGAGCCGCCCGTCGCAAGTACGGGTCGCGATTCGTGCCCGCGCCGCTTCGCCGGGCCGGGTTCAGGTCGCCGATATCAGCTCCGCTTCGCCGGTCAGCGTGATCAACCCGACCAGCTACAATCTCGGCGCGGCCGTCGGCTGGAGGCGATTCGCCGTTTCGGGTGATGTCGCGAAGACTCGCGCGGCAACGCCGGCTCTCGCCGCCCGCGAGACTGCGATTGTCGGCGTCAGTTACTCGGTCAACAAGCGCCTGACTGGACGAGTCGCGGTCGGTGCCGATCGTGCTGAGGATCGCGCCGTCGCCGCGCTTCGCGACCCCGACAATTATTCGCTCGATGTCGGCGGCGCCTACAAGGTGACCAAGCGGATCGCGGTTACCGGCGGCGTTCGCTATCGCGTCGACAAGGATCGCGTCGCCGTCGCCGACGAACGGCGCGACAGCCAGGCCGTTTACGTCGGTACCGCATTCAAGTTCTAAACGCATCGATTCCCGCCCAGCCCTCGAAGCCGGGCTGCTTCGTGCGCCGGTATCGCTGACGGTCCATTCCAACCAGCGCCAGCAACGGACCTCCGGCAGGCCTCGCCAGCGCGGATGCCGCATCCGCGGGAGTGGACGCCAGTCGGGGTGGCTGAGTGTCGCATAAAGCGGCGGCAGTAAGAGAAGGCGACGACGGCCCAACCGGGCAAGCGCGATCAGGAACCGAAACAATTCTCCTTGCGTTGGACATGTGATGATGTAACATTTCACGGATCAACGAAGAGGAGGGTATCCATGTCGGCCTATGCTCCCACTCCCGCTTTCGCGCAAAAGCATCAACATCCTAGCGCGCTTCTGCTCATCGTTGGCGGACATGCCGCCCTTATCGCGGCCGTAATGGTCGTGAAGATGGATCTGCCGTCGCGTTTCATCAGCCCACCGACCGACGTCACCTTCGTGCCGCTGCCGCCCGAGCCGGCTCCTTTCCCTCCGGAGCCCACGCTGAACACGATCCCGAGCAACTCAGCGATCGACCGGATGCCGGTCATCGTCCCCATTCCGATCAACGATTCCCCCGTGGTCGACCGGCCGATCGTCAGTCCGTCTCCGGGCGAGCCGATCATTGGGACGGGGGTTGTGTCTCCGCTGCAGCCGCCGTTGCCGATCCCCGAGCCCGTCCGCACCGGCCCGCGCTTCATCACGCCCGCTGCGATGGTCGAGCCGCCCTATCCGGATGCAAAGCGGCAGCGCGACGAGGAAGCATCGCTCCGGCTCCGCCTGACCATTGACGAGCGCGGCCGCGTCACCGCGGTTGCCCCGGTCGGCCCGGCCGACAGGGCGTTCCTAAGCGCCGGCCGCCGCCACATCATCGCCCACTGGCGCTATCAGCCCGCGACGGACGGAGGGCGTGCGGTCGCGTCGTCGACCGTGATCACGCTCCAGTTCCGGCTCGACAACTGACGCCACTGGCGGCGCGCGGGCCGACGGCCTATCTTTGGACCATGTCCTGGTTCCCCCGCCCCGTTGGACCGCGTGCGGCCATCGCCGACCTCATGGCGTTCATGCGCCAGCGTAGCCGCGAGCAGGTGATCGCGCTCGCCCTGGCGATCCTCGCGACCTCGATCATCATCATCGAGTTCCTCGTCGATTCGAAGATCAACACCGCGCCCCCCGCGCAGGTCATCTATGCCGAGCAGTGGAACGCCAACCGCACCGACGAAGAGATCATCGCCCAGCAGAAGATCGACCAAGCCAAGAAGGAAGAGGCGCAGCTAGAGCGGCAGCGCCAGTTCAAGAAGGTGGAAGACCAATTCGGCCTCTGAACAGCGATGACGCCTTCATGAGGAAAGCTATCGCGCTCGGCGAGTCGGCACGCGGCTCGACTGCCCCTAACCCCAATGTCGGCTGCGTGATCGTCGTTGAGGGAGAAATCATCGGCCGTGGAGCCACGGCAGCCGGCGGACGGCCGCACGCGGAAGCGGTCGCGCTTGCGGAAGCAGGCGAGCGCGTCCGCGGCGCGACCGTCTACGTGACCCTGGAACCCTGCGCCCACCCAAGCGAGCGCGGCCCGGCCTGTGCGGACATTCTGGTGGCGGCGCAGCCCGCCCGCGTCGTCGCGGCGCTCGACGATCCGGACCCGCGCACTTCCGGCAAGGGGTTCGAGCTCCTGCGCGATGCCGGAGTCGCCGTCGAGATCGGACTGGGCGCGGATGCGGCCGCCGAGTCTGTCGGGGGATGGCTGACTCGGCTCCGGCTCGGCCGGCCGCGCATCACGCTCAAGCTCGCCCTGTCGATCGACGGCAAAATCGCGCTTCCCTCGGGCCAATCGAAATGGATCACGGGCGAGGATGCCCGCGCTCACGTCCATCTGGAGCGTGCCCGCTCCGACATGATCCTGGTCGGCCGCGGTACCTATCTGGCGGACCGGCCGCGACTGGATGTCCGCCTCCCCGGCCTGGAGGTGCGCTCGCCAAGGCGGGCCCTGCTCACTCGGGGGGAGCCCGTCGACGGATGGGAAACGCTTCATTCCCCGCAGGATGTGCACCGGCTTCATGACGTCAACGACCTGCTGGTCGAAGGCGGATCGGCGACCGCAACGGCCTTCCTCTCCGCCGATCTGGTCGACCGCATCCTCATCTACCGTGCGCCGATCATCGTCGGCGAAGGCAAATCCTCGTTTGGCTACATCGGTCTCGATGCGATCGCCGACTCGCACGGCCGATGGCGCTGGGCAGCCGGCGAGCAGCTCGGCCCCGACCGGCTCGAGATTTACGAGCGAGTGAGGGAGGCCTAAGCGGGCGCGCATGTTCACCGGGATCATCACCGACGTCGGCACCGTCGTCAGTGCCGAGAAGCGGGGCGACCTGCGCCTGCGAATTCGATGCGGCTACGATCTCGCCACCGTCGATATTGGCGCGTCGATCGCCTGTTCGGGCGTCTGCCTGACCGTCGTCGACAGGGGTGATGACTGGTTCGCGGTCGACGTCAGCCGCGAAACCCTCGCCCGAAGCGCGCCGGACCTATGGACCGAGGGGGCACGCCTCAACCTCGAGCGGGCGCTGCGCGTTGGCGACGAGCTCGGCGGCCATTTTGTTACGGGCCACGTCGATGCCGTCGCTCGGGTAGAGGAAGCTGCGGATGAGGGCGGTTCGAGGCGCGTGACCATCGCTGCGCCGCGCGAGCTTGCGCCGATGATCGCCGCTAAGGGATCAATCACAATCGATGGCGTATCACTGACGGTCAATGAAGTGCGCGACGACGGCCACTTCACCGTCAACATCATCCCGCATACCGGCGAGCAGACGAGTCTGGGCGATATTGCAGCGGGACGACAATTGAACGTCGAGATCGACGTGATCGCGCGATATCTGAACCGTATGATGTCCGCTCACGCACAGTAGGAACATCGCTGTTCCTACTTTTAATCACATTGTAATGTGATATGGGCGGTGGATGAGCACCAAATTGATTGCCCGCCTGAACCAGGTCATCGAGACCGGCGAAGTCAGCAAAGCCGGCCTTGCCCGCGCCGCCGGACTCCACCCCAACAGCCTGCGCAAGATGGGCCAGGCGGACTGGAACCCGACCGCAGACACGCTGACGCGACTGGAGAAATTGCTTCAACGGGGGAGCACGGAAGTGCTGGTCGGGGCCGAAACGATCATCAACGAAGCTCGCAACGGCCGCATGTTCATTCTTGTCGACGACGACGACCGCGAGAATGAAGGCGACCTGATCATCCCGGCGCAGATGGCGACCCCGGACGCGATCAACTTCATGGCCCGGCACGGCCGCGGCCTCATCTGTCTCGCGCTGAGCAGGGAGCGGGTCGACCAGCTCGGGTTGCAGCCGATGGCGCAGGCCAACCGCAGCCGCAACGAGACCGCCTTCACCATCTCGATCGAAGCGCGCGACGGCATCTCCACCGGAATCAGCGCCGCCGACCGCGCGCGGACGATCGCCGTTGCCATCGATGCCGCCCAGAGCGCGGATGCGATCGTTTCGCCTGGACACGTTTTCCCACTCGTGGCGCGCCCTGGCGGAGTGCTGGTCCGGGCCGGCCACACCGAGGCGGCGGTCGACGTCGCTCGCCTCGCCGGCCTCAACGCGTCGGGCGTAATCTGCGAGATCATGCGCGAAGACGGGACAATGGCGCGGCTCGATGATTTGATGGACTTCGCCCGCACCCACGGCCTGAAGATCGGCACCATCCGCGACCTCATCGCCTACCGGCTCAAGAAGGACCACATGGTCGAGCCGGTGGCGTCAACCCAGTTCACCGCGGCCAGCGGCGGCCAGTGGCAGGCGCAAGTGTTCCGCGACAAGGCCAGCGGAGCCGAGCAGCTGGCGCTGGTCCATGGCGCGATCGACCCTGACCGGCCGGTGCTGGTGCGAATGCACAGCCTCGACCTGTTCGCCGACGTGCTCGGCGAAGCGGGCGAGCGCGGCGGGCTGCTTCAGGGCGCGATGCGGATGATCGAGGCCGAAGGCTCCGGGGTGGTCGTTGCACTCCATGCCGCGGCGCCAGGCTCACTGTCGCGGGCGGCGGACCTCCGCTCGGGCAAGCCGCCGGCCGAAGGCGATGCGTTCCGAAGCTACGGCACCGGCGCCCAGATCCTCGCCGCACTCGGCATCCACGAAATGATTTTGCTGACCAACGCCCACCACTCGCCGGTCGCCCTGTCAGGCTATGGGCTCGCCATCGTCGACGAGCGAGCCATCACGGGAGCCGCCTGATGGCAAGGGTCCTGATCGTCGAAGCGCGTTTCTATCCGCACCTCAACAACATGTTGCTCGCCGGCGCACGCGCCGTGATCGAGGCTTCAAGCCACGAACATGAGACGATCACCGTCCCCGGTGCGCTTGAGATCCCGGGAGCCATTGCGCAGGCGTCGATGAGCGGGCGCTATTGCGCCTTCGTCGCGCTTGGCGTGATCATCCGCGGCGAAACTTATCATTTCGAGATCGTCTCCAACGAAAGCGCGCGAGGCTTGATGGACCTGACGCTGCAAAAGTTCGCTGTCGGCAACGGAATCCTGACCGTCGAGGACGAGCAGCAGGCGATCGTCCGCGCCGATCCGGCTCAAGGCGATAAGGGTGGCGGGGCGGCCAGCGCCGCGCTCGCCCTCCTCGACCTCAGCCGACGCTTCGGAGCCGCGCCAAGCTTCCTCCAGCAGTCAGTGCGCTAGCGCTCAACTGCGCCGCATCATCGCAAGGCTTCCTGATCACGGCGTCAGAACAGACCCGTAAACGAGAGTATGTTCTGCCCGCGACTCGGGTAAAATCGGAGTTACCGGGGATGGGTCGCCGATGCCGACCCAACCATGCCAACCACGTTTTTCTCGAACAGCAACGACACTCACATCGTCAACACGGCCGGGACTCACGGTCTCATCTTTCTTGCGGGTGAGGACACGCTGACCGTGTTCCAGGGGACCGTTCGCGCCGCCATGGGTGAACACGTGCCGGCAAGGACATGGTGCTGCTGATGCGCGGCAGCGATTACACGATCGGCGCGAATATCGAGAATGTCGTGTCGGAACCTATGCCGGCAGCGACGCCACCACCGCGACGATCATCCGGCAACGCGCCCCGCTGCCCATCCGACCGCACTTGGCGAGTGAGCAGCGCTCAAGTTGAAGACTATCCTCGCCTGGAATAGATGCCCTTGTCCGGGCCTCCTTCCTTTTTGCGGCACCAGCCCGACTGCCCGGCCCAGCGCGGGTAGTAGCGACGGAGCGTGCACTGAGCGACAATCCTGCGAAACCCCATCCTCTCGCCTTCGCCGCGCTGCTGGTCGGGTCGACGTCGCTGGCCTTCGGGCCATGGCTGGTCAGGCTGGCGGATGTCGGCCCGGTGGCGACCGGCTTCTGGCGGCTGGCACTGGCTATCCCCTTTCTCCTGTTGATTGCCCCGCTGATCGGCCAGCCGATCCGCCTCCCGCGCCGGGCCATCGCCGTGACCGTTGCCATTGCCGCGGCCTTCTACGCGGCGGATCTTGCCGCCTGGAATGCGGGTATCCTGCTCACAAAGCTCGGCAATGCGACCCTGTTCGGCAACATCTCCAGCTTCGCCTTCGCGGCCTGGGGCCTGTGGCTGGTCCGGCGCTGGCCTTCCCCAATGCAAGCGGCGGCCCTGCTGCTTGCTGCGGCCGGAGCCGCAATGCTGATGGCCAGCAGCGCGGAGCTGTCAGCAAGTCATTTGCGAGGTGACCTTCTCGCCCTGCTGGCGGGCCTTCTCTACACCGGATATCTGATTGGAATCGAGCGGGCGCGGGGCGAGCTTGCGGCCATTCCGCTGCTGTTGATGGCGACGGTGGTCGGCGCCGCCTTGCTGCTTCCGCTAGCGCTGGTCCTGGGCGAGCAGGTGTGGCCGCGCGACTGGACACCGCTGCTGATCTTTGCGCTCAGCAGCCAGGTGCTTGGCCAGGGGCTCCTCGTCTATGCGATCGGAGCGCTCCCGCCCTTGGTCGTCGGGCTCGCGCTCCTGACCCAGCCCGCCGTCGCCGGCTTCATCGGCTGGGCAGTCTATGGCGAGACGCTTTCGCTGCTCGACTGGCTGGGGACGGCTGCCATCGCCGTGGCGCTGGTGCTGGTTCGACTGCCCGGCCGAGGCTTGCAACCTTCGGCCGATCGGACCAGTTGAAGGGCGTGGCCCAGACACATCCCGACCTCAGCCCGCTTGCGCAGCTTCGCGAACAGCTCGCCCTTATCGTTGGCGAAAACGCCGTGTTCGACGGCTGGTCGAAGGCGGCGGTGGAGAATGCCGCCTCCCAGCTTGGCATCGAGCCGACGCAGGCACGGCTGGCAATGCCCAAGGATCGGGGCGGCATGGTCGACGCCTATATCCAGGGCGTGGATCGCGCCCTCGAACAGGGATTGCCGCCGGAGAAGCTGCTGGCGCTTAAGATTCGCGAGCGCATCCGCACCCTCGTCTGGACCCGGCTGGAGATCATGGGCCCGGCGCGCGAAGCGGTCCGCAGCGGCGCCGCCATACTGTCGATGCCGCAGAACCTGCCGCTTAGCCTGCGAATCGGCTGGCGCACCGCCGACCAGATGTGGCGGCTGGCCGGCGATACCAACACCGACTTCAATCATTATACCAAAAGGATGACGCTCGGCGCGGTCTATGCCACGACTCTGCTGGTGTGGCTCGATGACCAGAGCGAGGGCTGGACCGACACCGCCGCCTTCCTCGACCGTCGCATCGACGACGTCATGCAGTTCGAGAAGTTCAAGGCGCAGTGGCGCGGCTCCGACCGCCGCTTCAGCGTCACCCGCTTCCTCGGCCGGCTACGTTATCCGGTGCGCTAGCTTCGCGATATTGATAATCATTCGCATCTTGCTATTCCCGGCAAATGGCAAATCTGCTGCTTCGGCCTTTGGCCCTTCTCATGATATGGCTGGCGTGGCTCGGCGCTGCCGCTCCCGCCCACGCTGCGACCCCTGAACAGGAGGTCCAGACCAGCTGGCGCCTGCTGGACTATATCGCGGTCGATTATCGCGAGGCGATTGCGGATGGCCAGATTATCAACCCCCTTGAATATGAAGAGATGGTCGAATTCTCCGCGACCGTCGATGCGAAGCTGGCCGCGCTCCCGGCCAAGGGCGAGAAGGCTGCACTGATCGCGGATTCGAAGGCGCTCCGAAGCGCCATTGCCGGCAAGGTGGCGCCCGGGGATGTCGCGCGCCAGGCAAAGGCACTCGCTGCGCGGCTGCTCGCCGCCTACCCGGTCCCGCTAGCTCCGGCAAAGGCGCCGGACGTTAGCCGCGCAGCAGCGCTCTATGCGCAAAATTGCGCCTCCTGCCACGGCGCCAGGGGCGAAGGGCCGCCGCCCCAGTTCGCGCAGCTCGATCCGCCCCCGATCGCCTTCGCCGACCGGGACCGCGCGCGCGACCGCAGCGTGTTCGGCCTTTACCAGGTGATCACCCAAGGCCTCGAGGGCACGGCGATGCAAAGCTTCGCCGCGCTGCCCGAGGAGGACCGCTGGGCGCTGGCCTTTTACAGTGGCGCGCTGGCCTATGGCGATGCCGCCGCGGGCGAGCGCATCTGGCGCGACGATGCGCAAGTGCGAGCGCTGATCCCGGACCTCGCCGCACTGGTGGCTCTCACTCCGGCGGAGCTTGAGGCGCAGATCGGCGCCGACAAGGCCGCAGCGGTCGTCGCCTATTTGCGCACGGATCCGCAGGTGATGGCACAGGGCCAGGGCGCCAACAGTTCGCTGCAGCTAGCCCGCAATCGGCTACGGGAGAGCCTCGAGACCTATGCGCGCGGTGACCGCTCGGAAGCCAACCGTCTCGCCCTATCCGCCTATCTCGACGGATTCGAACCGGTCGAAGCGGTGCTCGCAACCCGTAATGGCGGGCTGATGACCCGCGTCGAGCAGGCCATGGCCGGCTTCCGCCAGGCGATCGTTCGCGGTGTCCCGGAATCGCAGCTGCGCCAGCAACTCGGAGAGACCGAAATGCTGCTCGACGAAGCGGAGGCCGCCCTGGCTCCGGAGGCCGAAAGCAGTGTCGCCACCTTCCTCGGCGCCTTCGCAATCCTGCTCCGGGAAGGGCTGGAGGCGCTGCTGGTGGTGATTGCGATGATCGCCTTCCTGCGCAAGGCCGAGCGGCCTGAGGCGCTTCGCTACGTCCATGGCGGGTGGATCGCCGCTCTCGTGGCCGGGGCCGCGACTTGGGCAGCAGCCACCTATGCGATCGACATCAGCGGCGCGAGCCGCGAGATTACCGAAGGCATCGGTGCGCTGGTAGCGGCGCTGGTGCTGCTGTCGGTCGGCGTGTGGATGCACGGCAAAGCGCAGGCCGACGAATGGCGCCGCTACATCGCCGAAAAGATGCAGGGCGCGCTTTCGCGCGGGTCGGCCTGGTTCCTGTTCGGCCTCGCCTTCATCGTCGTCTATCGCGAGGCGTTCGAGACGATCCTCTTCTATGCGGCGCTGTGGAACGAGGGGAACGGCGGCACGATTCTTGCGGGCGCGCTTACGGCGGTCGTGCTGCTTGCCGTCATCGCTTATGCAATGCTTCGCCTCAGCCGGACGCTGCCGATCACCCAATTCTTCCGCTGGAGCGCGATCCTGATTGCCATCCTGGCGGTCGTGCTAATCGGCAAGGGGATCGGCGCGCTGCAGGAGGCTGGCACCCTCCCGATTACCCCGCTTGCCGGAGTGCCACGGATCGACATGCTCGGTATTCTTCCGACGGCCGAAGCGATCGGCGCCCAGCTGCTGATGATCGTTGCGCTCGCCGTCGGCTTCCGCGCCGCTGCTCGTCCGAAGAGGCAGCCGCTCGCCGCGGAATGACGCTTGGCAGCGCGGGCCGCGAGCGCTTAGGAGGGTGCCCAACAGGTGTTAAGGAGAATGACATGGCGGGCGTGAACAAGGTGATCCTGGTCGGCAATCTGGGCAAGGACCCCGAATCACGCTCGTTCCAGAACGGCGGCAAGGTCGTCAGCTTCTCCGTCGCGACCTCGGAAAGTTGGAAGGACCGCAATTCGGGCGAGCGCAAGGAAAAGACCGAGTGGCACAATGTCTCGATCTTCAGCGAAGGCCTGATCCGGGTCGCCGAGCAATTCTTGCGCAAGGGCTCGAAAGTCTATCTCGAAGGACAGCTCGAAACCCGCAAGTGGCAGGATCCGCAGGGCAACGACCGCTATTCGACGGACGTCGTGCTGCGCAACTTCAACAGCTCGATGGTCCTGCTCGACAGCCGTGAAGGCGGCGGTGGAGGCCGTGACTTCGGCGACAGTGGCGGCGGGGGCGGCGGCGGCGATTCGCGTCCGCAGTCGCGGCCCAAGCCGGCAGCGTTCGACAGCGATCTGGACGACGACGTTCCCTTCTAGGGATCAGCCGCCCGCGCTGTCGTTCCGCTTGAGCTTGGCGAGCGCCGCGAACGGACCCGCCTCGGCCTCACTCAGGACACCCGCTTCTTTCAGCGTCGCTTCGGCGCCCGCGCTTCGCGGATAGGGGTCGATGCTGAGCGCTAGCGTATCCGCAATGGCGTCCCCGATGTCGATCGCGGCACCGTCATGGAAGACGACGTCGCAATCTTCCGCTCCGAGCTCGACCTCCTCATCGGGCTTGCTGTCTTGCGGCGGCGGCATGAACAGAATTTCAAAAGCCTCGTCGACATGGGCGGCCACCGGCTCGCCGGTGACGACGCAGCTCTGTTCAAGCGAGGCGTGAAGGCGTCCGTGGGCGCGGATAATGTCGCCGGTACGGGAAAGGGCGGCATGCGCCTCCAACCGGTCGAGACGCTGCAGGCCAAGGCGCTCCGCGATGGCCTGTCGCTCGGCCTCACCGGAAAAGAGATCGAGACGATCGCCATCCCGGATCTGGTCGAGCCGCAGCCGCCTGGCGAATTCGTTCATCATATACTCCCTTCGATCAGGTCGGCGTCAGAGGCCGTCGCCAGCCGCTCCTTCAGCAGCGCGAGCTTCGATGCTGTGTGACCGAGTGCGAACCTGCTTACCGGCCCGTCGCCATAAACGCTTCGCGCGGTCGTCTCGCGCCAAGCTTCGCCGCTGCCACTGTCGCGCCAAAGCGCCACCCGGCGAGCAAGCGCGCCGACCAGCTTTCGAACCGTCTTTCCGATTGCGGGATCGCTGACGCCCATCTGGCGATGCTCGGCGTCCATGGCGGCGATGAACCGCTCGGTCAGCGCAACGCTGGCAAGCCGGGTGTCGTCGCTGACACTCTCCAGCCGAACCGTCGCAAGCGCCACCACCGTTGCAAGCATTGCGAAGCGCCCGTCGACCGAATCCGGCACCGCGCCCTCGACAAACCAGTGCGGTTTGCGAGCTTCGTCGACCAGCGCCTCGAACAATGCGGCTCCGCGATCGGCGCGTTCCGTTAATCTGGCGAACAGGCGGCGGAGCATAAGGGTTCCTGGCAAGGGTCCGCGTCAAGGCTTGCACGCGGCATGGCCCAGCGCATATTGAGGCGGCGCGCTCGCTACGCAAGCGCGAGTGGCCGAAGAGAGGTTTCAATCATGCATTCTGCGGTGTTCAAGATGGCGACGGCGCTCGTGGGCGTTGCCCTGCTCGGGGCATGCACCGGGGTGCGCGATCACCGCGGCTATGTGTTCGACGATGCCCTCAAGACGGCGGTGCAGGTCGGCGTGGACAACAAGACGAGTGTGGAGAACACGCTCGGCCGACCGACTTTTACCGGACAATTCGATGCCAACGACTGGTATTATGTCGGCCGCGACACCTCGACCTATGCGTTCCGCAAGCCGAGGGTGACCGATCAGACGGTGCTTCATGTCCGCTTCGACCAGGCGGGGAATGTCGCTTCGGTACGGGAAACGGACAAAACGCTGATCGCCTCCGTCAATCCGACCAACAAGCGCACCCCGACCCTGGGCCGTCAGCGCGGCTTCTTTGAAGAGTTGTTCGGCAACGTCGGCGCGGTCGGCACCGGCGTGGGCGCCGCACAGTCTCAGCCAGGCGGGCAATAGCATTGCAGCGGCGCGGCGGCTTTTGCCGCTAGCGCCTTTGGTCTAGGCGAGGGGCATGACCGCAACCCCCGCCGGCATTACCTATGCCGACTATCTTCGGCTGGACGATTTGCTCGCGGCGCAGCGGCCGCTGTCGGATCTGCACGATGAAATGCTGTTCATCGTCATCCACCAGACCAAGGAGCTCTGGCTGAAGCAGATGCTTCATGAGCTGAAGCTTGCCATCAGGCTGGTCCAGCAAGATCATTTCGCCCCGGCCTACAAGGCCATGGCCCGAGTCAACCGCATCCAGGACGTGATGACGCTCTCGTGGGACGTGCTCGCGACGCTTACTCCTGTCGACTACGGCAAGTTTCGCCAGGTGCTCGGCACCTCCTCGGGCTTTCAGTCGGCACAGTTCCGCGAGGTCGAGTATCGGCTCGGCATTCGCGATCCCGGATTCCTCGATCATTATCCGCAAGGCAGCGATGCACGCGCCCGGCTGACGGCGGCGCTAGCCGAGCCTAGCCTTCGCGACGCGGCGCATGCAGCGCTGGAGCGCGCTGGTCTCGACCTTGACGACCGTTCCGAGGCTGCAGTCGCGGCCGCTTGGTTGCAGGTCTACCGCGACGCCGAGCGCTGGTTCGAGCTTTACCAGCTTGCTGAAAAACTGATCGACCTCGACGATGCACTCGCGTCCTGGCGACACAAGCATGTGCTGACGGTCGAGCGGATCATCGGCAACAAGACCGGCACCGGCGGGTCGGCAGGCGCCTCTTATCTGCGCTCGACCCTGTCGAAGCGCGCTTTTCCCGAACTGTGGTCGATGAGAACGGACCTGTGACCTTCAAGCCGCTGTTCTCAAAAAGCCTGGGCGCCGCTCCCGAGCGCCTGCATCTCGCCGCTCACAGTCATCATCTGTGGCCGGACGCCAGCTTCGAGGGGCAGGTGCAATGCTGGGAGGACGCAGCCCGGCTGGCCGACCGCAAGTGGGATGTCGTCATGGGCGAGGTCTGGCCCGAAGCACAGCGCCATGTCGCCGCCGAGCTGGGCACGGGAATGCCCGACGCCGTCGTGTTCGCGACCAACACGCACGATTTCATCATCCGCCTCGTTTCCGCCTGCCCGCGTCGATCGGACCAGCTGCGCGTGCTGACCAGCGACGGCGAGTTCCACAGCGCCCGGCGGCAATTTGCGCGCTGGACCGAGGATGGATGGCTCCACCTCGACACGATCCCGGTCGAACCCGCAGAAAGTTTCTCGCAGCGCTTTGTGGATGCGGCGGCCGCCGGCGATCACGACCTGATCCTCGTCAGCCAGGTGCTGTTCGGCAGCGGACTCGTCTTCGATCGCGTCGAGGAGGTCGCTCGGCTCGGCAGCCCGAACGGCCCGTGGGTGGTGATCGACGGCTATCACGCCTTTTGTGCGCTCGACCGGCCGTTCGCCGGCGATCCGCCGGGCTCGGCCTTCTATCTTGGCGGTGGCTACAAATATGCCATGGCGGGCGAGGGCGTCGGCTTCCTCCACGCCCCGCCCGGGTTCGGGCCGCGGCCGCCGGTTACCGGCTGGTTCGCGGAGTTCGACGACCTGACATTGCCGCCGGGCATGGTCGGCTACTCGCCGGACGCGATGCGGTTCATGGGGGCGACGTTCGATGCGTCGGGACTGTACCGATTCAACGCCGTCCGGTGCATGCTGGCCGAAAACGGTCTGACCACCGCGCGCATCTCGGCCTACGTGGCAGGGCTTCAGCGGCAGTTCCTGGCTGCGATCGGGCAAACCGCATTTGCAGAGGCCGAGCTGCTCAACCCGCCGGGGGAAGCGGCGCAGGCGCGATTTCTCGCATTTCACAGCCCAAGCGCGCAACGCTGGTGCGCGCAGTTGAAGGCCCGCAACTGCATCGTTGACGTTCGCGGTGACGTGCTGCGTATCGGCATCGGGTTGTACCACGACGACAGCGACGTCGAGACTTTCGCACGGTTGGCCCAGCTTGCCTGAACGGGTGTTCATCAAGCTCTTTCAATGACTTGGTTTCAACCATATTGCATTTTCTCTGATGGTATTTCCGCATTTGAAAGGCGCCGTTCAGCTTGGAGCGACGGGGCGGGGTGCTTCGGCGCCAGTG
>JALYPM010000175.1 GCA_030856365.1 Pseudomonadota bacterium
GAATTCTGGGACGCGACACCGGCCGAGCTTGCGCTGATGCTTCAGCCGAATGCCGGGCATGACGCGCCGCCCGATGGTGCGACGATCGAGGCGCTTCGGCGGCTGTTTCCAGACGGATAGGAACAACGATGGACGAGGAAATCGAGCGGCTGGTGATCAGCGTTCGCGCGGACACGGCTGCGTTCGCGCGCGACGTTTCGACCATGCGCGGCGAGCTGGAAGGGCCGCTGGTGCAAGGCGTGGGGCGCGCGGGCAAGCTGATCGAGAACTCGCTGAGCCGCGCGATCATGACCGGCAAGTTCGGCTTCGACGATCTCAAGAGAGTGGCGTTGAGCGCGATGGCGGAGATCGCTTCCGCTTCGCTGCGCGGCCTGTTCAAAACGGGCGGGCCAGGAGCGGGCGTGGGCGCCGGTCTCCTCAACGGCATTGCCAGCCTGGTCAGCGGCCTCGTCGGAGCGCCGGGACGCGCCACGGGCGGGCCGGTGAGCGCGGGGCGTGCCTATATGGTCGGCGAGCGGGGCCCGGAATTGTTCGTTCCGTCGAGCGGCGGGCGGATCGAGACTGGGGCGCCTCGGCCACGCGACGTGCGGGTGTCGGTTGCGGTCAACGCGCCGGCGGGAAGCGAGCCTCAGCTGCTTCGCCAATCTTCGCGCCAGATGGCACGGGCAATCCGATCCGCACTGCGATCGGAACGCGCATGAGGCACTGGTTCACCAGCGCCGATGCGCCGATCGTTACCGATCACGTGAAGCGCTTCGATGCACTCCTCTGGACCGTCGACTTTCCGCGCGGAACGGTGGCAAGCACGGTCACGGCCGACGACAGGCGAGGAATGACCATCGAGGTGGAATTCCTGCGCAAGGGCGACCTGGTCGGCTTGATCTACGAGAGCGAGGACAGACGCGCGCATCCGGCGCACGCACGCCAAACCAGCCGAGATTATTCGGGGTGCGTGTTGAGCTTTCGGTGGCAGGCGACGGGCATGGCGGGGCTCGATGCCGTCAACGGGCCGACGCTGACGATCGAAGGGAAGGATGCCAGCGGCGCGGAAAAGTCGTGGTTCGTTCGGCTGTGGAACTACGCACAGGGAACGTCGCACGACGCGCTAGTGACGCTGGACTTCGATGCGATGGTTGGCGGGTTTGAACTGCCGGCCGATGCCGACCCGGTGCATCCTCAGGCGATCGAGCGGATGTTCATCAGCCTGGTGCCGCCAGACTATGTCGAGGGGTCGCAGGAGCTTCGGAGCGCTCCGGCGCAGGCGCGGGTGACGATCAGCGATCTTCGCTGCGACGGCGCGGGAAGCGTGCTCAAGCTTCGCGATGCGGTCGTGCCGGAGCATGGGCTGCGGATCGCGACTGCCTATGACGACATGTACAATTTGTCGCCGGAGCGGACGGTCGAAGCGATCGAGCGCCTCGGCTATCGCAAGATCATCAACCACTATGTTGGGATGAGCCATTATTTCGCGCTGGACGGCGCGGGAAAGCTCGATCCGTCGCGGACGTTCAATCGCGCAGCGCTGGAATGGCACCGCGGTTTCGCTCGCGCCGCGGCAGCGCGCGGTTTCGAAATGATCTGGTCGTTGTCGTTCGAGATCCTCGACATGTTCTGCCCGGAGCCGTGGAAGCAGCGGGCATTCGACGGGACGGCGGCGGCGACCGGTTACTCGCCGCCATCGGCGCTGGTTTCTCCCGCGAGCAGTGCGGCGGTCGATTACCTCGTCAGCGTCGCCGAAGCGCTGGTCGAGATTTCCGTCGAGGCGGGAATTCGGCCGCGGGTGCAGGTCGGAGAGCCGTGGTGGTGGGTCACCGCGGCCGGCGGCATCTGCATCTACGATGCTGTCGCGAAGGCAGCGTTCGGGGGCAGTCCGGTCGAGATCGCGGACGTGCGGGGACCGCTGTCCGGCGCCCAGCTGGCGCTTCTGGAACAAGCGGGAGCACTGCTTTCGGCGGCCACCAACAGGGTTGCCGCTGCGGCCAAGGCAGCGGATGCTTCAACCGAGACTTTGCTGCTCGCCTATCTGCCGTCAATCCTCGATCCGGAAGCGCCCGAGCTGAAGCGGGCAAATATGCCGGTCGGCTGGGCGCGGCCCGCCTTCGATGTGCTGCAGCTCGAGGATTATGAGTGGGTGACGGCGGGCAAGCAGGCGCTGCGCCTTGCCGCCTGGGCCGACGCGGACGCGCGGCTCGGCTACCCCATATCAGAGCAGCATTATCTGTCGGGCTTCGTGCCGACCGCGCCGGAACGCGAACTGTGGAGCGAAGTGATCGCGGCAGCCGGCGACGCGCGGCGGCGCGGGGTCGCCGAGGTGTTTCTGTGGGCGCTCCCGCAAGTGCTGCGCGACGGGCTGACGCTGTTTGGGGAGGAGGTAGCGGTGGAGCCCTTTGAGGACGTATTGTTTCCGATCGAGATCGGCGCCGAGGCGAGCGTGTCGCCTGCGTTTTCGACCAATGTGGTCACCAGCGCTGGCGGCCACGAGTATCGCAACGTCAACTGGCAGCAGGCCAGGCTCAGTTTTGACGCCGGTCCGGGCATTCGCGGCGATGCAGATCTGGAGACGCTGATCGCCTTCTTCCGGGCGCGGCGGGGTCCGGCGGTCGGGTTCCGGTTCAGGGACTCCTACGATTACAGCTCCAACGCGATGAGCCAGGCGCCGACGCCGACCGATCAGGCAATCGGCACAGGTGACGGATCGCGAACGCAGTTTCAGCTCTGCAAGCGATACGGCGATGGCGAGGTGAGGCAGATCACGCGGCCCATAGCCGGAACGGTGCGAGTCGCCGTCGACGGCCTGGAGCAGGTGGGCGGCTGGTCGCTGGTGGCGAGGGGCGCGGTCGATTTCGCGGATGCGCCGGCAGCGGGAGCCAGCGTCACCGCAGGCTTTCTGTTCGACGTGCCGGTGCGCTTTGCCGACGACCGGCTCGAAGTGAACCGCGCCACCTTTCTCGCGGGCGAAACTCCGAGTGTCGGCCTGATCGAAATTCGGGAGGGATAATGATGAGCGGAGCGCCGACGAGCATTTCAACTTTGGCACTTTGCTGGCGGATCGAGCGCAGCGACGGTGCCGGACTTGCACTGACGAGCCATGATCAGGACCTGCTCCATGGCGGAGTCCAGTACCGAGCAGAAGCGGGCATGCTTCCGTCCGCGATCAGCAAGAGTGCGGGCGTGGAGCCCACATCGGGCGAAGTCGCGGGAGCGCTGCGAACCGATGCGCTGACCGAGCAGGACCTAACGCTCGGGCGGTGGGATCAGTCTCGGCTTCGGCTGATCGCGGCCGACTGGAGCGCTCCTGCGGGAGAGAGCATCGCGCTGGTGGATGGAGAACTCGGGGAGGTGTCCACCGACGGCGACTCCTTCTCGGTCGAGCTTATGGGCGCAGCGAGCCGACTGGCGGGGGCAGTCTGTCCCAGCACCAGTCCGGAATGCCGCGCTCAGCTGGGTGACAAAAGCTGCCGGGTGGATCTTGCCGGACGAACGGTCCGGGCGCAGGTGCTCGCCGAGGACAGCGGTGCGCTCCTGCTCGATCGCGAAGTGGACGAGCGTTACCTGTTCGGGCGGCTGAGATATCTGTCCGGCGCCAATTGCGGGCTTTCGACAATCGTATTGGCGGTGAGCGGCGGTCAGGTCAGTGTTCGCGATTTGCCCCGCGCCGACGTTGAGCCGGGCTGCGTGGTCGAGGTGCGCGAGGGGTGCGACAAGCGCTTCGAGACTTGCCGGA
Source organism: Pseudomonadota bacterium (assembly GCA_030856365.1). Lineage (GTDB taxonomy): Bacteria > Pseudomonadota > Alphaproteobacteria > Sphingomonadales > Sphingomonadaceae > Sphingomicrobium. The sequence continues at coordinate 3,725 of JALYPM010000175.1, forward strand.
CGCGGTTCGGCAACGCGGTGAACTTTCGGGGAGAACCTCACCTGCCCGGCAACGATCTGCTGACGCGTTACCCGGGAGCATAGGGGTGAAGATCCCACACGCAGATCGGGCGAAGGCACTGGTCGGGTGCCGCTTCAGGCCGCAGGGGAGGAATGCCCGCACGGGGCTCGACTGCCTCGGCGTTGTCCTCGAAACCTTCGGCATCGCGGCGGACGCTGCGCGCGCGGATTATTTGTTTCGTGGCGACCATGGCGGTGAGCTGAAGAGTGGCTTGCTGGTGTATTTCCGGAGGATTTCGATGCGGCAGTTGCGCAGTGGCGACCTGCTGCTGCTCCGGGCGGCGGCCGACCAGTTCCACCTGGCAGTGAAGAGCGACGCAGGCTTCATCCACGCCGACGCCGGGCTGCGAAAGGTGGTGGAGACACCGGGCGCGCCGCGCTGGCCGGTGATCGCAATGTACCGGCGGCGCTCGCGGCCACCGCGCAAGGAGCTGCAATGGCCACGTTGATTCTCAGCACCGTCGGCACCGCGCTTGGCGGGCCGGTCGGCGGCGCGATCGGAAGCCTGCTCGGTCAGGCGATCGACCAGCAGATCTTCGCGCCGGACGCGCGCCAGGGGCCGCGACTTGGTGATCTCAACGTGCAGACGTCCACCTATGGATCGCCAATCCCGCAAATGTTCGGGACGATGCGGGTCGCGGGATCGGTCGTGTGGGCCGACGACGTCAAAGAGAGCGGCGAGACCCAAAGCGGGGCGAAGGGCCAGCCGGAGTTGATTGTCTACAGCTATTTGGCGAGCTTCGCCGTGGCGCTGTCTTCGCGCGTTGCCAGCCGGATCGGTCGTATCTGGGCGGACGGCAAGCTGCTGCGCGGGGCCGAGGGCGACTTCAAGGTGAAGACGGGTTTCCGCTTCTACCAGGGGCGCGAGGACCAACCGATCGACCCGCTGATCGGCTCCATTGAGGGTATCGATGTCACGCCTGCCTATCGCGGGCTGGCGCTGGCGCTGTTCGAGGATCTGGAACTGGCCGAGTACGGTAATCGCATTCCGTTCATCACGTTCGAATTGGTGGCCGATGAAGCCGCGCCGTCGCTGGGGCAGGTGCTCACGAGTGCGAGCGGCGGCGCGATCGTCTGCGCAAACGGCGCGAGCGTCAACGGATATGCCGCGCATGGGCCGAGCATCCAGGCGGCCCTGCAGCCGCTGATCGAGAGTTTCGGCGTGCAACTGGTGGATGAAGGCGGTGCTTTGCACTCGGTCGAGGTCGCGACTTTGGCCGACCTTGAGGAAAAGGAGCTTGGGTGCGCGGCCGGTACGAACGGGACGGCCCGGGTGGCGAAAGCGCAAGCGCCTTCGCGCGCGTTGCCGTCGCGATTGACGCTCACTTACTACGAGCAGGCGCGGGATTATCAGACTAGCCAAGCGCAGGCGTCAGCGAGCGCGGCGGGCACGAACGAACAGATCGAGTTGCCGGCGGTAGTGCCGACTTCAGCCGCCAAGGGGCTGGCGGAGAGTGCGCTGGCGCGGCGATGGACGCAGCGCGAGACGCTAACATTGCGCCTGCCGCCGCTGCGCGCCGGTTTGTCGCCGGGGTCGCAGGTGAGATTGCCCGGGAGCAATTGTCGGTGGTCGATCGACCGGGTCACCCTTGAGTCCTTCGTCACCGTCGTCGAAGCGCGGCGCGCGTGGGCGGCCGTTTCGCAGTTGCCGGCGGCGCCTGGCCGCGGGGCCGGGGCAAAGGACCTAGTCGCCGGGCCGACGCGGCTTGAGCTGATGGAGCTGCCCGACCTGGGAACGGGCGCGGCCGGCGTTCCGGCTCTTCACCTCGCCGCCGCGAGCAGCAGCGGCGGGTGGAGGTCGGTGCCGATCGAGATTGCGGTCGCCGGAGCGATTTCAGGCGGGCGCACCGCGGCTTTGGAAGCCGTGATGGGCACGACGGTATCGCAACTTTCGCCGGGCGGGTCGGCACTGCTCGACCTCAAGAGCAGTGTCGAAGTGGAGTTGGCGCACGAGGACCAATGGCTCGTCAGCTGCGACGATGCGGCGCTGGCGAACGGCGCCAATCTTGCTCTCATCGGCGGCGAACTTGTGCAGTTCGGGTCGGCGGTTGCTGTCGCTCCCAAGCGCTTCCGGCTGCAGCGGCTGTTGCGCGGGCGGCGCGGGACCGAATGGGCTGCGAGCTCACATGAAGTCGGCGAGCCATTCGTCCTGATGTCGCCGAGTTCCATTCGCGCGATCAGCTTGCCGCCGGGGACGAGCGGGACCGAGGTCCAAGTTACGGCTTACGGCGTCGGTGACGGCGAAGGCACGTCGACGTCGCGAGTTAGCAAAGGTGAAAGCCTGAGGCCGCCCGCGCCGGTGCATCTGCAGGCGACGCTTGGCGCGGGCGGAGAGCTGAACGTGCGGTGGGTGAGGCGCAGCCGCCTCGGCTGGGCATGGAGCGACGGCGTCGATGCGCCCTTGGGCGAAAGCCGCGAGTTTTACCGCGTTCGAATTGCGGCCGGGGCGACCGTGCTCGAAGTCGAGACCGACGAACCGCGCGCGCAGTTCGGCAGTGCGGCGGTTGCGGGTCTCGGCTCTGCGACTGCCAGCATTTCGGTCGTGCAAATCGGCGACTTCGCCGTCTCGCGCTCTGCATCCATGACCATTTCGCTTTCGTAGGAGAATTCGATGTCCGCAACGCCGCGCCTTGGCCTGCCGCACCTCATCCCGGGCCAGGCCCAGAAGGAGTTCACCCATAACGAAGCGTTGCAAGGGATCGACTCGCTGCTCGCCGGAGCGGTGGAAGGGGACCCAGCGGATACTCCGCCTGCGGCTCCACTGCCCGGCTCCTGCTACATCGTCGGACCGTCGCCGAGCGGCGCGTGGGCGGGGCGTGCCGGCTCGGTCGCCAGCTACTCCGACGCAGGATGGCGGTTCCTGCCGCCAGTCGAGGGCATGTCGCTGCTGATGCGCAGCTCGGGCGTGCAAGCAGTCTATCGCGGCGGCGGCTGGGAGATCGGCGTCGTAAGGGCCGGCGAGATCGTCGTGGGCGGCAACAAGGTGGTCGGCACGCGCGCCGCAGCGGTTGCGGCGCCCGCTGGCGGGACCGTGGTGGACGCGCAGGCGCGCACGGCGATCGGCGCGATCCTGACGGCGCTGCGCGGGCATGGGCTAATCGCCACCTGATCGAGTATAAGCGGCAGGTGGGGGGAGCCTTCGGGCGGCGGCGCCGTTGACGGTGCATGGCGCAACGAAGGAGTGAAGTGAGATGCGGCCTTCCCGACTGATGCTAGCGGCGCTGCCGCTGTCGCTTGCCGCGTGCGAGACGCTGGCGCCCTTCGAGCAGCCGCAGATGACCGCCAGCCTGATACGCTCGGACGGAACGGCGCTGGGCACGGTGCGCGTGTTCCAGGAGCCGACCGCGATTTTGCTTCGGATCGAAGCGACGGGGCTGCCGTCGGGGCAGCATGGCGCGCATATTCATGGCGTCGGCCGCTGCGATCGGCCCGCTTTCACCAGCGCGGGGCCGCACTGGAATCCGGCGCAGAAGCAGCACGGGCACCGCAACCCGCAAGGGCCGCACGGCGGCGATCTTGGCAATGTCGGGGTCGGCGCCGACGGGCGGCTGGTGGCGGCGCTGTCGGTGCCTGGCGCGGCGCTCTACCCGGGAGGCGCGGGCGCTGCGCTGCATGACGCTGACGGGTCGGCACTGGTGATCCACACCAAGGCCGACGACGAGCGCACCGATCCCAGCGGCGACAGCGGCGACCGGATTGCCTGCGCGGTCATCGCACCGGCGCGCTGAGCGGCGGCGGGATCGCCCGACGGTTGGGCCGGCGGCGGAATCGCCCGACGGTTGAGCCGTCGGCTGCCCGCCGGCCCGTGGCGTGTCAGTCGCGGAGCGCGGCGGAGACCTTGCCGCCGTTCTTCTCCAACTCCTGCATCACCGCCTTGTGCAGCCAGATGTTCATTTCCGCGCTGCCGTCCTTGTCGCCGCTGTAGCCGAGCTCGGTCGCGAGCTCCTTGCGGTTGGCGAGGCTCGAATCGAGGTCGAGCAGCTTCATCAGATCGACGATCGAACTCTGATAATTGAGCTTCTCGTCCTTCTGCGCGGCAATCTCCGCCAGCACCGCGTCGACGTCGACCTGCTGGGTCTGCTGCGGCTGCACCTGCGGCATCGCCGAGCCCTGGCTGGGCTGCGACTGCGCCGGCGCTTGCGGCGCGGGCTGCGCCTTGGCCTTGCGGCCGAAGATGGCGTCCTTGATCTTCCCGAAAATGCTCATGCGCGTACCTCCATTTCATCCGAGAGGACGAAGGACGGGCAGCTTTGGTTGCGTGAGGCACCGATGGCGCGGCCAACGGGTCGCGGCGCGCGGCATGCTGCGCTGCCGCCGCAACCGCCGCTGCTTTCCTCCGCCAGCTTCAAGCTCAGCCCCAGCACGCCCGAGTAGAACTCCGCGCACGGGCGAGATCGCTAGCGGCGAGGACGGCGGATGAGGCATGGTCTTTGAGCATCATCGTCTCTCCCGGGCTGCCGGGTAATGAGAATATTGTTGGAAAGTCAGCGCTTACTCTTTGCAAACTGAACGACTTGCGCCAGTCTCCGCCTGCGTTCGCTCGGGGAGCGATTCGCAACAGGGGGAACTACAATGTCAGTATCGATTTTCGCGCTGGCGGCGCTTGCCGCCGCTCAGGCCGCTGCGCCGCAAACAAACGCAGCTCAGGCAAGCATCCAGCCAGCAGCGCCAGCCGCAACCATTGCACCGGCGGCGCCGCAAGCGGTGATCCTGGCGCCACCGAGCGAGAGCGTGCTTCGGGCCGGAACCGAAATTCCTTTGATCATGGCGGAGGGCATCAGCTCCAACGACAAAGGCCTGCGCGCGGGTAAGCAAATTCGCCTGCAGGTGGCCAGCCCGGTGATGCTGGGCGGCGCCGTTGTCATCCCGGCCGGAGCATCGGCAACGGGTGAAGTCACCGACGTGCGCCGCAAGGGCATGTGGGGCAAGTCGGGCGGCATCCAGGCGCGCGTTATGAACGTGCGCGTCGGCGACCGTCTCATTCGCCTTAGCGGCACATTCGACGACAAGGGCGTGACCGGCACCGCGGGCGTGGTTGGCGCCGTATTGCTGATTCCGGTCGCCGGTTTCTTCATGACCGGCACCAGCGCCAGCATTCCGGCGGGATCGGGCGTCAAGGCGTTCCTCGACGAGGATCTGCGCATCGCCACGGCGCGGTAAGCGCGCTGGACGGTTCGGCGAACGCGCCGGTTCCCGCACAAGGCGCGCGACAAGAGCGCATTGACGGACTTCTTACCTTTTGGGCCTAATGCGATCGAATGCAGGTCGATTATTCGTTCATCGTCGATGCCGTTCGCGAACCGATCGTGACCGCCATTCCTTTCGTTGTCTTTGGCGTCGTGTTCCTGCTGGCGATGAAGCGGCTGGGGCATCTCATCGCCGGATCGGGAAAGGGAGGGCGCGGCAGGGACCGGTGGCACAAGCGCGGTCGCGACAATGTTCGTCATTTCCAGCCGCGTCATCACGCCGCGCCAACGCAGCAGCCCGATGCGGCGGACCAGTTGCGGACCGTGATGACCGCCGACTTCACCGCGCAGCCGCTGCTCAACCAGAGCGAGGCGCGGCTGTTCAAGGCAATCGACCGGCAGGTGCTCGAGGCGCGGCCGGACTGGCAGGTGATGGCGCAAGTAAGCCTGGGCGAAATCCTGCGCTGTAAAGACGCCGACGCCTACCGCTGCATCAACTCCAAGCGTGTCGACCTGCTCATTGTCGACGAGGCATGCCGCCCGCTGCATGCGATCGAATATCAAGGCGGCGGCCACTACAAAGGCGCCCACGCCACCGCCGCCCGCGACGCGGTCAAGAAGGAAGCGCTGCGGCGGGCGGGGATTGGCTATGTCGAGGTGGTGGCGGGAGATACGCCGGCCGAGCTGCGGCGGGTGGTGGAGCGGCTGGTGCGGGGCGTTTAGTGCGTTTGGTGAGCTGTTGCCGTAATCTGGTCACCGTAATCTGGAGGAAGCATGGCGAACGAGGGCCCGGTCAAGGGAAGCTGTCATTGCGGCGCGGTGACGCTGAGCGTGCCGCATGCGCCGGAGTGGGTGGGGAGCTGCAACTGCTCCTTATGTACCAAGTCCGGATGGCTGGTGGCTTTCTATCCCGACGATGCCGTGA
>JALYPM010000178.1 GCA_030856365.1 Pseudomonadota bacterium
TCTAGAAAAACGGGGCGGCCCGCTCTTGTTCGAGCGCGCCCATAGCTTCAATTTTCCGCTTACGCCAGCTTCGCCTTCACCTCGTCGGCGACGTTCTGCGGCACTTCGTCATAGTGGGAGAAGTGCATCGTGTACTGCGCGCGACCCTGGGTGAACGAACGCAGCTGGTTCACATATCCGAACATGTTGGCCAGCGGGACCATCGCCTCGACCACCTGGGCGTTGCCCCGGCTGTCGGTGCCCTGGATCTGTCCGCGGCGGCTGTTCAAATCGCCGATGACGTCGCCGAGATAATCCTCGGGAGTGACGACCTCGACCTTCATCACCGGCTCGAGCAGCTTGATGCCGGCCCGCTGCGCCGCTTCGCGCATGGCGCCGCGCGCACAGATTTCGAACGCCAGGGCCGACGAGTCGACGTCGTGGTACTTGCCGTCGACCAGCTGCACCTCGAAATCGATGATCGGGAAGCCGATCAGGGATCCGGTCTCGGCCGTCTCCCTCATGCCCTTTTCAACCGAAGGGATATATTCCTTCGGGACGTTGCCGCCCTTGATGTTGTCGGTGAAGACGAAGCCCGATCCGCGCTCGGCGGGAGCGACCGTGATCTTGATTTCGGCGAACTGGCCGGAGCCGCCCGACTGCTTCTTGTGGGTGTAGGTCAGCTCGACCGGCTTGGCGAGATATTCGCGATAGGCGACCTGCGGAGCGCCGACATTGGCCTCGACCTTGAATTCGCGCTTCATTCGATCGACGAGGATTTCGAGGTGGAGCTCGCCCATTCCCTTGATGATCGTCTGGCCGGATTCGTGGTCGCTGGTCACTCGGAACGACGGATCCTCGCGGGCGAGGCGGTTGAGCGCAACGCCCATCTTCTCCTGGTCGGCCTTGGTCTTGGGCTCCACCGCGACCTCGATGACCGGGTCCGGGAATTCCATCCGCTCGAGGATGATCGGCGCGTTGGCGGCACACAGGGTGTCGCCGGTGGTGGTGTCCTTGAGGCCGGCAAGAGCGACGATGTCGCCCGCATAGGCGACCTGGATGTCCTCGCGGTCGTTGGCATGCATCAGCAGCATGCGGCCGACCTTTTCCTTCTTGTCCTTGACCGAATTGGTGACCTGCGAAGCGGTTTCGAGCTTGCCCGAGTAGATGCGCGCGAAGGTCAGAGTCCCGACAAACGGGTCGTTCATGATCTTGAACGCCAGCGCTGAGAAGGGCGCATCGTCCTGGGCGGCACGCTCGTCAACGGTCTCGCCGTCGAGCTTGAGGCCCTGGATGGCGGGAACGTCGAGCGGGCTGGGAAGATAATCGACCACCGCGTCGAGTAGGGGCTGGACGCCTTTGTTCTTGAACGCGGAGCCGCACAGCACCGGAACGAAGGAGAAATTGAGCGTGCCCTTGCGGATCAGCGCCTTCAGCGTCGCCGTGTCCGGCTCCTTGCCGCCGAGATAGGCTTCCATGACTTCATCGTCCTGCTCGACGGCCATCTCGATAAGATCCATCCGAGCGGTGGCGGCGGCGTCGGCGAGATCGGCCGGAATGTCCTGATATTCGAACTTGGCGCCAAGGCTCTCTTCAAGCCAGATGATCGCGCGGTTCTCGACCAGGTCGACGAGCCCTTTGAATGAGCCTTCAATGCCAATCGGAAGATAGAGGACGGCCGGGCGGGCGCCGAGGCGATCCTTGATCATGCTGACGCACATTTCGAAGTTGGCGCCGGTGCGGTCGAGCTTGTTGACGAAGCACATCCGCGGGACCTTGTACTTCTCGGCCTGGCGCCAGACGGTCTCCGACTGCGGCTCAACGCCGGCAACGCCGTCGAAGCAGGCGACCGCGCCGTCGAGCACGCGCAAGCTGCGCTCAACTTCGATGGTGAAGTCGACGTGCCCCGGCGTGTCGATGATATTGATTCGATGCTCTTCGCCTTCGCCCTCGGCCGCCCGCCAGAAGCAGGTCGTCGCCGCCGACGTGATCGTGATCCCGCGCTCCTGCTCCTGCTCCATCCAGTCCATCGTCGCGGTGCCCTCGTGGACCTCGCCGATCTTGTAGGACTTGCCGGTGTAATAGAGGATTCGCTCGGTCGTCGTCGTCTTCCCGGCGTCGATGTGCGCCATGATGCCGATATTGCGATAACGATCGAGCGGATGGCTGCGGGCCATGTCAGGTCTTCCTTGAGCGAATGGGGAGCGGGCGGTCCCGCCCCCACTAGATAGGTATGAAAACTACCAGCGGTAGTGCGAGAAGGCGCGGTTGGCTTCGGCCATGCGGTGTGTGTCTTCGCGCTTCTTGACGGCGTTGCCGCGGTTCTGCGCGGCGTCCATCAGCTCGCCCGAAAGGCGGCCGGCCATGGTCTTTTCCGACCGCGCACGCGCAGCCGTGATAAGCCAGCGGATCGCCAGCGCCTGGGCGCGCTCGACGCGGACTTCGACCGGCACCTGGTAGGTGGCGCCGCCGACGCGGCGGGAGCGGACCTCGATGCCCGGCTTCACATTGTTGAGCGCGTCATGAAACACACCAATCGGCTCACGCTTCAGGCGCGTCTCGACGCTCTCGAGCGCGCCATAGACGATGCTTTCCGCGACGGACTTCTTGCCGTCCAGCATGACGCTGTTCATGAACTTCGACAGCACCAGATCACCGAATTTCGGATCGGGCAGAATCTCGCGCTTTTCGGGGCGACGACGACGGGACATTGGAGCTTCCTTTCTCTTCAGCCGGTTCCGGAATTGCTCCGGGGCTTACTGCTCTGAATTATTTCGGACGCTTGGCGCCGTACTTCGAACGCGACTGACGGCGGTCCTTGACGCCTTGGGTGTCGAGGACGCCGCGGAGCACGTGATAGCGGACACCCGGAAGGTCGCGCACACGGCCGCCGCGGATCAGCACGACGCTGTGCTCCTGGAGGTTGTGGCCTTCGCCGGGAATGTAGCTGATCACTTCGCGCTGGTTGGTCAGGCGGACCTTGGCCACCTTGCGCAGTGCCGAGTTCGGCTTCTTTGGGGTCGTCGTATAGACTCGGGTGCAGACGCCGCGCTTCTGCGGATTCTGCTCCATCGCAGGGACCTTGGACTTGGCCTTCTGCGGCTCGCGACCCTTGCGGATCAGCTGGTTAATCGTTGGCATGAAGCCCTTCACCTTTATCTTGCCGGCAAAAACCCAAGGGCTTCCGGCGGTTACTTTGCCCAACATGAAACGCGTGAAGTCCCGGCGGCCATCGGCCGCCCGGCCTTCACGTTCCCATGAGCAATGTTCAGCTCTTGCCCGGGGCCAAGTGAATTACGAGGTCGCGCGGACGAGCGGCCCCATAAAGGAGCGGCGGCGGAGGGTCAACCGGTGAGCGGCAGTGAAGACGCCGCTTCCGAGACGATTACTCGGTCGTTTTGCCGTCCCATTCCTCGTCTGGATGGCGGCGGTCGGCCTCTTCCTTGGTCGACTGAACAATGGCGTCGAGATGCTCGGGCGGGCCATAGAGTGTATAGAGCCGCAGCGGCGCCGAGCTATTGTTGATCACATTGTGCCGCGCGCCGGCCGGGACGATCACCGCGAAGTCGTCCTCGACGCGGTTCTCCTTGCCATCGATGGTGATGACGCCCTCGCCTTCCTCAATGCGGAAGAACTGGTCGCGGTCCTCGTGGACCTCCTCCCCGATCTCGTCGCCGGGTTGCAGCGTCATCAGCACCAGTTGCAGGTTCTGGCCGGTGTAGAGCACCCGGCGGAAATCCTCATTCTCGACCGTCTGCCGCTCGATGTTGTCGCAATAGCCGCGCTTCATGTCTGTTGCCCTTTTCAGTTCGTATGTGCCGCCTCAACATTCACTTGAGCGGATCGTGTCCCCAGTTCTTGAGCGAGTAGCGCCAGCGCGAACTCACCGGATTGGCGGGCTCCTGCGCCCGATGGCGCCGGACATAGCCGACGACCTTGCGCATGTGCGCATAATCATCGTCGGTGAGATCCCCTTTCGCCTTGCCGAGGATGGTGATGATCCGGCGCCCGCTGGCGTGCCCGACGCTTTCGCGGGCGGAGCCGTCGGAGCCTTTCCAACCGACGGCCTTGCTCTCCTTCGTCGCAAGCCACGTCTTCAGCTCGGACGCCGTCAAGTTGACCAGCTGGTCGAAGTCGGCACGGACGCGGTCGCGATCAAGCTGGGCCATGGCTGCGCTGAACTCCCCGACCGCTTACTGGCCGGCCGGGCCCAGGGTGCGGCCCTGGATTGGCTCGCCCTGCGGCGAGATCAGATGCCAGGTGCCGAACTTGTCCGCATAGCCCTGACCCGCAGCGCTGCCGGGGTTCCGGTCGCCGGTGTAGTAATAGATCGGCCAGCCGGCGAAGGTGAGCGGCTGCGAAGCCTGCGCTTCACCCGCGCCGCCGGCGCTGCTGGGAGCGCCGCCGGTGTAGGCCGGCCATTGGGTCAGACACTCGTCCGTGCACTGGCGTCCGCCGGCACCCTGGCCGGACTGTCGCGAGCCTTCCAGCACGTAAAGGCTGCGGCCCTCGGCGTCGACCAGATATGCGCCATATTCTTCCTTATTGGCGACCTTCACTCCGGCCGGAAGCGCGGCGGCGGCCGCGGTGTTGCCCGGCTGCTGCATGTCGACGCTGGCCGTGTCGGTATTGCTGTAGGTGTAGGGGTTCTCCTCGCGCTCGCCGCCACAGGCAGTCAGCGCGAGTGCTGCGGCAGCGGCGGCGGTCAGGGCTGCTAGTCTCATCCGGCGTTCTCCAGGTCTCGTGGGTGAACGCGATGGCCTGCCCGCCGTTCCGAGCCCGAGGCGTCAGTCGCGATCGATCAGCTTGCCGCCCTTGATCACGGCCGCCGGCCGCTCGAACAGGGTCACATCCCGGGTCGGGTCGCCGTCCACCGCCACCAGATCGCCGAAGCGGCCGACGGCGATGGCGCCGACGTCCCGCTCCCGCCCGAGCGCCTGCGCAGCGTTGCGCGTTGCCGCCTGAATCGCCTCCAATGGAGTCATTCCGTACTGGACCATGGTCCGGAACTGCTTTCCGACCTGGCCGTGCGGCATTACGCCGGCGTCGCTGGCGAACACCATCCGCACTCCGGCGCGGTGCGCCTTGCGGAAATTGTCGCGCTGAATCTGGGCGATCTCCCGGTCCTTACGCAAATTGTCCTCGAGCACCCCGTTCTTCTTGCCTTCCGCCTGCGTGTATTCCGTGTTGTAGATGTCCATCGCGAACCACACCGGCCGCTTGCGCGTGGCGGCGAGGCGGATGCCTTCGTCATCGGCGAGGCTGGCATGCTCGATGGTGTCGATCCCGGCGCGGATCGCGGCCTTGATGCCGTCGGCACCATGGGCGTGGGCAGCGGTGCGTAAGCCCCACTGGTGCGCTTCGCCGGCGATGGCGCGAAGCTCGTTTTCGGGCACCTGCAGCTGCCCCGGCTCGGTATTGCGCGAGAAAACCCCGCCGGTGGCGCAGACTTTGATCACCTCGGCGCCATATTTGCGCTGGCGCCGGACCTGGTAGCGAAGTTCGTCGGGCGTATCGCCAATGCCTTCTTCCTTTTCCTCCTTTTCGAGACTCGGCGGCAGGAAGGTGGAATCGCAGTGGCCGCCGGTGGCTCCGAGGGCGGGCCCGGAGGGAACGATGCGCGGCCCGACTGCGTAGCCGTTTTCGATCGCCTGCTTCAGCCCGACGTCGTTGCGGTTACCGGAGCCGACGTTGCGAACGGTTGTGAAACCGGCGTCGAGCATGTCACGAGCATTCCCGACCGCGGTCATTCCCCAGAAGCTGTCAGTGAACTCCAGCCCGCGATAGCCGCCGATGTCGGCCGGGCTGTCGATGTGGACGTGCATATCGATGAGGCCGGGGACCAGCGTCCGTGCGCCAAGGTCGATATGCTCGACACCCGCGCCCCAGCGGACGGTTCGCGCGTCGGCGATGGAAGTGATGCGCCCACCATTGTCGATGAAGATGGCGGGGTTCTCGACGTAGCGGCCGGTCTGAACGTCGAGCATCCGCGCGGCGGTGACGACGGTGTCGGCCTGTGCAGGCGCGGCAAGGGTCATCGCCGCGAGGGCGGCGGACAACAATAGTCGGCTCATCGGCGAACTCCGATTCAAATGTGGATCACGCGCCCGAAGGCGGCAAGGACGCTCTCGTGCATCATTTCGCTCAGGGTCGGGTGCGGGAAGACGGTCTGGATGAAGTCGGTCTCGACCAGCTCGGCGGTCTTGCCGACGGTGTAGCCCTGGATCAGCTCGGTGACTTCGGCGCCGATCATGTGGGCGCCGAGCAGTTCGCCGGTCTTGGCGTCGAAGACGGTCTTCACGAAACCCTCGGTCTCGCCGAGCGCGATCGCCTTGCCGTTGCCGATGAAAGGGAATTTGCCGACTTTCACCTCATGGCCGGCTTCCTTCGCCTTGGCTTCGGTCAGGCCGACGCTGGCGACCTGCGGCCGGCAATAGGTGCAGCCCGGGATGTTGGCCGCGTCCATCGCGTGGGGGTGGACGTCCTTGTTGCCGAGGTCCTGGGCGATCGCTTCGGCGGCAATGACGCCCTCGTGGCTGGCCTTGTGCGCGAGCCACGGCGGCGCCGTAATGTCGCCGATTGCCCAGATCCCCGGTACCTTGGTGCGGCACATTGGATCGGTCTTGAGGAAGCCGCGATCCATTTCGACGCCGAGCGCCTCCAGACCGATGTTCTCCGTATTGGGAACGATGCCGACCGCGACGATGGCGTGGCTGAAGCGATGCTCGGCCGACTTGCCGTCGCTGGTCTTGATCTTGGCCGCGACACCCTTGCCGTCGGCCTTGAGGCTCTCGACGCCGGCGCCGGTAAGGATCGTCATCCCCTGCTTCTTGAGACTCTTGGCGAGGAAGTCGCTGACTTCGGCATCCTCGACGGGAACGATGCGGTCGAGCATTTCAACAACGGTCACCTTCGCTCCCAAGTCGCTGTAAAAGCTGGCGAACTCGATCCCGATCGCGCCGGAGCCGATCACCAGCAGCTCGGTCGGCATTTCCGGAGGAGTCATCGCGTGGCGATAGGTCCAGATGCGCTTGCCGTCGGACTTGGCGAACGGCAGCTCGCGAGCACGGGCGCCGGTGGCGACGATGATGTGCTTGGCGGCAAGCTCGGTCGCCTTGCCGTCCTTGTCGGTGACCGAAAGCTTGCCTTTGCCGGTGATCTTGCCCTCGCCCATGTGAACGGCGATCTTGTTCTTCTTCATCAGCCCGGTGACGCCCTTGTTGAGCTGGGCGGCGACCCCGCGGCTGCGCTGGACGACCTTGGCGAGATCGAACGATGCCTGCGCCGCCAAGCCATAGGCCTCGGCATTCTGCATCTGGTGAAATACTTCGGCCGATCGCAGCAGCGCCTTGGTCGGAATGCAGCCCCAATTGAGGCAGATGCCGCCGAGATTCTCGCGCTCGACGATGGCAGTGTTGAGGCCCAGCTGCGCCGCGCGGATCGCCGCGACATAGCCGCCGGGCCCGGAGCCGAGGACGATAAGGTCGTATTGGTCAGCCATTGCCTGCTTCCTCTTCCGCGATCACCCGCGGCCTTTCATCTGCTCCGATGGCGACGAACTTCAGCCGCCCGCTCGCAACCTTGCTATTCCGCTCCCCGTGCCGCTCGCGCGACCAGGCTTCGACGGCGTAGGTCAGCGAAGTGCGGCCCTGGTCGGCGAGTTCGGCATAGACAGAGATTTCGTCTCCGACCTGCGGTGCGCCGGTGAAACGCAGTTCGTCGGCCGCGACTAGCACCGCCTTGCAGCAGACGCGGCGCGACGCGGCGCTTCCTGCGCCAAGGCCCATCAAGCTGAACAGCCACCCGCCGAACACGCCGCCATACGGGTTGGTGTCGGCGGGCATGGCCGTGGCGCGGATAACCGCCACCCGGGCGGCTTCGCTCAAGCCAGCATCCCCAGCGGGTTCTCGACCATGCGCTTGAACGCCTGCATCAGCCGCGCGCCGTCGGCGCCGTCGATGGCGCGATGGTCGAAGCTGCCGGTGGCGCTCATCACGGTTGCGATCTGCAGCGAGTCGCTGACGACGTAGGGCCGCTTTTCCCCCGCGCCAATGGCCATGATCATCGCCTGGGGCGGGTTGATGACGGCTTCGAAGTGCTTGATTCCGTACATCCCCATGTTGGACAGGCTGGCGGTGCCGCCCTGATATTCGTGGGGTGCAAGCTTGCCATCCTTGGCGCGGGCGGCGAGGTCCTTCATCTCGGCGGAGATGGCGGACACGCTCTTGGCTTCGGCGCCGGTGACGATCGGGGTGATCAGGCCGCCCGCGATGCTGACCGCCACCGAGACATCGGCGCGGCTGTACTTGATCAGCTGGTCGCCCGCGAAGCTGACGTTGCACTCCGGCACCTCGATCAACGCCTGGGCGAGCGCCTTGATCAGGAGGTCGTTGACGCTGAGCTTGACGCCCCGGCTTTCGAGGCCGGCATTGAGCTGCGAGCGGAGCTTCAGCAGCGCGTCGAGCTCAATATCTATGGTGAGGTAGATGTGCGGGATCTGCTGCTTGGACTCGGTCAGGCGGCGCGCAATCGTCTTGCGCATGTTGGAGAGCTTGACCGTCTCGTGCGGAATATCGCCGGGATCGACCGACGCCATCTGAGGCTGGGGTGCCGGAGCGGCAGCTGAGGCAGCCTGCGGCTGAGCCGCTGCTCCGCCGGCGGCCTTCCCGAGATCGGCGCGGACGATGCGCCCGCCGGGACCGCTGCCGTGGAGCGTCGCCAAGTCGATGCCCTGCGCCTCGGCCAGGCGGCGGGCGAGCGGGGAGGCTTTGACGCGTCCCTCTCCTCTTGGGAGAGAGGGCGACTCAGCTGAAGGCTGAGCGGTGTCGGGGGTTGCGGCGGCGGTCGCGGGAGAGGGCGGGGTTTCTCCGCCGCCCTTCTCCGGGGGCGCGGGATCGGGAGCGCGCGTCTTCTCCTCGTCCTTCGTTCCCTCACCCTTCGGCTGCTTTGCAGCCTCTCGCTCTTCCGCACGGGCGGGAGAGGGGCTGGCGTCCTCACCCTCGGCGGTGAGGATGGCGATCGGCGCGCCGACCTTCACGCCATCGGTGCCTTCGGGGACCAGGATTTTGGCGATCGTGCCCTCGTCGACGGCTTCGAATTCCATCGTCGCCTTGTCGGTCTCGATCTCGGCGAGAATGTCGCCGGAGCTGACGGTGTCGCCTTCCTTGACCAGCCACTTCACAAGCGTGCCCTCCTCCATCGTCGGCGAGAGTGCGGGCATCTTAAGTTCGGTCGGCATGATCATCCTTCCGCGGTGGGCGCAGGGCTTGGCGGCACAAAGCCAATGCGGCAAGCGCGGTCAAGGGGCGGATGCATTCTTGTGGCGCCGCTTGCACTTGGCTCCGCTTTCAAGCAGCACATGGGACAGCAACGGGGAACAGACACAGTGCGCACCTATCTGGTCGTAATCGACGACAGCGCGGAGGCGCGCATCGCGCTCCGCTTCGCCGCCCGCCGCGCGGCCAAGACCGGCGGCGAGGTCGAGGTGCTGGCGGTGATCGAGCCGCAAGACTTCGTCCAGTGGGGCGGCGTCCAGGCGGCGATGGAGGAGGAGCAGAAGCTGCGCATCGAGGGCATCGTCAGCTCATCGGTTGGCGAGACGATCAACGAGGCCGGGATCAAGGCGTCGATCGTGCTCCGCCAGGGCGAGCCGGTGCGGGTCGTCCGCGAATTCATCGGCGAGCGCAAGGACATTGCTGCGCTGGTGCTTGGGGCGGCACCGAGCGGAAGCCCGGGACCGCTGGTCGCGGACTTCACCGGCAACGACGCGGGCAAGCTGCCCTGCCCCGTGATGATCATTCCTGGCTCGCTCAGCGAGGAGCGGCTCGAGCAGCTGAGCTAAAGGACGCGCGCGAGGATTTCGGCAAACGCGACGCAACCTGCCTCGTCCTCAGCGCTGAACCGGCCCTTGTCCGGGCTGTCGAGGTCCAGCACCGCGATCAGTTCCCCGTCTCGAACGATCGGCACCACCAACTCGCTGGCGCTGGCGGCGTCGCAGGCGATGTGGCCGGGGAAGGCGTGGACGTCGTCGACCCGCTGAACGTTGAGTGTCGCCGCCGCTGCGCCGCACACGCCCTTGCCGAATGGAATGCGGATGCAAGCTGCGCGCCCCTGGAAAGGGCCGAGCACCAGCTCGCCGCCGACATTGCGATAGAAGCCGGCCCAGTTGAGACCCGGCAGCGTCTCCCAGATCAGCGCGGCGGCATTGGCCATGTTGGCGATGGGGTCGGGCTCGCCGGCGGTGAGACCGTCGAGCGCGGAGGCGAGATCGCGGTACATGATGGCGGTGTCCGCCGCTTCGATCTTATGGTCGTACATCAGTCGATCTGAACCTTTCCGCGGCCGCGCTTGACCGTGCCGCGCTGCACCTTGTGTTCGACGCGCTTCGCCTTGGCCGCCCGGCTCGGGCGCGTCGGCTTGCGCTTGGCCTGGACGATATGGGCAGCCGTGATCATCTCCGCCAGCCTTCGCCGTGCGTCGGCACGGTTGGAATCCTGGGTACGGAAGCGGCGGGCGGTGATCAGAAGCTCGCCGCCGTTGGTCACCTTGCTGCCGGCGATCTGCTTCAGACGCTCGTAGGCGTCCGGGTGCAGGCCCAGCTTGAACAGGTCGACGCGGAGCTGGACCGCGGTCGCCACTTTGTTGACGTTCTGCCCGCCTGGGCCGGTCGCCGCGAGGAAGCTCTCGCTCAGCGCGTCCTCCGGCACCGCGAAGTCGTCAGATCGCATCTCGCCAGTCCGCGAAATAGTCGGGCAGCGACGCCGTCACGTCGATCGTGTCGTGGCGTTCGCGCGGCACCAGCAGCCGCCAGGCGTGGAGCAGCATCGGTCCGCCCGGGACGCCATACATGCGGTCGCCAAGAATGCCGCGGCCGAACGCCTCGCGTGCGTGGACGCGGATCTGGTGCGTGCGGCCGGTGATGGGCTGGAACTCGATCAGCGTGCGGCCGTCGCGAACCGCGATGCGGCGCCACAGGGTTGATGCCTCCGCGCCGGCCGAATCGGCGACCATTCGCCAGCCTGCGTCCGCACTGGATCGCTTGCCCAGCGGCACCGCGATCGTTCCCGTTTCCTCCTGAATGGCGGTATCCACCACGGCGACATAGAATTTTTGCACTGACCGCGATTCAAACGCCTGCTGGAGTGACGCTCGCGACTTGGGGCCTCGGGCCAGCAGCAGGCAGCCGGACGTATCCTGATCGAGCCGGTGCATCGGCGTCGGCGGGCGCTTGTAGCCGCATTTGAGCTCGTCGATACGCGCCAACAGGCTCTCGCCGCCGCGCTTGGGCGTATCGACGGGTAGACCGGTGGGCTTGTCGATCACCATCGCTTCAGCGTCGATGAAGAGAATGCGGTCGGACAGCATCTGCCGTCATTGCGAGCAGCGCGGCGTCGAAGCAATCCACTTCGACAGCGCGCTTTGTGACTCGGATGCAACGAATCCCGAGATTCCAGCCATTTACACCATATTAACCTTTTGCCTTCATCTCTCGAATGGTTAATGACGAATTCAACGACGTTAAGAGCCAGAAAGCTTCCTTAACGACGGGCTACAGGGGGATGTAAGAACATGCGGGTCCTGCTGATCGAAGACGAGCCGACGACGGCAAAGAGCATCGAGCTCATGCTCGGCACCGAGGGGTTCAACGTCTATACGACGGACCTGGGCGAGGAAGGCCTCGATCTCGGCAAGCTCTATGATTACGATATCATACTGCTCGACCTCAACCTGCCGGACATGCACGGATATGACGTGCTGAAGAAGCTTCGCACCGCCAAGGTCTCGACGCCGGTGCTGATCCTTTCCGGCATTGGCGAGATGGACAGCAAGGTCCGCGCACTGGGCTTCGGCGCCGACGATTATATGACCAAGCCTTTCCACCGCGATGAATTGGTTGCCCGCATTCATGCGATCGTCCGCCGCTCCAAGGGCCATTCGCAGTCGGTCATCAAGACCGGCAAGCTGTCGGTGAACCTCGACGCCAAGACCGTCGAAGTCGACGGCTCGCGCGTGCACCTGACCGGCAAGGAATATGCGATGCTGGAGCTGCTTTCGCTCCGCAAGAGCACGACCCTGACCAAGGAGATGTTCCTCAATCATCTCTACGGCGGGATGGACGAGCCGGAGCTCAAGATCATTGACGTTTTCATCTGCAAGCTGCGCAAGAAGCTGAGCCTGGCCTGCGGCGGAATGAATTATATCGAGACCGTCTGGGGCCG
>JALYPM010000190.1 GCA_030856365.1 Pseudomonadota bacterium
CAGTCGCCCCAGGACCATTCGACGAGGCCAGCGTTCTCCTCCTTCGGAAGCGCTAGGCTCGCGTGGCGGCCATAATCAATGACGAATACGCTCACCGGGTCCGACACCGCCTCAGGCGGCTGGATCATGTGCTGGCATCCTCCCAGCCCCAGACCAGCGAGGAACAAGAGCAGCCGCGGAAGCAGCGTCGGCCTGGGCTTTCGCTTGGGATTGACCGAAGCCACCAGCTCAGCTCCCCCTGCACCTGGCGCCGGACGCGAATCTGCACATGCTGTCGAACGCCGCGAACCTAGAGTGTGTAGCCATCGCAACGTCTAATATCCGAATGTTCGCTTCCGCCCAATTCAGACGTTCTAGGTCGGTGGCCGTCTGTGTCCGATTCTAATGGCGGTTCACGACGAGTGCAGCGTGCGCCCAAGCCGGACCCGACGCTCCGTGAGGCCAGGCTTGAGTTTCGAGGTCGATGTAGCCCGGCTCGCCACGCGCGGAGGCGAGCGTATCGTCGAACCTGAGCAGACCTTGCCGTTGGTCGAACTTCAACAGGTACATACGCTGCTCGCCACCAAGTTCTGCGCCGATCACCAGGCGGTCGGAGTGGGGGGCCAACGCCGCCGAGTGAGGATTGAAGGACTCTCTCGTGTTTAACCTCGAGACCTCTCTCGGCCGCGCGGGATTGCTAATGTCGAGCACGACCACCGTGTGCGCCCGTCCCACCGGCATGATCCAGAAGCGACCCTTGATGACGGGAATGCTGCAAGCGCCATGAGTCCCGCCGGGCTTTGCCGGCTCAGGGACGTCGATGGTGTAGATACCAGCTTGTGAGCGTGAACCTGTTAGTTGCCGCGCTCACTGCACCTTCTCGACGCTTCGGATGACCCCGTAACATCGCACGCTGGCAATGTCTGCTTCCGACCCATTGCGGACATTAGCGAACAGGCTACCGTGAGCCGATGCGCCGTGACCTGCTCGCCTTGTCCATCAGTTGCTTCTGCCTCAGCGGCTGCGATTTATTGCGGCTGATATTGCCGCACAAAGCGACGACCGCCGCTGAGGCGCTGAGCGCCATGCAGCAATGCAGGGTCTCTCCAGACAGCATTTCGTGGCGAGCGACGGAGGACGGGGCCTTCGCCTTCGGAAGGAAGTCTGCGGACGCGCCGCCGATAGCTGACCGGCAAAGCGATTGCCTGTTGGAGTGGGCAAAGGACAACCGAGTGGAGGTTCGCTTCATCGGCTGGGAAACCGACGAGGGCTAATGTCCGCTTTTCACCCAAAGCAGACGTTCGGTGTCATCAGGAGCCCGTTCGGTACCGTTGTGCGTTCTTCTGACAAGGCGTTGCCGTCGCTCCTGCGTACGCCGCTAAGAATGGAAGTCCAATGATGCTGCTACTCTTGCTCGCTTCCGTTAGCGCAGCACCGCCAACAGCGGTTGATGCCGAGCGTGCCTACAGCCGCGATGCGCAAGTCCAGGGTCGATGGACGGCTGCCCGAGCGTACGCAGATCCGGACGCGGTGATGTTCACTCCGCAGGCAGTTTGGGCCCGCGACTTCTTGCAAGGTCGAAAGGATCCGTCTGCAGCGGCTGGTTGGTCTCCAAACAGCAGTTATGTTTCGTGCGACGGCCGAATGGCCGTCAACACCGGTCCGTGGCGAAGTGCAGACGGGAGACAAAACGGCTTCTTCACAACCGTCTGGCAGCTCGAGAGCGGCCAGTGGCGATGGATTTCTGACGGGAGGCACACCCTGAAGAGTCCTCTTGCCATGCGCAAAGCACCGGTCATTCGGAAGGCGTCGTGCAAGGGCCGCGCTCCTGGGCCTCCACTCATGGCTACGCCGAGTGCAAAGAGGGGGCCAGGTGGCGCCGCCCCCGACGACTTCGGGCGAGGACATTCCGGTGATCGGACGCTTGGATGGGACTGGAGAGTAGGACCCAAGGGAGTTCGGACATTCCGAACGTTCCTATGGACTGGCCGCCGCTACACGCTGGCCCTCGAGCAGACAATTGGTGGTGTGAGCGACTAAGAGGCGAGCTGATCTTACCTGAAGTAGCGGGACGGGCGCACGCCTCCTTTTCCCCCGCCCCCAAACACGACATCGGACCCATCAGTGTCCGCTTTCAACCCATTGCGGACATCAGGTGCTTAGGTCCGCTCCTCGACGGTCCCAGGGAGTGAGGTGGTTTTGGACCAGCTTCCTCGACTTAGGCGACGGCGGGGAGCGGGACGGCGCCGGGTGTCGCGGTTAACGCCGTCGCGGCGGGTGCTGTTGACCCGAATGGGGGTTCGCGCCAGACCGGGCGCGTGCGTTGGCTGCTGTCATTGGCGATGCTGTTGCTGGCGGGCTGCGTTCCCAAGTCGGATCACCGCCCGGAGCCGCCGCCTGCGCAGGTTTCGATACCGCAACCGCCCTATCCGGACGAGGCTACGCTTCAATGCCATGCCGACCTTCGCCGCGAAAGCGTCGGCTTCCGGCCGCTGCCCGACCGGGTGTTCGGCGGCGGCTGCACTGCGCTGGGCTCGGTGCAGTTGCTCGAGATCGGAACGCCGGTCAGCAACCTCGGCGCAATAACCTGCCCCGCGGCGCGGCAGTTCGCGCGCTGGACGCGCGAAGCCGTCCAGCCGGCCGCACGCCAATGGCTGGGCAGCAGCATCGTGAAGATCGAGAGCATGGGTACCTATAGCTGCCGGCCATTAAACGGGCAGGCAGGGCAGAAACTCAGCGAGCACGGCCGCGCCAATGCGGTCGACATAGGCGTATTCGTCTTGGCGGACGGCCGGCGGATTACCGTTCTCGACGGGTGGAGCGGCGGCGACGCGGACGCTAGAAACTTCCTTCGCGCCGTGCACCAGGCGGGGTGCCGCCGCTTCCAGGTGGGGCTCGGC
>JALYPM010000197.1 GCA_030856365.1 Pseudomonadota bacterium
TGGTCATCCCGGCCGGCAAGGTAGTGAAGTTCCTGGTGACGTCGAACGACGTGATCCACGCCTTCTGGGTGCCTGCCTTCTGGAGCAAGATCGACGCCAACCCGGCGCAGGTGAACGAGATCTGGGCCAAGGTCGACCGGCCAGGCGTCTATTTCGGCCAGTGCACCGAGCTGTGCGGAGCGCGCCACGCCTACATGCCGATCGCCGTCGAAGTCGTGCCCGAGGCGCGGTTCAATGCCTGGATTGCTTCAAAGGGGGGCACGCTTCGTGGAGCGCAGCCGACCGCGGCCGCAGCGGCGGAGGCTGCACCGGCTGTCCGCTCCGCTGCCACCCCGGCCGCCGCAGCGCCGCAGCCTGCCTCGGCTGCGCCGGCGACCGCGGAACCCACCGTCCAGCAGCCGGCCCTCAATCAAGCCACACCAGCCCGAAATTAAGAGCGGAAGTCCAGTACGATGAGCACCATCCCCGCCGACACCCTGCCGCTGAAAGGCCATGAGGGACATGACGCTCATAACGCGCATCATGACGCGGACCATAAGCCGCGCTTCTTCGCCCGCTGGTTCATGTCCACCAATCACAAGGATATCGGCACGCTCTACCTGATCTTCGCGATCGTGGCGGGGGTCATCGGCGGCGCCATTTCCGGAATCATGCGCGCCGAGCTGATGGAGCCGGGCATCCAGGTCATCAACGGCGCCTGGCCGCTCGGCCCCGGCACCGCCAATTTCGACGAATGGGCGCATCACTGGAACGTGCTGATCACCGCGCACGGCCTGATCATGGTCTTCTTCATGGTCATGCCGGCGATGATCGGTGGCTTCGGCAACTGGTTCGTTCCCATCATGATCGGAGCGCCGGACATGGCGTTCCCGCGGATGAACAATATCAGCTTCTGGCTGCTCGTCCCCGCCTTCATCCTGCTGCTTGCCTCAGCCTTCGTGCCGGGCGGCACCGGCATGGGCGCGGGCACCGGCTGGACCGTCTATGCGCCGCTGTCGACCAGCGGATCGACAGGGCCGGCAGTCGATCTTGCGATTTTCTCGCTCCACCTTGCAGGCGCCAGCTCGATCCTCGGCGCGATCAACTTCATCACCACCATCTTCAACATGCGCGCGCCGGGCATGACCCTGCACAAAATGCCGCTGTTCGTGTGGTCGGTGCTGGTCACTGCCTTCCTGCTGCTGCTGGCGCTGCCGGTGCTTGCGGGTGCGATCACCATGCTGCTGACTGACCGCAACTTCGGCACCACCTTCTTCGATGCGGCGGGCGGCGGCAACCCGGTCTTGTACCAGCATTTGTTCTGGTTCTTCGGCCACCCCGAAGTGTACATCATGATCCTGCCGGGCTTTGGCATGGTCAGCCAGATCGTCGCGACCTTCAGCCGCAAGCCGGTGTTCGGCTATCTCGGCATGGCCTACGCCATGGTCGCGATCGGCGTGATCGGCTTCGTCGTCTGGGCCCACCATATGTTCACCGTCGGCATGAGCATGAACACCAAGATGTACTTCACCGCGGCGACGATGATCATCGCGGTTCCGACCGGCGTGAAGATCTTCAGCTGGATCGCCACCATGTGGGGCGGCTCGATCACCTTCGAGACGCCGATGCTGTGGGCGATCGGCTTCATCTTCCTGTTCACGGTCGGCGGTGTCACCGGTGTCGTGCTCGCCAACGGCGGGGTCGATAATTACATGCACGACACTTATTATGTGGTCGCGCATTTCCACTATGTGCTCAGCCTCGGCGCGGTGTTCGCGATCTTTGCCGGCTTCTATTACTGGTTCCCGAAGATGAGCGGGAAGATGTACAACGAGCTGCTGGGCAAGCTGCACTTCTTCGTCATGTTCGTCGGCGTGAACTTGATCTTCTTCCCGCAGCACTTCCTTGGTCTCGACGGCATGCCGCGGCGCATCCCCGACTATTCCCCCGCGTTCGAAGCGTGGAACTACGTATCGACCATTGGCTATATGGTGACGATCGCAGGTGTCGGGATCTTCTTCGTTAACCTGTTCTGGTCGCTCGCGGCCGGCAAGAAGGCGCCGGACAATCCCTGGGGCGAAGGCGCAACCACGCTGGAGTGGACCCTGCCGAGCCCGCCGCCGTTCCACCAGTTCACGACCCTGCCGAAGATCGACTAGGCAGCGTCAACCGTGACAAATAGACCGCCTCGGCCTCACCGCCGGGGCGGTTTCTTTTGGCGATGCTCGCCCGGAGGGAATTCCTCCAAGTGGCCCGAACTCTGCTCGGCTATTCAGCCAGCTTCACCGCTTTAACGATCTTCACCGGCGGGTCGAGCATCTGGCCCTTCATGCCTTCCTTCTCGCCCTTGGTCGCCGAGACCGGCGATCCGAGCAGCTCGCGAATCACGTCCATGCCATCCACGACGCGGCCGAAGGCAGCGAAGCCGAGATTGTCCCCGGACGGGTCCTTGCCGGCGTCGAAGCCTTCGACCTTGCCGATGGTGATGAAGAAATCGCCCTGGGCCGTGCCAGGCTTCGCGCGCGCCATCGCGACTGTGCCGTCCTCATGCAGGATACCCGTTTCGCTGGTCGGCTCGTGCCTGACCGGCGGGAGGAGCTTGGCCCCGTCTCGAACGCCCGCCTGGACGATGCCGTGGCCGTCCCAAAGCTTCATCGCCCGATAGAAGTTGATGCCGTCCAGCCGTCCCGACTCAAGGTAGCGGAGGAAGTTGCGAGTGGTGACGGGTGCGCGGCCGCGGTCGAGCGCAAGCACGATCCGTCCCGCCTCGGTATCGAGCGCCACGCGAACGAGATCCTCCTTCGGCGCCTCGGATGCGGGAGCCGGCGCAGGCTGAGCTTGCTGAGCGGCGGCGGGAATGGCGGCGCCGACCAGCAGGGCGGCCATAATCAATCGGCATTGCATCGACTTAACCTAGCAAGATTATCGCATCGATCCCAAGTCCCTTTTGTCCAAATCGCTTTTCTCGACCAGCACGACACACTATAGGCGCGGGCGTGGCCACCCTCCCGATGATTCACCAGCAGCCGCTTCCGGCGGATTGGCGTGATCTCTACGCGCTGACCAAGCCGAACGTCATGCGCCTGGTGGTGTTTACCGGCCTGTGCGGAATGCTTGCCGCCCCGGAATTGCCGCCGCTGGTGCTCGGCTTCACGGCAATCCTTTGCATCGCCCTTGGCGCCGGAGCGGCCGGAGCGCTCAACCAATGGTATGAGGCGGATCTCGATGCGCTGATGAAGCGCACCGAGCAGCGTCCCCTCCCGGCCGGCAGGCTGGACCGCCAGACGGCGCTTCACTTCGGGGTCGGGCTGTCAGTCTTCTCCGTCGTCCTGATGGATCTTGCCGCCAACCATTTCGCTGCTGCGCTGCTGGCGGCCTCAATCCTCTTCTACGTGTTCGTCTACACCGTGTGGCTGAAGCGCCGGACGGCGCAGAACATCGTCATCGGCGGAGCCGCAGGCGCTTTCCCGCCGCTGATCGGCTGGGTCGCAGCCACCGGCAGCGTGGCGCCGCTGCCGCTGTTCCTGTTCGCGATCATCTTCCTGTGGACGCCGCCCCATTTCTGGGCGCTGTCGCTATTCGTCCGCTCCGATTATGCGGCAGCGAAGGTGCCGATGCTGCCCGTGGTGGCGGGTGCGGCGGCGACCCGGCGCCAGATTTTCCTCTACAGCCTGCCGCTTGCCGCGGCGGCAATTTCGCCATGGCCGCTGGGCCTCGCCGGTACCATCTACGGCGTCGCTGCCATCGCGCTCAACGCGGCATTCCTCGTCCTTGCCGGGGCAGTGCTCGCCAATCGCGCAACAAAGCCGGCGCAGATGCAGCCTGAGAAGCGGTTGTTCGCTTTTTCGATCCTGTATTTGTTCGCCCTGTTCGGCGCGCTGGTCGCTGACCGCTGGATTGCCCTGTGAGCCCGCCCGATGATGAGTTCACCCGCCGCCGGCACGACCGGGCGCGGTTGTTGGCGATCCTGCTCGGCGCCTTCGTGGTGCTGATGTTCGCGATCACCATTGCCAAGATGAGCCTCAATCAGTGAACGCCGTCGCCCAACGCAACAACCGCACCGCGCTGATGATGGCGCTGCTGGTGGCCGCGATGGTCGGCCTCGCCTTTGCGTCGGTGCCGCTTTACCGCCTGTTCTGCCAGGTCACTGGCTTCGCCGGCACGCCCTTGCGCGCCGACGAGGCTCCCGGCGCGGCAACCGGGCAGATCGGCGTTCGCTTCGATGCAAATATCAATCCCGCCCTGCCGTGGAAGTTCGAGCCGGTACAAAGCCAGATCCGGATCGTCCCCGGAGCGCGCACCCAGGTCGACTATCGCGCCACCAATTTCACCGCGCGGCGCACCACCGGCACAGCCGTGTTCAACGTCTCGCCCGCGGTCGCCGGTCAATATTTCAGCAAGATCGAATGCTTCTGCTTCACCGAGCAGACGCTGAAGGGCGGCGAAAGCGTCGACATGCCGGTCGTCTTCTTCGTCGATCCGAAGCTTCGCGAGGATCCGGAGACGCGGGACATCGACGAGATCACGCTCAGCTACACATTTTACCCGGTGGAAAAGCCCGCTTCGGCCAGCTAGAGCGCGAGCGATATTTTCGAGGAAAGCCGTTCCATGGCCGCCAACAACCACGATTATCATATTCTCGAGCCGGATCCCTGGCCGATCATCGGCGCATTTTCCGCGCTGGCGCTGACCGGCGGAGCAGTGATGTGGTTCCACGACAATCCGTACGGCAAGTTCGTGACCATCGCCGGCTTCATCGCGGTGCTGGTGACGATGTTCAGCTGGTGGTCGAACACGGTCAAGGAGGCCCATGAAGGCCACCACACGCCGGTCGTTCAGCTTCACCTGCGCTATGGAATGATCCTGTTCATCGCTTCGGAAGTGATGTTCTTCCTCGCCTGGTTCTGGGCCTTCTACGATGCGGCGCTGTTCCCGTCGGATGTCGAAGCCGTCGGCGCCACCTGGCCTCCGAAGGGTGTCGAAGTGCTCGACCCGTGGGGCTACCCGCTGCTCAACACGCTGATCCTGCTGTGCTCCGGCACGACGGTCACCTGGGCGCATCACTCGCTGCTCCACGGCGACCGCAAGGGGCTGAAGCTTGGGCTGCTGCTGACGATCATCCTCGGCATCGTCTTCAGCTTCGTCCAAGCCTACGAGTACATCCACGCGCCGTTCGATTTTAAGGGCAATATCTATGGCGCGACCTTCTTCATGGCGACCGGCTTCCACGGTTTCCACGTGCTGGTCGGAACCATCTTCCTGATCATCTGTCTGGTTCGCGCCAACCGCGGGGATTTCACGCCGCGCCAGCATTTCGGCTTCGAGGCTGCCGCCTGGTACTGGCACTTCGTCGACGTCGTCTGGCTGTTCCTGTTCGTGTCGATTTACGTATGGGGCGGCTGGGGCGCGACGGTCCACGGCTGATGAGCTTCCCGTCCCACCAGTTGGTAGGGGCTTGAGGGCATTGCCTGTACTCAAACTTCGCAACGGCGCGCAGGAAAGCCGGATCAGCCCGTGATCCGGCGCCTTCCCATCATCCCGACCATCCTGGTGCTCGTCGCCGTTGCAGTGATGATCGCGCTGGGCGTCTGGCAAATCCGGCGAGCGGGCGAGAAGGATGCCCTGATCGCCCAGTACCGCGCCGCCGCCGGGCAAGCGCCGGTCAGCTACCCCACCATTCCGATTTCCGACGCGCAGCTGCCGCTGTTTCGCCAGGCCACCGCTTTCTGCTTGAAGCCCGTCGGTCGGCGCACCAACGCCGGACGCAATGCGAGTGGCGACACCGGCTTCGTCCACATCGTCGATTGCTCAACCGGAGCCGAGGGGCCCGGTCTCTCGGTGGAGCTCGGCTGGTCGAAGGATCCCAATGCCCGCATCCGCTGGAACGCGGGAGAAGTCAGCGGGCTGATCGTGCCGGACCGAAGGAGCCGGATGCGGATCGTCGCTGCGGAGCCTGCGGGCGGGCTCCAGGCCAGCGTTCCGCCGACCGCCGACGACATCCCCAACAATCACCGATCCTACGCGGTGCAGTGGTTCCTGTTCGCGCTTGCGGCGCTGGTCATCTACGGCCTTGCCCTGCACGGGCGCCTGAAGAACGAACCTCCGCCAGCATGAACCCCCTGCAGACGCTGGTCGCCGAGCCCTGGGACGACTGGGCGCTGATCGACTGCGGCGGCGGCCGGAAGCTCGAGCGCTACGGTTCGGTGCAGGTCGTGCGACCGGAACCGCAAGCAATGTGGGCGCCGGCGAGCGAGGACTGGGACCCCGACGCGACCTTCGTCCCCGGCTCCGACGAGGAAGGCGGCGGGCGGTGGGTTCAACATCGTTCTGTGCCCAGGCAGTGGGAATTGTCGCGCGGACCGGTACGGTTCAACGCGTCGCTGACCCCATTCCGCCACCTCGCCTTCTTCCCCGATATGGCGCCTCAGTGGGACTGGATGCGGGGGAGCTTAAGCGCGCCTTCGACAGGCTCAGGGCAGGCGGAGGTCCTCAACCTGTTCGGCTATACCGGCGTCGGCACGCTCAGCCTCAGCGAAGCGGGCCCAAGGATGGTCCATGTCGATGCATCGAAGAAGTCGGTCGAAGCGGGCAAGGAAAATGCCGTTCTGTCCGGCCTGGTCGACCGCCCGATCCGCTGGATGGTCGACGACGCGGCCAAGTTTACGGCGCGCGAGGTGCGGCGCGGCCGCCGTTACGACGGAATCCTGCTCGACCCGCCCAAATTCGGCCGCGGGCCGACGGGCGAGGTGTGGCGGCTGGAAGAGGATCTGGCGCCGTTGATCGCCGACTGCCGCCGCCTGCTCGATGAAAACAGCCGTTTCCTGGTGCTGACCGTTTACGCGGTCCGGATGTCGGCGCTGGCGATCGGCGAGTTGGTGCGCCAGGCGCTCTGCGACCTTGGCGGCACCGTTGAGGCGGGCGAGATGGCGGTTCGGGAGGAGGCGCGGGGATTACTTCTGCCCACTGCGATTTTCGCCCGCTGGTCTAAGTCCTAGAAGCCCGGATCGCCGCGCCGGCAACGAAGGGAGCGCCGGCGAAAATTAGCAAGGACACTGCCGCTTCCAACAGATAGGCGCCCGATGCTCCGCTGCCGCTGGCGGCGGCGCCGAAGATCAGCAACGGGATCGCCAGCGGAAGCAGCAGAAGCCCAGACAGCGCCCCGGCGCGCGGCAGGCCGGCGGTCAGCGCTGCCACCGCAATCGCCAATCCGGCAAGGCCCGGCGTGCCGAGCGCCAGTGCTCCCAGGATCTGCATCAGCCCTTCCGACGTCATCCCCATAAACGCCGATGCTGGTAGCGCCGCTGCCAGCAGGAGCGGCGCGAAGGTCAGCCAGTGGGCCACGATCTTGGCGATGGCGATGCTCTCGTCGGCCACGCCATGAATCGTCAACTGGTCGAGCACGCCATTGGCGCGGTCCGGCTCGATCAGCCGCTCGATCGGAAGGAGCGCAGCGGTCAGTGCCGCGATCCACAGCGCGCCGCCGCCGATCCGTTCGAGCAGCCGCGGGTCCGGACCGACGGCGAATGGCACCAGCGTCGCGATCAGCAGGAAAAAGATCATCGGAAGCCACGCCGCGCCGCCGATCGAACGGCGCACGTCGCGGGCGATCAGCGCGCCGATCAAGCGCCAAGCTCCAACCGCGGCCAATTGCCCGCAAGCGTGCCGTGGGAGGCGAGCAAGATCGCCCCCCCGTCAGCCAGGTGACGCCCCATCATCACGTCGAGGCGCTGACTGCTTTGCGAATCGAGCGCGTTGTAAGGTTCGTCCAGCAGCCACAAGGGCGCGCCGGATAACGCCACGCGCGCAAGAGCCGCGCGCTTCGCCTGCCCCGCCGACAGCAGGCGAACGGGAACCGCGGCGAGGTCGGCGAGGCCAACCAGCTCGAGCGCCGGGTTCACCTCGCCCGCCCTTCGTTGCAAGCCTGCCCAGAAGGCGAGCGCATCCCGCAGCGGCTGTTCGCGATCCAGTGCCAGCACGTCGTCGGCAAGCGCGGCGTCGGCGCGCTTGACACTGCCACGCTCCGGGCGAAGCAAGCCTGCGGCAAGGCGGATCAGGCTCGACTTGCCGCTGCCGTTGGGACCGGCCAGGTGAAGCGCTTCGCCCGCGCCGAGACGCAGGTTGAACGCTTCCAGCAAGATCCGCCCGCCGCGCCGCAGCGTCACCGACCGCAGCTCGAGCAGCGGCTTCAAGCGGCGCTTTCCTCGAGCGCGTGCATGTCCTGGTCGCTAAGGCCGAAATGATGGCCGATCTCATGGATCAGTACGTGGGTGACAAGATGTTCGAGGCTGTCCTCCCCGCATGCCCATTCGTCGAGGATCGGACGTCGGAACAGCCGGACTCGGCCAGGCAGCGTGCCGCTATGCTCGACGCTTCGCTCCGTCAGCGGGACACCCTCGTAAAGGCCGGTGAGGTCGAACGGATCGTCGATGCCCATTTCCGTCAGCGTCGCCTCGTCGGCGAACTCCTCAACCTGGAGCACGATGGCGCCGAGCTGGCCTGCGAAAGCCTCGGGCAGCGCCTCCAGCGCCGCACGGGCGATCGCCTCCATTTCCGCGGCCGAGGGAGCGACGGCAAATCGGCGGTTTCGGCGAACATTCATGGCTCACGCGCACTAAGCGCCGCCCCGCCTTGCGGCAACTGCCCACTGGCCCTAGAGGAGCGCCCTTCCAGGTGTTTTGGTTTGCGCACCCGAACAGGCCGATGCTTTTCGCATCGCCGGTCGGACCGCAGTGCGGAGCGGTGGCCGAGTGGTCGAAGGCGCTCGCCTGGAAAGTGAGTATACGCCAAAAGCGTATCGAGGGTTCGAATCCCTCCCGCTCCGCCACGCAGTCTTAAGTATCTGACAAGTAAGAGAAAAGCGTCCAGGAATTGGCGCAGTTCTGCGCCTTTCTGGGCTCCGCTGGTACCCAGAGAACGCAGCACCCGCGCCAAATCAGTCGGCAAATCCGGCGTTTTCTCCGCGGCCCCTTCGGCCAGTCCGGAATCGAAGATCCGACCCGTGCGGTTCGAGAGACAGCCGCCACTTCACCCCGAGATGCGTCAGAAGGTTATGTGCTTTGGGTGGAAAGAAGACATTAGCAAAGTGTTCGCCGGTCCTGAGCTAACCCGCTTGCATGTCGATCGAGGGACAGAGGTTTTACCCGGGCGAAGCGGCGACGCCGCAGCAGATTATCCTGCTCGCGAATGAATATCGTCGTGCGGCAGACGCCCTACGACTGACGGGCCGTCGCGGCGAACCAATCTCGCTGGCACCTTGGCGACTGGCAGCCATCCACGCGATCGAACTCTATTTAAACGCCGCATTGCGAGCCGCAGGTCATGCTTCGGCTCAACTACGTGGACTTCGCCACGACCTGGGTTCGCGCGCGAAGCTTGAATCCATCACGAAGTTAAACCTGCGGGCGCGCACCTTGAAGCATCTCCACACGCTGTCGGAAACGCGAGAGTATCTCGTGACGCGTTACGACCCGAGCACTTCGGCTGCGTCTCAGCTTAATAGGCTCACGGCTACGTTAAATGAAGTCGCCGAGAAGGCTATTGCTGTAGTTCACAGAGCGTCTGAGTAAGCCGTTGGCCGTGTATCTGACCCACCGTTATGTCCGCTTTGGGTCGAAAGCTGACATAAGCAAGCGTTGCCCTTCAAGCTTGGAAAAGCCCGGCGTCCAAGCTGAGCGACCTTTCACGCCGACCTTCCCTGCGCCCGCCGCGCGCCCCGCCGTGCTCCGGCCACCGGGCACCCCGACGCGGCTCTCCTACCTTTGCCCACGGCCCGCCGTTCGAGGGGTCGGCGGCCGGCCCGCGTCCTCAGGGGTCCCGGCGAGCCCTCTTGAGGCCGAGCATCCCCAGCAGGCCCGCCAGGCCGAGCAGCCCCAGCAACGCAAGACTGAGCGCCCTCTCTTCTTCCGGTGGAGGCGTGGGTCGCACTGCTGCGGGCGACGTCGCGGGCCCCGCGGCCGGGCTGGCGGGGACCAGCGTACTGCTCCGCTTGGCGATTTCCCCCGGTTCCCGCGGCTGGCAGGCGATCCCGACGCTGGAGCAGCCCACCTCACTGCCCGGCACAGGACAGGCGCGGCAACGGTCGCTGACGGGGGCCGTCTGCGAGGCGGAGGCCAAAGTAATCGCGAGGAGCAAGGCTAAGCTCACAAACCGAACGCCTTCAAACCTGCGTCGAACACACCCTCCAGCCCCCCCTTGGCCCTGCCCCCACGCCGGCCGGTCATCGGTGCTTCCTCGACAATCAGCACGCCGTGGCCGTCGCAAACCCTGTCCTTCAAAAGTTGCTCGCGCCCGAGCAGGTAGGGCCAGAACGTCTCCGTTCGCCTCACCGTGTAAGCCAGGTCTGTAGAGAACCCGACTAGCTGCAGCTGACCGAAAATGCGGCCGCTTTCCGCGCGCTCAACCCGCACACCGCGTGATCCCTTAATAACCAGCTGCGCTGGACCGTGAAAGACTAGATAGCGCAGTTGCAGCGTGAGCCACGCATGCAGGGAAGCTAGGCGCCAATGCCTCGTAACTTTGAGCGGCTGGTCGACGCGCTGCACGACTGCAGCGAGGGCACGGGGATGA
>JALYPM010000211.1 GCA_030856365.1 Pseudomonadota bacterium
GCGCTCGTCGACCACCAGACTCCATTCCGGCGCATGCCCCGTGGCCAGGTAGGGCGCTGCGGGAGGGGGCTGATGCGGCGTCAGGCATCCGGCGAGGAACAAGGGTAGGGCGAAGGCAGCCTGTTTCATGGGCGAATCAACCGCTGCGCCACCGGTCAGGTTCCTTCGACGCCGCGCCAGCTCGCCCGGATCTGAAACGCCATGATCGCGGTCGCCATCGCCGCGTTGAGGCTGTCGGCGCGGCCCGCCATTGGAATTTTCACCAGCAGGTCGCACTCGGCTTCAAAGTCGGACGGCAGCCCTTGCTGCTCGTTGCCGACCAGCAGGAAGCAGGGCTTGCGATAGTCGGCCTTGAGATAGTCGCTCGACGTCTTGAGGCTGGTGCCGACCAATTGTCCTTCGCCGCTCCTCAGCCATGCCAGAAACTCGCTCCACGGCGCCGCGGCGACAGCCTGGGTGAAGATTGCCCCCATGGATGCCCGCACCGCCTCGACCGAGTAGGGGTCTGCGCATTCGTCGATCAAAATCAGCCCGCCCGCGCCGGCAGCATCGCCAGTGCGCAGGATGGTGCCGATATTGCCGGGATCGCGCAGCGCCTGGGCGACGATCCAAAGCGGAGACTGGCGGCGGTTGACCGTCTCTAGCCTTACCTGTTGCTGGCGATAGGCGCCGAGCAGCATCTGGGCATTGTCCTTGCCGGACATTTTGATGAGGATATCTGGGCTGGTCTCGATTGCTTCGCCGCCAGCGGCTTCAGTGGCGGCGATGATCTCGGCGGCGAGCGGGTGCTCGGCCCCGGCGGCGGAGAAGGCGATGATCTCCGGTAGGCGGCCGCTGTCGCGCGCCTCCGCGATGATCCGGAGCCCTTCGGCAAGGAACAGCCCTTCGTTTCGCCGGGCCTTCTTGTCCCGCAGCGAGCGCAGCCGCTTGACGGTAGTGTTGGAGAAAGCGGTGACTAGGCGCGGCATCGCCCCTCCTTGCGTCGGCAGTGGCGTGCTCGACAAGTCCCCGGCTTGTCTGCGCGCCTCACTCTTCCCCGAAGCGGTCCTCGACCAGCGTCGCAAGCTTCTCCAGAGCTGCTTCGGCATATCCGCCGGAGACATGAATGGTGATGCTGTCGCCCATCGCTGCGCCGAGCATCATCAGCCCCATGATCGATGTTCCGCAGACCTTGTGGCCGTCCTTTTCGACCTCGACTGTCGCATCGAGGCTGCTGGCGAGGTTGACGAACTTGGCGCTGGCGCGCGCATGCAGGCCGCGCCGGTTCTCGATGCGGACCTCGCGCTGCAGCGGGGTCAAGCGGCTGCTTCCCCGAGGATTTCGGACGCGACGGAGATATATTTGCGCCCGGCCTCGCGGGCCGCGGCGACGGCGGCATGGACGCCCATTACCTTGCGGGCGCCCTCGAGCCGGATCAGCATCGGCAGATTGACCCCGGCGATGACTTCAATATTATTGCTTTTCATCAGCGAAATCGCGAGGTTGGAAGGTGTTCCTCCGAACAGATCTGTCAGGATGATGACGCCATTGCCGCGCTCGACGCTGCCGATCGCATCGGCAATGTCCTGCCGCCGCGCTTCCATGTCGTCGTCGGGGCCGATGCAGATCGCCTCGACCGCCTCCTGGGGACCGACCACATGCTCCAGCGCAACGATGAACTCGGCCGCCAGGCGGCCGTGGGTCACCAGTACCAATCCAATCATTCGTCCAACTCGCTACTCGCTTCGCCTTCGGGACGCTGCCCGGGTTGCTCCTCGATCGTGTCGCTCGGCGTCGACGCTAGGTCCCGATGCCGGATATTCGGAGAGAAACCCGCTGTTCGCAATCGCTCAGCCATTTCGACCGCGGCGCAGACGGATCGGTGCCTCCCTCCGGTGCATCCGAACGCCACGGTTACATAGGATTTGCCGGCCGCCCAGTAGCGGGGAATCCAGTCGTTGAGAAGCGCTTCGACCCGATCCATCGTGCCGGGCCATGCCGGGTCGGCGGCGACATAGTCCCTGACGGCGGGGTCGGCGCCGGTCAGCGGGCGAAGCGCGTCGATCCAGTGAGGATTGGCGAGGAAGCGGAGGTCGAACACCAGGTCGGCGGTGCGCAGGACACCGCGGGCGAAGCCAAAGGACGCGACGGTCAGCACCGGCTGATCGGCTTCCTCGCCATAGCGCCGGCGGAGCTCGTCGCGAAGATCGACTGGTGTCAGATCGGTGGTGTCCAGGACGCTTTCGGCGACGTTTCGAAGCGAGCCAGTGAGGTTGCGCTCCCGAGCGATTCCGTCCTCGGCGGGCCGGTCAGGCGCGAGCGGGTGACGACGTCGGGTCTCACTGTAGCGGCGGATGAGCTCCGCGCCCGAACAGTCGAGATAGAGAATTTCCGGGCGAACTCCCTCGATCGAGCGGAGCAGGGCGGGGAGGCCGTCGGGATCGAAACCACGGCTGCGCGAGTCCATACCCACTGCGACCGGGGTCGTGCGGCATTGGGTCGCGTCCCCGCGCACGAGACTATCGAGCAGGTCGGCGGGAAGATTGTCGACCGTCTCCCAGCCCATATCCTCCAGGGCATCCAGGGCGCTGGATTTGCCCGCCCCGGACATGCCGGTGACGAGCAGCAAGCGCGGAGGACGCGCAGGCGCGTTCATCCGATGCGTAGGCCGAAGCGATTGAGAGCAATTGCGACCTTGGACGCAGCGGATGCTGTCATTGCATCAATGCTGACCAGCGGCAGCGGCACGCCGAGAATTGGCCGTTCGCGGCTCTCGTCGGGCAGTCGCGGAATATCGCTGGTCAGCTCCACCAGCAGTGTGACGGGAACGTCGCTGGCGGTGTCCATCTCGACGATCCCGACGCCGCGGATCTCGAACTTGCCAGCGATATTGGCGGGGGCACTGGCGATCAGCTGGTCACCGGTGCGACGGACCAGGGTCTGGTCGTCGCTGACAAGGGTAAATCCGCGGTCGAGCAGGCGGAGCGCGAGATCGGACTTGCCCGATCCCGAGTGGCCGGTGATCAGAACCGCGCGTCCGTCCAGCGCGACGGTGCTTGCATGAATCGTTTCGGATGAGAGCATCCGGTTCGCCATCAGCGATCGGCCACGGGAAGTTTGATGGTGAAACGTGCGCCCGAAGGCGCGTCATCGCGGTCTTGCACGTCTATTTCTCCATCATGGCCTTCGACGATTGCCTTCGCAATCGCAAGTCCCAGTCCCGAATGGCGGCCGAACTGGTCGCTCTCCGGCCTTGCTGAGTGGAAGCGGTTGAAAATGGTTTCACGCGCTTCTTCCGGAACACCCGGACCTTCGTCGTCGATGCGGATGCGCACCTGGTCTCCGACCCGGGCAGCGGCGATCTC
Organism: Pseudomonadota bacterium; assembly: GCA_030856365.1. Classification (GTDB taxonomy): domain Bacteria; phylum Pseudomonadota; class Alphaproteobacteria; order Sphingomonadales; family Sphingomonadaceae; genus Sphingomicrobium. The sequence goes on from JALYPM010000211.1 coordinate 3,345, forward strand.
GACCAGGCCGCCCGGAGGGGAAAAGCTGATCGCATTGTCGACGAGATTGTCGATCGCCCGAAACAGCCGGCCCGGGTCGCCGAGCACCACCGCACTGGCCCTCCGCGGCCGGGCAAAGGCGATGCGCGCGTTGCCTTTTTCGCGCCGTGTCTCCCATCCGGCGACGATCTGCTCGATCAGCGGGCCGAGATCCACCGGCTCGAAACTGGCGCGGGCGAGGAGGGCGTCGGTTCGTGCTGCCTCGCTGATGTCGCCGATCAGGCGGTCGAGCCGGAGCACGTCGGCACGTGCAACCTCGAGTAGCTTGACGCGAAGCTTCGGATCCTCGACCCGGTCGACGCCGTCGAGGGCCGAGCGAAGCGATGCCAGCGGATTCTTGAGCTCGTGCGCAACGTCGGCAGCGAAGGCCTCGATCTTGTCCATCCGCTGGCGAAGCGACTGGCTCATGTCCGCGACGGCGCGGGCGAGGAAGCCAATTTCATCGCGTCGGGAGGGCAGGCGAGGGACATTCACTTCGCGGGCCCGGCCAAGACGGACGCGGTGAGCAGCAATGGCAAGGCGCCGGAGCGGCCGAACGATCGTCCGTGCCAGATAGAGTGAAAACAGGATCGAAGCGAGCACCGCCAGCAGCATGGCCGCCGCGAGCGAGCCGCGCTGCTGGCGCACGATGCGGGTGAAGTTGCGATCGTTGGCAGTGAGGAGCACCGTGGTGTCGCCCGCTGCAGCGGCGGCCGACCACACTGGCGTCAGGTCCGGTGCGTTGCGAGTGTTGCTGACCACTTCGCCTTCGGCGCGTGCTCGCACCGCTTCCGGCCACCCGCCCGCGCGATCCGGCACCGGCTCGGCGAAATCCTCGATCGGCCTGGCGCCGACCAGCGCGTTGAAGCCGCGGTCGAGGGCCCGGGCGACGTCCTTGGTCCAGCGCTGCTCATGGGGATCGCGAAGGCGATAGCTGGGGACGGCCAGCTGCCAGCTGTCGACCGCTAGCGCGCCGCTCGAGCCATAGACCCGGATGCGACTGTTGGTCGTCTCCCCCATCGAGCGGACAGCCTCCCGCTGCTGCGCCTGGGGCATCTGCTCCAACGCGGCGGCAATCGTCGCTGTCTGCTCCTCGATCTGGCGGATGCGCTCGTCGGCGAGGCGGTTGCGAAAGGCGTCGAGGAAGAGGATGCCGAGCGCAAGCACGCCGATCGTCAGCAGGTTTACGACCAGGATGCGCGGGGTCAGCGTCCACACGCCGTCCCAGCGCGAGCGGCGAGATGACAGCCTATTCGTCTTCAAACCGATAACCGACGCCGTAAAGCGTCTCAATCGCGTCAAATTGTGGGTCGACGACGCGGAACTTGCGCCGCATTCGCTTGATGTGGCTGTCGATGGTGCGGTCGTCGACATAAACGTCGTCCTGATAGGCGACATCGAGTAGCTGGTTGCGGCTTTTCACCACGCCTGGCCGCTGGGCAAGCGTTTCCAGGATCAGGAATTCCGTCACGGTCAGCGTCACTTCGCTGCCATTCCACATTACCTTGTGCCGCGCCGGATCCATCGCGAGGCGGCCACGGACGATCTGCACCGGGTCCGGTTCATCATCGGCCGTGGAAGCTTCGCCCTTGGCAATATCCTGGCGCCGCAGGATGGCGCGAATGCGGGCGATCAGCAGCCGCTGGGAGAAGGGCTTGGCGATATAATCGTCCGCGCCCATTGCGAGCCCAAGCGCCTCGTCCAATTCGTCATCCTTGGAAGTCAGGAAGATCACCGGCACCGCGCTGAACTCGCGGACGCGGCGGAGCAGCTCCATCCCGTCCATCTGCGGCATCTTGATGTCGAAGACGCCCAGATCGGGAGGGTTGTCGGCGAATGCCTTCAGCGCCGTCGACCCGTCGGTATAGACGCGCGTGACGAAGCCTTCGGCCTGCAGTGCGATCGACACGGATGTCAGGATGTTCCGGTCGTCATCGACCAGCGCGATCACTTGGCTCATCGATGGCTCTTTGACGTCACCCCGGCTGAGCGCAGGGCTTAGCCCACCACGTCAGTCGGGCACAAGCCGAGCGCCGCGTTTTGACCGCGCAACTTTTTCGGGCCTATAGGAGCTTTAGGCATGCAGATGCGGCGGCAGCCTCTCGGGGGCCGCCGCCGCTTTGAACATTTTCAGGGGATAGACGTGACGAATCGGGTTCCGCGTAAAGGGCTTGAAGGACTTGGGATCACGACCGGCGCCGAGCTGTTCTGGAATCTGACCGCCGGGCCATTGGTCGAGCATGCAGTGCGCCGCGGCGAAGGGCTGCTCGCCAAGGACGGCCCGCTGGTGGTGAAGACCGGTCGGCACACCGGCCGCAGCGCCCAGGACCGCTTCATCGTCCGCAATTTAACGAGCGAGAACAGCGTCTGGTGGGGCGACACCAACCGGCCGATGGATGCTGATGCGTTCGATCGGTTGCATGAGGATTTTCTACAGGCACTGGGCGCGAAGAAAGCCCTCTATGTCGCCGACCTCTATGGCGGCTCGCAGCCGGAGTACCGCGTTCGCGTTCGTGTGATCAATGAGCTCGCCTGGCACAACCTCTTCATCCGTACCTTGCTGGTGCGGCCGGAAGCTGAAGAGCTCGCCGACTTCGCCCCCGAATATACTATTATCGACCTGCCAAGCTTCCGCGCCGATCCGGCGCGTCACGGCTGCCGCAGTGAAACGGTCATCGCCGTCAATCTTGAGAAGAAGCTGATCCTGATCGGCGGCACCGCTTATGCCGGCGAGATGAAGAAGTCGGTTTTCGGCCTTTTGAACTTCCTGCTTCCCGAGAAAGGCATCATGCCAATGCATTGCTCGGCGAACATTGGCCCGAACGGTGACACGGCGGTGTTCTTCGGCCTGTCCGGCACCGGCAAGACGACGCTGTCCGCCGACCCAAGCCGCACCCTCATCGGCGACGACGAGCACGGATGGTCCGACACCGCCGTCTTTAATTTCGAGGGCGGCTGCTACGCCAAGATGATCCGCCTCTCGCCTGAGGCGGAACCCGAGATCTTTGCGACCACCAAGCGCTTCGGCACGGTGCTCGAGAATGTGGTCATCGATACCGAGACGCGAGAGCTCGATTTCAATGACAACAGCCTCGCGGAGAACAGCCGCGGCGCCTATCCAATCGAGTTCATCGCCAATTGTTCGCGCGAGAACATGGGGCCGGTGCCGAAGAACATCGTCATGCTGACCGCCGACGCGTTCGGCGTGCTGCCCCCGATTGCCAGGCTGACGGCCGACCAGGCGATGTATCACTTCCTGTCCGGCTACACGGCCAAGGTCGCCGGGACGGAAATCGGAGTGACGGAGCCCGAGGCGACCTTCTCGACCTGCTTCGGCGCGCCGTTCATGCCGCGGCATCCGTCAGTTTACGGCAACCTCCTCAAGAAGCGCATCGCGGAGTCCGGCGTCGATTGCTGGCTGGTCAACACTGGGTGGACCGGCGGCAAATATGGCGTCGGTAGCCGCATGCCGATCAAGGCGACGCGCGCGCTCCTCAACGCGGCACTGGACGGTTCGCTGAAGAATGCGGAGTTCCGCAATGATCCCAACTTCGGCTTCGAAGTGCCGGTTGCCGTGCCCGGAGTGGACAGCGCCATTCTCGACCCGCGTGGCACCTGGAGCGATCCGGCCGAGTATGACCGCACGGCGGCGAAGCTGGTCGACCTGTTCGTCCAGAACTTCGGCGATTTCGCCGACCATGTGGATGAGGGGGTCCGGCAAGCGGCACCGAAGAGCGGGCAAGGCCAACGCCAAGCCGAGCCGCTGACGCAGACGACGCCCGCTTAGGCCCGGTCACTGATCGGGCCTCGCAAAGGACCCGATCGATGACTGAATTCTTACCGCGACGGTTTTGCAACGACGCCGAGATCGAGCGCATCGGCGAACGGGTGCTCGCGCGCACACTGCCGAGTCCCGAGTGGACCCATAAGGCGCATCTCGCGGCCACGGCCTATCTGTGCTCCGGCGCCCCGCTCTTGACCTCGATGCGTATCTGCCGGGGATCATCCGCAGCTACAATGCGAGTGTCGGCGGAGTGAACGACGACACTCAGGGCTATCGCGACACGATCACACGCGTGTACCTTCACGGAGTGCGCATGTTCGTATCCAAGAAGGGAGCGAGGAGGACGTTGCACGAACTTATTAACGCCCTGCTGCGATCGCCGGTCGGTCATCGCGACTGGCCGCTGCGCTTTTACAGCCGAGGCCGGCTGATGTCCGTTGAAGCGCGCCGCGGGTTCGTCGAACCGGACCTCGCGCCGCTTCCGCGATGCGGCTATGCCCCATCATTGCCAAATTCATCACCGACTAGATGACTGATCAGAAGCGGGATTGTGAAAATTGTTGAATCAGCGTGAAATCCGCGGCGGTATGCCGCGCCTCCATTACCCCCGCCGAAGCCTGCTTGCTTGCGTGCTGGCGACCTCGGCTGCTTTTGCGGCTCCTGCACATGCGGCAACGGACCTCGCGCCCGTCGAATTCCAGCTCGAGCAGCCGGCGGCTGTCGTTGCGACGCCGCTAGCGGCCCAAGAAGTGGAGGCGATGCACCTTCTCACCCCGGCCGATCTCCAGGTGGACCTTCCGTCTGCTGCGACCGCAGCTGCGGTCGCGCAGGGGGACAGGCGCAGTGGTGCACGGCTGTCGTTCGGGGAGCATGTCGACTCGATCAAATGGGAGTTGGCGGCGCTTTTCGCGTACCAGACGGTCCTCAACGCCGGGAAAATTGTCCATCGCGGCGAAACCTCGGCCTTTCATTTCGACAATGAAGGCTTCTTCGGCAAGGACACCTATGAGCTCGGCGTCGATAAACTGACTCACGCGCACAACAGCTACGTACAGTCGGAGATTATCGGCGCCCGGATTCGCAAGAAGACCGGGACGACGCGCGGCACTGCGCTGTCGGGGGCGATCCTCTCTTCGGGAATGATGATCTACAGCGAGGTGTTCGATGGGTTCAAAGGCGGCTTCGGCTACGAAGACCTGGTCTTCAATACGCTCGGCGCCGGCTTTTCGGTTGTCCGCAACACGACACCGGGCCTGGACGAGAAGCTCGACTTCCGTGTCCTCGTGATCCCGAATCGCCAAGTCTACAGCCCCACCGGCCGCGACCATTACCGGCAATCACGATATCTGTTCGCGCTCAAGCTCGCCGGTTTCGAGAAACTCCGTGAGAGCCCGCTGCGCTTCGCCGAACTTCACGCCGGCTATTACGCCACCGGTTTTACCGAGCGCGAGGAGGACCGCGGCGAGCCGCGCCAGCGCAAGCTCTTCGCCGGCGTCGGCATCAACCTCAGCGAGCTGTTGTTCGGGCGCAAGCGGGAAACCCGGTTCCAGCGCATCGGGTCCGAAGTGCTGCAATATTGGCAGCCGCCGCTAACCTACCTCCACGCAAAGGAGGCCTTCTAGGCTCTCGCTCCGGCGATGAAGGCGTCGACGTTCTTGGCGAGCACGTCCATCGGCACATTGCCGCCCATTACGACCGCATCGTTGAACGTCTTGAGGTCGTAGCGGCCGCCGAGCGCCGCCCGCGCCCTGTCGCGCTGGCGGTTGATCTCCTGGTGGCCGACTTCATAGCCGAGCGCCTGACCGGGCCAGCTGGCGTAGCGGTCCACTTCGCTGGCGTTCGGATCGCCAACGGAGTCGAGGAAGAACTGCCGCGCCTGCTCGCGGCTCCAGCGCTTGTGGTGAAGCCCGGTGTCGACGACCAGCCTGGCCGCGCGGAAAGCGATGGAGTTGAGATAGCCAAGCCGCCCAACCTCGAAGTCGCTGTAGGCGCCGAGTTCGTCGGCAAGCTGCTCGGCGTACAGACCCCAACCTTCCGAGTAGGCGTTGAACGACAGCAAAGTGCGGATCAGCGGGAGCTTGTTGGCATATTCGCCCTGCCAGACGTGCCCCGGGATCGCCTCGTGGTGGGTGAGGCTCGGAAGGTCGTAGCGAGTGTGCTCGAAGCCGGGCTTGAGGTTGATCCAGAACTTGCCCGGGATGGTACCGTCGATCGAGCCCGCGCCGCCGTAGGCTCCGGGTGCGCCAGGCTCTTCTTCGGGCGGCAGGCGGCGGACTTCGACATTGCCGCGAACTAGCGTGTTGAACGCCTGCGGCATTTTCGCGCGGATGATCGCCAGTCGCTCCTGGATGAAGGCCATGACATCCGCGCGCCCCTTGTCATTGTCGGCAAAGCGGTAGCGCGGGTCCTTCTGTAGCGCCTGCATTCGGACTCCGACGCCGCCCTGTGTGTAGCCGATGCGCCGCAGGATGGTGTCCATCTGTGCATGAAGGCCGCGCAGCGTGTCGATGCCGAGCTGGTGAATCTCGTCCGGGTTCATCAACGTGGTCGTCGAGGCTTTCACCGCCCAGCGGTAATATTCTGGACCGTTCGGCCGCGCCCACATGCCGGGCTCGCTGGTTGCCATCCGCCGCTGCAACGTCAACTCGGCGATCTGGCGCTCGAGGGCGGGCACCACCTGACGAGTGACGATCGCGCGAGCGCGCGCGCCCCAATTGCCGGCGATGGCCTTCTCACGAGTGCGGCGTTCGATGGACTCCACAAGGCCGCCGCCTTCGCGCGCGCCGTCGAGCGACTGGCGCAGCTGCGTCAGCGTCTTATCGATCAGGAAATCGGGCGGAATCAGGCCCTTGTAGCGCGCCATGATGACGCGGCCGAGCTCATTGTCGAGTTGCTGCGGATAAGACTCAAGACGCGAGACATAGGCCTCGGCGTCGGCCGCGTTGTTGATCTGGTGCTCGGCGTCGAGGAAACGCGGCACGTCCAGGTATGCGCCGACGTTCTGAATGACGACGTAGGGCGTGTTGCGCCAGCCGCCGACCGCGACGTCACCGTAGGGGAGCATGATGCCGTCGAGCGCAGTCGAATAGGCGCTGCGCACGACTTCGACGCTGGTTCGAGTCGAGTGCGACAGGCCGGAGACATCGATTGCGTTGGCGCGGGCGAGATCGGCACGAATGGTCTGCGCCAGCCGCTGCTGGCCGATGCCGGAACGATCGCTAAGCTTCGAGCGCAAGTGCGCGCGGGCCCCCTTGTCGATCCCGAGCGAGGTCGCGCCTTCCGGCGACAGCTGAATCAGATTTTCGGCCATGGCGTCGAGCAACGCGACCGCTTGCACTTCACCTGCGGAACTCGCTGCCTGAGCGAAGGAGGGCGAGGAGGTCAGCAGGGGCAGGGCAGTGCCTGCGGCGAGACTTGCGATGGCTTGGCGGCGGGTGAGCTCGGTCGAGAACAAGGTCATCTCCAATTTACGCGGGAGGGAGGCTGCGTTCCGGTTCCACGTTAAGGCAGTTGCCGTCAACGCCCGTAATCCGGACCTTGTCGCCGGGCGCTGCGGGACCGCCCCTGGCGCTCCATTCGCCGTCGCCGACGCGGACCCGGCCATTATGGGCATCGATCGCCTCGACAACCGTGACGACGCGCCCCTGCAGACGCGCCATTCGGTCGTTGAGAGCGGGGTCTTCGCTGTCCACCGGCCGCGCAATGTACCAGCGGCGCGCTACATAGACGGCGATCACTGCGTACAGCGCGAACAGCGCGAACTGGCCGGCGGTGCCGATGCCGAACAGCATAGCAAAGATGCCGGTGACGATGGCCGCGGTCCCGACCCAGACCAGGAAGAAGCCGGGAGCGATGATCTCGGCGGCGAGCAGCAGGACGCCGCCAATCATCCACAGCCAGCCGGGTTCCAGATCGTTCAGCATCAGCCTTCGATCCTCGGAACGCCGGAAATCGCCTGCGGCGGCGCTCCGCGGCCGGCGGTCTCACGCTTGCCCTTGTTTGGTGCAGGGCCGTTCTCACCCCGATCGCCGAAGACTTCCTTGGCCAGTTCGCCGATGCCGCCCAGCGTACCCATCAGCTGCGTTGCCTCCAGAGGAAAGAGGATGGTCTTCGCGTTGGGCGAAGTCGCGAACTTGCCCAGCGCCTCGACATATTTCTGCGCAACGAAATAATTGATCGCTTGGCCGCTGCCGGCCTCGATCGCGTCGCTCACAGCCCTGGTTGCGGTGGCTTCCGCCTCGGCCGCGCGCTCGCGGGCCTCGGCTTCGCGGAAGGCGGCTTCCTTTTGCCCTTCGGCCTGCAGGATCCTCGCCTGCTTCTCGCCCTCTGCGCGGAGGATCTCCGATGCGCGCATGCCTTCAGACTCGAGGATCGCCGCGCGCTTCTCGCGTTCCGCCTTCATCTGGCGGGTCATCGCGTTGACGATGTCCGCCGGCGGGCGAATGTCCTTCAATTCGACGCGGGTGATCTTGACGCCCCAGGATTCGGTCGCGTGATCGACGACCGCGAGCAGGCGCGCGTTGATCTCGTCGCGTTTTGACAGCGTCTCGTCGAGGTCCATCGAGCCCATCACCGTGCGCAGGTTGGTGGTCGAAAGCGCGAGGATGGCCGGATAGAGCTCGCTGACTTCGTAGGCGGCCTTGGCGGCGTCGAGCACCTGGAAGAAGACGACGCCGTCGACCGAGACCATCGCATTGTCCTTGGTAATGATCTCCTGCCCCGGGATATCGAGCACCTGCTCCATCATGTTGACCTTGCGGCCGACGCGATAAAAGAAGGGCGGCACGAAGTTGAAGCCGGGCTGCGCCACCCGGACGAAGCGCCCGAAATGCTCGATCGTGTAGCGATAGCCCTGATGGACGATCTTGACGCCCATCATCACGAATAGCAGCACCAGCACCGCAATGGCGGCCATGAGTTCGATCAGCATAGTGGTTTTTCACTCCCGGGGTTGACTGGCATGATGCGACGGTGCGGCCGCAAGCGGAAGGAAAATCGACTTGGAAACTGATCTATTCGCCGTCCGCTCGCTGCTGTTTCTGCCCGCGTCGAACCCCCGCGCGATTGAGAAAGCGCGAGCCAGCGCGGCGGACCTCGTCATCCTCGACCTCGAGGACGCGGTAAAACCGGAGGACAAGCTGCTTGCTCGCTCGGCCGCTGTCGATGCTCTGGCGGCGGACTGGCCGATGCCGGTGGCGGTCCGAATCAACGGCACGCACAGCGAATGGTACGCTGATGACCTCCGAGCGGTCATTGCCTGCAGCGCCCAGATCGTCGTTCTGCCGATGGTCGAATGCGGGGCGGAGATCGAAGCGTTGATGGCCGTCGAGCGCCCGGTGATGGCAATGATCGAAAGCGCCGCCGGTGTGTTGGCCGCTCCCGCAATCGCCCAGGCATGTGTGGCATTGATCGTTGGTGCCAACGACTTGTCGGCCGACCTTGGTCTCCCGGCCGGCGCGGGGCGGGGGCCGCTGCAGACCGCGCTGCAGATGATTTTGCTCGCCGCCCGCGCAGGCGACGCCGCGGCCTTTGACGGCGTATTCAACCGGCTGGACGATCCGGACGGCCTGGCAGCGGAATGCGCCGCAAGCCGCTGGCTCGGTTTTGACGGCAAATGTCTCATCCACCCTGACCAGATTGCCCCGTGCAACCAAGCCTTCACTCCTGCCGAGGATGAGATCGCGCGAGCGCGTCGCCTGGTTGCTGCGTCCACGGGAGGCGCCGAGCGCTTCGAGGATCAGATGATCGAGCAAATGCATGTCGAGGCGGCGCGGCGGCTCCTCGAACGGGCCCGCGCCTAGCGGCCCTTGGCGAATCGGCTCGCGCCTGTCATGGGCCGATATGGCCGACCTGAACAACGTGTCCGACATCCCGCTGGGCCTCACCTTCGACGATGTGCTGCTGCAGCCGCTCGAATCGAGCGTGCTTCCGAGCCAGGCGGACACCAGCACTCGCCTGACTCGCGAAATTCCGCTCAACATCCCGCTTTTGTCATCCGCCATGGATACGGTGACCGAGGCGGACATGGCAATTGCTCTCGCCCAGCTCGGCGGTATCGGGGTGCTTCACCGCAACCTCGGCATCGAGGACCAGGCCGCGGCGGTGCGCCAAGTCAAGCGCTTCGAAAGCGGTATGGTCGTCAATCCGATCACGATGCGCCCCGATCAGACGCTCGCCGAAGCGCTGGAGCTGATGGAGGCGAACCGGATCAGCGGCGTGCCGATCGTTGAGGCGTCTGGGCGTCTCGCCGGGATCCTCACCCACCGCGACGTGCGCTTCGCGGACAATCGTTCGCAGCCGGTTTCCGAGCTGATGACCCGCGACAATCTGGCCACCGTGCCGCTCGGCACCAGCCAGGAAGAGGCGCGGCGGATTCTTCACCAACGGCGGATCGAGAAGCTGCTGGTGGTGGACGACGCCCAGCACTGTGTCGGCCTGATCACCGTGAAGGACATCGAGAAGGCGGTCGCCGCGCCACTGGCGACCAAGGACGGCGAAGGACGGTTGCGGGTGGCAGCGGCGACGACGGTCGGGGATGCCGGCTTCGCACGCTCCGAAGCGCTGATCGACGCCGGCTGCGACTGCATCGTCATCGACACGGCGCACGGCCACAACAGCGAAGTCGCCCGCGCCGTGGCGCGGGTAAAGGCCGTCTCCAACTCGGTCCAGGTGATTGCAGGCAACGTTGCCACCGCCGACGCGGCCCAGGCGCTGATCGATGCCGGCGCGGACGCGATCAAGGTCGGTATCGGTCCGGGATCGATCTGCACCACGCGCATCGTCGCGGGGGTCGGGGTGCCCCAGCTGACGGCGGTCATGTCCGCCGCGTCCGCTGCTTCGAAGGCCAATATACCGGTAATTGCCGACGGCGGCATTCGAACCAGCGGCGATGTCGCCAAGGCGCTCGCAGCCGGTGCTTCGACCGTGATGGTGGGATCCTTGTTCGCCGGGACCGAGGAAGCGCCGGGCGAGACATTCCTTTATCAGGGGCGCACTTACAAATCCTACCGCGGCATGGGCTCGGTGGGGGCGATGGCACGGGGCTCCGCCGACCGCTATTTCCAGCAGGACATTCGCGATCACCTCAAGCTCGTTCCTGAAGGGATCGAGGGGCAGGTGCCGTTCAAGGGCCGCGTCCGCGACATCGTCCACCAGCTGGTCGGCGGCGTGAAAGCGGCGATGGGCTACACCGGATCGCGCACGATCGCCGAGCTTCAGGAGCGCGCACGCTTCGTCCGGATTACCAATGCCGGACTTTCCGAAAGCCATGTGCATGGCGTCGCCATCACGCGCGAGGCGCCCAATTATCCGACGCGCTAGGTCATGACGCCCGCGGCGCGGCTTCAGGCAGCAGTCGAGAACCTCGACCAGGTGATCGCAAGCGCCACCACTGACGGGCCCCCCGCCGACGCGATCGTCACCCGCTATTTCAAAACTCGCCGCTATGCCGGGTCGAAAGACCGCCGCGCCGTGCGCGAACTGGTGTTTCAGGCAATCCGCCGAACTGCGGAACGGCCGGAGAGCGGCCGGGCGGCGATCATCGGCTTGGCACAGGACAGCGCTGAACTCGTCGCGCTCTTCGGCGAGCCTCGTGGACCCGAGCCGATCACTGAAGACGAACGAGGGGCGGCCGCATCCGAGGTGCCCGAATGGATGGTTCCCGAGTTGTCGCCGCTCGTCGCCGAGAGCGAATGGCCCGCGCTGCTCAAGCGCGCACCCCTCGATCTTCGCGTGAATGTCGCTCGCGCCTCGCGCGATGAGCTTGTCGCGCAGTTTCCGGATGCGCAGCCGACGCCGCTCAGTCCCTGGGGTATTCGCCTCCCGGTGGATACGCGTGTCGATGACCATCCGGCGTTCGAGCGGGGTCTGGTGGAAGTGCAGGACGAAGGCAGCCAGCTGATCGCACTCGCCTGCGCTCCGCAGGGGGAGCAGCGGCTGCTCGACCTTTGCGCGGGGGCGGGGGGCAAGGCGCTGGCGCTGGCCGCTGCCGCTCCGCAAGCGCAGATCCTCGCCACCGACAGCAACCGCAGCCGACTCTCGAAGCTTGCGCCGCGCGCCGGGAAGGCCGGCGCCGCGATCGAGGCCCGGCTGCTGAGCCCGCCCAATGAGGTGCAGGAGCTGGAGGACTGGCGCGAGGGAGCCGACCTCGTTTTGGTGGATGCGCCATGCTCTGGGAGCGGCACCTGGCGACGCAATCCGGAGGGCCGGTGGCGCCTGACTCCCAACCGGCTCGACCGACTCGTGGAGACCCAGGCGCGGTTGCTGGAGATTGCGGCGGAGCTGGTGCGGCCCGGCGGGCGGCTGGTTTATGCGGTCTGCTCGCTACTAACCCCGGAAGGTGCGGGGCAGGTAGCCCGCTTTCTCGACAGCCGTTCATCTTGGGTTGCCGAGGAAACAGCTATCGCCGCCGGGCGTTTGGAGGGAGTTGGCAGACTGCTGACTCCGGGCCATGATGCGACCGACGGATTTTTCGTCGCGCGGCTGTCCCGCCGATGTTAGGCTGCCTCGCGTGTTGGAGAGACTGATGCGACTATTGCCCCGTACCGTACTGATTTCACTGGCTGCAGTACTTGTCGCTGCACCCGTCGCAAGCCAGCAGCCCGACAGCCAGATTAGCCCGAAATCGCTCGAACTGCTCAAGCAGGGCGAGGCGCACCTTGCTGCCGGGCGGTTCATCGAAGCTGACGACTCGCTGGAGACCGCCTTGGCTGTCGATCCGCGTAACCGCGCGGCATTCATTTCGCTCGCCAAGGTTGCGCAACGGCAGAAGCTGTTCGGCCAGGCAATTCGCTTTACCAACAAGGCGCTTGCCCTCGAGCCAAACGACGTCACTGCGATCGCTCTTCAGGGCGAGGCGATGATGGGCTTGGGCGCGGTCGCGCGGGCGAAGGGCAACCTTGGCCGGCTGCAGAAGCTGTGCCCGAATGGCTGCGCGCAGGTCACCGAGCTTTCCGCAGCGATCAGCCGTGGACCGGCCGTGGCGGCGGCGAACCCGCCGGCAACGCCGAAGTCCAACTAGCCGAGGTCGCGGGCGACCGCGATCCACTCCGGAACGCTGATCGTCTCGGCACGGCGTTCGCTGTCGATCCGCAGCTTTGCCAGCGTGTCCAATGCACCAGGCACGGTCTTCAGGCTCGAGCGGAGCATCTTGCGCCTTTGGCCGAACGCCGCCTCCGTCAGCTGCTCCAGCCGTTCCGGCCGGACGCCCTCGGGTTGCGGCCTGGACTCGATGTGGACGACCGCCGATGCGACCTTCGGTGACGGCACGAAGGACGAGCGGTGGACGTTCAGCGCGATCCGCGGGTTGGAACGCCATTGCGCGAGAACCGACAGGCGCCCGTAATCCTTCGATCCTGGCGCGGCGACGATCCGTTCGGCGACCTCTCGCTGAAACATCAGGGTCAGCGAACTCCACCACGGCGGCCACGGTCCGCTCAGCCAGCGCAAAAGCAAGGCGGTGCCGACATTATACGGGAGGTTGGAAACGACGTGCGCGCCAGCGCCGGCGGTCTCCAGCTCATCGATCTTGAGCGCATCCTGCTGGATAATTTCCAATCGGCCGGGGTGCTGCACCTCGAGCTCGGCAATGGCAGGGAGGCAGCGACGGTCCCTCTCGACGGCGACGACCTGCGCTCCCGCATCCAGCAGTGCTGCCGTCAGCCCGCCCGGTCCCGGGCCAACTTCATAAACGGTTCGGCCTTCGAGCGGGCCGGGGATCGCCGCAATCCTCGCCAGTAGCTGGCGGTCGAGGATGAAATTCTGGCCGAGTGCCTTGTTTGCCTGAAGCTGGTAACGGGAGATGATCTCCCGCAGCGGCTCCCGCTCGGTCGTCATTCGCCCCGCGCGCGATTGGTTGCGCAGAGCGCCGCCATTCGAATCGCCGCTGCCAAAGGGCGCGGGTCGGCACAGTCGGTGCCGGCAATGTCAAATGCCGTGCCATGGTCCGGGGCGGTGCGGATAATCGGCAGGCCAAGGGTCACGTTGACCCCCTCCTCGAAATGCAGCGCCTTCAAGGGGATCAGCGCCTGGTCGTGGTACATACAAAGCGCTGCGTCGTAGCGGGCGCGCGCAGTCGCGTGGAACATGGTGTCGGCGGCGTGAGGACCGGTCACGCGCCAGCCCTCGTTCCGAAGCGCGGCGATGGCCGGTTCGATGATCTCGATCTCTTCGCGCCCCAGCCGGCCGCCTTCTCCGGCGTGGGGGTTCACCCCTGCCACAGCCAGCCGCGGCTCGGCGATGCCGAACAGCCGCTGGAGACCGCGCAGCGCGGTTCGGCCGCGCGCCTCGATCAATGAGGTGGAAAGGCTCTGCGGCAGGTCGGCGAGGGGCAGGTGCGTCGTTACCGGCACTGTCCTTAGTGTCGGCCCCGCCAGCATCATGGCGACATTGCTCGACGCAATTCCGCACCGCTCCGCGACGAACTCGGTCTGCCCCGGATGGGTGAAGCCGATCCCATAGAGCTGCTCCTTGGACACCGGCCCCGTCACCACTGCGGAGGCGGAGCCGGAGCGGGCGAGCCCGACGGCGATTTCCAGCGAATCGAGTGAGCAGTGCGCCCCGGCAACGGTGGGCTGGCCGGGCCGGATATCCGCCACACCGGCCGCGATCTGGATCAGTGGAAGCCCAACATCGAACGCCGATTCGGTTTCACGAGGATCGTCGATTGTTGCAATATGTCCGTCCCACACCGCCGCGACCGAACGCGGGTCGCCGATGGCAACGAATGGGGGCAGATCGAATTGCGCGCGGTTGTCCCAGCATTTGGCGACGACCTCCGGTCCGATCCCGGCGGGATCGCCGAGGCAGACGGCGATCGCCGAGTCAGGGAAGCGCGTCATGCGCGCGCTCTTAGCGGAACTCGATTACGGCATCGCGCCGAAGGTCTCGCAGATAGCGGCGCGCCCTCAGGTTCACCCGCTCCTCATTGATCTGGCTGAAGACCGTGTCGAAGGTCGGGGTACTCGTCTTCGGTTCGTCGCGACCGCACAGCACCAGGATCCGGACGCCCTCCTCGAGCGAGCCGAATGGCGGAGTGGACTGGCCAACCTGCATCGGCAGCATCATCTCCTGCAGCGCTGACGGAAGCTCGCGAATCTGGACCTGATCGCTCTGCACGACCTCGCCGTTGAACTCGGCCGCGATCCTGTCGGCACCGCCACATCCGCCGACGTTTTGGGCGGCTGCCGCGAACCGCGCAATGACAGGCTCCGCCTGCGGGCGCGTGGTCCCCTTCGGGAACGCAATCGATACCTGCTTCAGCCCAAGAACGGCACTTCGAGGGTCAGCCGTGAGGATCCTGCGCTTGTCCTGGACAGCAATGATCGACACGCCGCCGGACACCGGGATCGGAGTGCTGATGCTACCGGCCTCCATCTGGCGCAGAACGGTCGCGATCGGGTCGGGAAGCTGCTCCGGGCGGACCCACCCCAAGTCGCCGCCGACCGCGGCTGTCGAAGCTTCGGAATATTGCCGGGCATAGCCGGTGAAGGAGGCCCCGTTGCGCAACTGCTCAAGGATGCGGGTAGCGGTCGCCTGCGCCTGTTCCTGATTCCCACCAGCTGCGGAAAGATAGATTTCGCCGACTCGAAACTCTTCGGTGCCCTTCGACGCGTTCATCCGCGCAAGGATGGCTTTGACTTCCTCGTCGCCAACGCTGACCGTGCTCTCGACATTCGCGCTCAGCAACCGGTTCCAAGCAAGCTCACCCTCGATCTGGCGCCGGATTGAACGAATGGACGACCCGTTTCCCTGCAGAAGGCTCGTGAGCTGCGAGGGCGACTGCTTGAGGTTGTCTGCAACCCGCTGCACCATCCGGTCAATATCCGGATCGCGAATACTGATTTCCGAAGCCTTGGCGGCCTGAATCTGCAGGGTTTCGTCGATTAGGTTGCGAAGCACTTGCTGGCGAAGCTGCTCGGCTTCTCCCGCGGGCAGCCGCCCGCCGTTGGCGACGGCCAGCAGCGCAAGACGCTGGTCAACGTCCGTCTGGGTGATCACCTCACCGTTGACGATCGCAGTCGCCTTGACGACCGACGGCATGGCGGAACCGAACACTTGCGGATTCTCCGGCAGGCGGAGCGGGTTTGCGCTATTGGGCGCGCTTGTCTGTGCCGACGCAGCTGCGGCAGCCACGATCGCCACCGTTGCCGTGAGGCGACGCGCACGCGCGCCGAACTTTTCCGTTGCTGCTGACAATTCTCGGTTTCCCTTACCTATTGCGAACAAGTGCGTTCTCGCTGCCCACACGCATCCCGTTTCGTTCAACGCGTTTAGCCGTCCCCGCTGAATGCACGATTAGCGGCCAAGCCCCTTAAGTGCGAAGCGGAGCGCGAAGGTGCTCCCCTCTCGATACTCCCCGAAGCGCTCATAGTCGCGGCGCCAGGTAAGGCCAATATCAATGCATTCGTCTTCGTAATTGATGCCGAGGCGGTGGCGGACCGGCTCGTAGCCGTCAGCAATCGAAAGCGGATCCTCCTCCTCGTCCGTGAGATCGATCACGGTGGCGCCGAAGATCGACCAGTAGCGAGCGAACTTCACGCGCCCCGCCAGCCGCAGCTCCTCCTTGTCGCGCAAATCCTCGATTGTCGGGTCGATGTTCCGATTGAGCCGGAGGTAGCCGATCAGCGCATAGGTTTCGTCGCTGCCCACGGTCAGGTCGACCTCGTTGCGGCGGACTTCAAAACTGTCCTTGTCGACCCGAAAGCGGTGCGTAAGTTCGACCAGCCGCCCGTAGCGCACGCGGGTTCGTCCAACATAGTCGGAATACCGGTCAGTAAGACCAGTGCCTTCCGGGAAGATAACCGGATCGCGCGAGATGCGGTAGCTCTGGCCGACCGTCGTTGCCACTGCCAGATTGGGCCGATCATACGCCCAGTCGACGCCGTAGGTGACCCGCGAACCGTCTTCCCAGCGGTCGTAGCCGGGGAATCGGTTGAGGGCGAAAAGGTTGCTGTCTTCCAAGTCGACGGCACGCGCGTCTTCGTTCGGGATTTCGAGGTTCGGGGTCGGCGGCGTCAGAACTAGCTGAAGGCGCGGGACGAGACGCTGGGTGCCGCCAAACAGACCGCCGATGAGCGGCCACTTTAGGTCGGCAGCAAGCGCACCGATCCCCCGGAAATTCCAGCCATCTTCGCCTCGATAGATGGCGACGCTGGTTTTGGCCGATTCGTCAGTGTGATAGGCATCCCCGCGGGCGAATGCCGTCAGGAGAAGTTCCTGACCCAGCGGTGTGAGCGTGCGCAGGTTCCAGCGCGCGCTGGCGAAGGCGCGCTGGGTGTCCTGACCATCGAACCGTATGATTGCCAGGCTGTTCGCCTGAAGTTCGACGATTCCGCCGATCATCGGCGGGTCGACTCGCAATCGGGCATCAAGCGCAGGGAGTGCGATCGGAATTTCGTCCTGGTCGTCGCTGCCGCGGAGCCCCTGGAATGCCCAGCCGGCGATGGACAAATAGGAGTCCGGCGTGATCCGCTCCACGTTGACTAGATTGCGGAGGCGGTCGTCCCGCGTGATGTCGTAACGGCGGGTGACCGTCTTGTCGGTCGCGAACCGCAACGAGCTGGTCACGCTCCACAACGGATCAAGCTGCGCCTTCCCGTTCGCCTCGAAATAGGCGCGCAATCCGCGCCGGCTGCCATTATCCGCGAACCGAGCTTCCGGGTCGGGATCCTCGATCCGCCCATAGGTGGCGAAGCCGCCGATCTGGAACGCCCCAATCTGGTTGAGATGTCGGTAACGCGCCTCAATTGCGGGGAGGGCGCCGGTGTAAATGTGCGGCGTCACCGTCAGGTCGCGATTGGGTGCGAAACGCCAGTGGCGGGGAAGCGCGATCTCCAGCCCGTTGCGGCTCGAATAGCTAAGATCTGGCGCAAGCCAGCCGCTGACGCCGCCAGACTGGCCGCCAGTGCCAATGGCAAAAACGGGAAGGAGAGGTAGTGCTACTCCGAACAGCTGCAGCCGGCCGCCCTGGAACCGTACCCGGTTGCGCCCCGGTTCGTGGATCACGCGCGCGGCTGTGATCGACCAGCTGGGCTTGCGGGCGCAGCCGGATTCCGACGTCACCGGGCAAGGGGAGTAAATCGCGTTGTCGAGAATGAACTGGTCGCCGGAGCGGGTGCCGCGCTCCGCCGCGATCCTGCCGCCAGTCTCCAGAACGACGAGCAGATTGCCGACGGTTCCATCGCGAAGGGAGTCCGTCAGCTCGACATTGTCTCCTATCAGCCGGTCGCCTTCCGGGGTCAGGACGACGACATTGCCGATGGCGCGGACCTGGCCAGTGCTGCGGTCCCAAGTGACGTTGTCGGCCGCGAGATAATTGCCGTCGCTCGACATCCGCACCTGTCCAGTTGCGGTGACGACGTCCGTGTCGCCATCGTAGACGACCTGATCGGCGCTGAAATCGATCAGCTGGGAGGCAATTGGCGCCTCATCCGACTGGCCGAACGGGAGTTCTTCCGGAGAGGGGAGCGGGGACGTCGCGACGACCGGACCGGTTGGCTCCACGTCCTGCGCAAGCGCGGTCGCGGGCGCGATGACCATCGGCAGCGCGGTCCACCAAGCCCAAGCCCTACGCAAAAGTCCGCCTTCCGCCCCGCCAACCCAAACCGATGTCGCCAGCCTATTGCACCTTGGGCGCTGCTCCACAATCCGCGGCGGCGCCCGTGCGGCTTTGCCTTGCGCCCAGTCGAGTCTAAAGGCTGCCAATCCCCTGACCCAGTAGAAAGCGTTGTTTCATGCAGATCCGTTTCGCCGACAGCCGCCCCGACGGCGATTATGCGCTGGCACTTCCTCTCGCCGGCAAGTCGCGCCAGCCGCTGGCAGCGCTCGGCGCGTCGCAAGCCATGGTTGCCGCGGCGCTCGACCGCCAGCGTTTCGAAGGCGATTCCGGAAGCGTGGCCGAGCTGTTTCTGCCCGACGGCTCTGGCGCGCGCAGGCTCCTGTTAGTCGGCTGCGGCGAAGATATTCTGGCGCGCGATGCTGCTGAAAAGCTTGGCGGAACGATCACCGCGCGCTTGCTCACCTCCGGCGAGACTCGAGTCGTCATCGACCTGTCCGGCCTCGGCTATGATGCCGACTCGGCAGCGATAGTCGCGCTTGCAGCAGCCGCGCGGGCATGGCGTCACGACCGCTACCGCACGCGCCTCAAGGACAAGGAGAAGCCGACGATCGACGAAGTGGTGATCGTCGGCGCAGGCGAGGGCGCTGCCGAGCGCTGGAGCCAGCGCTGGGAGCCGGTCCTTGCCGGTATCCAACTGACGCGGGAGCTGGTCGCCGAGCCGGCGAACATCATTTATCCGGAGAGCTTCGTCGAGCGCTGCAGCGGGCTTGCCGACGTCGGCATCGAGATCGAGGTGCTCGACGGTGAAGCGATGGCGAAGCTCGGAATGGGCGCGCTTCTTGGGGTCGCCCAGGGATCGGTGCGCGAGGCGCGCCTCCTGGTATTGCGCTGGAACGGCGGCGAGCAGGGCACGCCTCCGCTGGCGCTGGTCGGCAAAGGCGTGACCTTCGACACCGGCGGCATCTCCATCAAGCCCGCGCAGGGAATGGAGGCGATGAAGTGGGATATGGGCGGCGCCGGCGCGGTGGTCGGCGCGATGCGCGCGCTTGCCGGGCGAAAGGTGAAGGCGAACATCGTCGCTGTGTGCGGCCTTGTCGAGAATATGCCAGACGGGAATGCGCAGCGGCCCGGCGACGTGGTCACCAGCATGTCCGGCCAGACCATTGAGGTCATCAACACCGACGCGGAAGGCCGCCTCGTCCTTGCCGACGCCATCACCTACGTTCAGCGCACCTACAAGCCGAAGACTATCGTCGACCTCGCTACGCTGACCGGCGCGATCATCGTCAGTTTGGGCCGGGAGTTTGGCGGCCTGTTCACCCCGGACGACGGTCTGGCAGAAGAATTGCTCGCGGCTGGCAAGCAGTCGGGCGACAAGCTTTGGCGTCAGCCACTGGGCGAAGCCTTCGACCGGCTGATCGACTCGCCGATCGCCGACATGAAGAATGTCGGTCCGCGCGAGGGCGGATCGATCACGGCCGCTCAGTTCATTCACCGCTTCGTCGACGATGGCGTCCGCTGGGCCCATCTCGACATTGCCGGGATGGTGTGGGCGGACAAGGCCGGCAGCACGTACGACAAGGGCGCGACCGGCTACGGCGTGCGGTTGCTCGACGCGTTCGTTGAAGCAACCCTCAGCGCCTGACCTGGCCGAGGTACGGTGCGGGTCGATTTCTATCAGCTTGGCGATGCGCCGGCCGAACAGGTTGCCGTCAGCCTCTCTCAGAAAGTCCTTGAGAGCGGGCAGCGCCTGCTGATCGTTGCTGCCGAAGAAGCCTGTCTCGGCCGCATTGACCGGCTGCTGTGGGACCAGGGACCAGCCAGCTTCCTGCCCCACGGCGTCGTGGGCAGCGGCAACGACGCGGGCCAGCCGATCTTGCTTTCAAGGATGCCCGACGCGCCTAATCGCGCGCGCAACATCCTCATCGCCGACGGCGAATGGCGGGAAGCTGCGCTAAGCTACGACCGGGCGTTCTACCTGTTCGGGCCGGACAGCACCGAGGGCGCGCGGCTGGCATGGAAACTCCTTGCCGGGCGTGACGGTGTCGAACGCCGTTACTGGGATCGCGGCGACGACGGACGTTGGAGCGAGAGGGGCTGAGGCTTGCCCACGCCGCCCCGCCCGGCTAGGCGCTGCGGCCAATTCCAACCCGTTCAGACAGGAGACCGCTCGCCATGACCGCGACGCGCACCTTTTCGATCATCAAGCCCGACGCTACCCGCCGCAACCTCACCGGAGCGGTGACCAAGATGCTGGAGGACGGTGGCCTCCGCGTAGTTGCGTCCAGGCGCATCCTGATGACCCGCGAGCAGGCGGAAGGCTTCTACGGCGTCCATCGCGACCGACCCTTCTTTAATGATCTGGTTGCCTTCATGACGTCAGGCCCGGTGGTGGTCCAGGTGCTGGAAGGCGAGAATGCCGTCCCCCGCAACCGCGAGATCATGGGTGCTACCAATCCGGAGCAGGCCGCCGAGGGGACGATCCGAAAGGTCCACTCAGAGTCGATCGAGGCCAACTCAGTCCACGGCTCCGACAGCGAAGAGAATGCGCGGATCGAGATCGACTTTTTCTTCAAGTCGGAAGAGATCGTCGGCTGATCAGAATGGCAACGCCGCCAGCCTTTTGGGGGCGGCGGCGCGCCAGCTGCGTGCGAGCCAATCTTCTACGCCGTCCCACTCCCTGACGCCGCGATCGAGCCGAATCCCGATCCAGCCGTCGCCGAAATAGGCTGGACGGAAGTAGATTTCGGGGTTGTTTTGTATCAGCATCACCTGCTCGTCGACGCCGCTGATTTTTACGAGGAGGGCAATGCGGTCCTCGCCGTGGTGGTTGGCACTGAAATAAGCGAATGCCTTGCCGCCCTTGACGAAGAAGGCCGGCGAACCGTGCGACGGCCGTTCCTCGCTTTCCGGAAGGGCCAGCGCGCGCTCCCGGACCTGCGCCAGCAGCCAGTCACCGGATCGTTCGCGCTGGACATATTGCGCCAGTACTCGCGGGTAGAGTTGATGCTCGGCAATCAGCACGCGCTCAGCCAGCGTTTCCGACGTGTCTCCATGCAGGATCGCAACTTCCGTCGATCCGAGCACCGGCCCAGCATCGACGTCCGACGTCACGACATGAACCGAGCAGCCGGCGAAGAGATCGCCCGCCGCGATCGCCTGGCGGTGCGTGTCGAGCCCCCTATACTTTGGCAGCAGTGACGGATGGACATTGACGATCCGGCCGCTCCAGCGCTCGATGAACTCCGCCGGGATGATGCGCATGAAGCCGGCGAGAGCGATGAAGGCAGCTCCCGCGCTCCCAAGCGTTTCGTCCAACGCCTCGAAGTAAGCTGCCTTGTCCATGGCGGAAGAGCGGGCGAGCGGGACTACAGGCACGCCTTCGGCCTCGGCAATTGCCAGTCCGGGCGCGTCGGGCCGGTCGCCGGTGACGAGCACCACTTCGAAGGGGCAATCGTCAGCCTTCGCGGCGTAGATGAGGGCGGCCATGTTCGACCCGCGGCCGGAGATCAGGATAGCGACGCGGGCGCGCTCAGCCATGCCGATGGGACGCGCTCCACGGGTCGGTCGAGCCCCAGGTGCCGCCTGCTCCCGACACGGTGCAGCCCCGATCGCCCGCCTGAAGTCTGCCGATGCGGAGGACCGTCTCGCCTGCTGCCTCGAGATCGGAGGCGACTCCCTGCGCTTCGCTGGCGGAGACGATCACCGCCATCCCGACACCGCAGTTGAACGTGCGTGCCATTTCCCCGGCCTCCACGTCGCCGCCCTTCTGGAGCAGCGCAAAGATTTCGGGGAGTGCCCACCCGGCCGTGTCGACGTGGGCGTGGCAGCCGTCGGGGAGGACCCGCGGGATGTTCTCGAGAAGGCCGCCGCCGGTAATGTGGGCGAGCCCCTTCATCCGGCCTGCCTGAACCAACGGCAGTAGCGAGCGGACGTAGATGCGGGTCGCCGTCAGCAGCGTCTCGCCGAGACCGTCTCGCGCAAGATCCCAGCCGCGGTCGGCAACGATCCGGCGCACCAGCGAGAAGCCGTTGCTGTGGACGCCCGAGCTGGCCAGGCCGAGAATCACGTCGCCGGCGGCGATCCGGTTGCCGGTCAGGACATTGTCGCGTTCGACAGCGCCGACGCAGAAGCCGGCAAGGTCGTAATCGCCTGCCGCATACATGCCGGGCATCTCCGCTGTCTCGCCGCCGATCAGGGCACAGCCTGCCTGGCGGCAGCCGTCCGCGATCGAGCCGACCACCTGCTCGGCGACACTCGTGTCGAGCTTGCCGGTGGCGAAATAGTCGAGGAAGAAAAGAGGCTCCGCGCCCTGGACGATGAGATCGTTGACGCACATCGCGACAAGGTCGATGCCGACGCCCTCGTGCCAGCCGAGGTCGATCGCCAGCTTGAGTTTGGTGCCGACTCCGTCATTTGCCGCAACCAGGAGCGGGTCGCGGTAGCCCGTTGCCTTGAGATCGAAGAAACCGCCGAATCCGCCGAGATCGGCATCCGCCCCGGGCCGTGCCGTCGAGCGGGCAAGCGGACCGATCGCTTTCACGAGAGCATTACCGGCGTCGATCGACACTCCGGCATCGGCATAGGAGAGCGGCTTTTGCGTCATTGGCTAGCCGCCTAGCCACAAGCCGCTTGGATTTCCACGCCGTTGTCGCCAAAAGCGCGTGCGATGGCTCGCCGCCCGGGGTTCCTCTTCCTGCTTCTGTTGCTGCTCGGCATTGCCGTGCCGGCGGTTGTCGTCGCGCAGCTGGAGAGCGCGGAGCGTGGCATTCTCCCGCTTGATAGCTCCGGCACGCTCGAGATCGGCGGCATCAAGGTCGACGTGGGCGGAAAGGATGCTGCTTCCGCCCGCTATTCCGGCTGGCGCGTCGCCCAGCGGGCAGGGTTCAAGGCGCTGTGGGCGAAAACCAACGGTCGCCCACTCTCCGAAGCGCCCAACCTGCCTGATTCGACGCTCGACGGGCTGGTCAGCTCGATCATCATCGAAAATGAGCAAATCGGCCCCAACCGTTACATCGCCAGTCTCGGCGTGCTGTTCGACCGGGCCCGGGCCGGTGCCCTCCTTGGTGTTGGTTCGGTCCAGCGGCGTTCGCAGCCGATGCTCCTCATCCCGGTTTACAGGACGGCGGGGACCTCGACAGCCGTCGAGCTTCGCAACCCGTGGCAGCGGGCCTGGGCGCAGTTTCGCACGTCGCAGACCCCGATCGACTATGTGCGGGTCAGCGGCATGGGTATCGACCCGCTGCTGGTCAATGCGGCGCAGGTGCGCCGTCCCGGCCGCGGCTGGTGGCGCAACATTGTCGACCTCTACGGCGCCGCGGACATTCTAACCGCCGAAGTGGCCGTTCATCGCGCTTATCCTGGCGGGCCGGCGATTGCCCGCTTTATCGGCCGTCACGGGCCCGACGCCGAGCTGATCGGTGGCTTCACCCTCACTGCCCGCAACAGCGAGGGAATTCCCGAGATGATGGAGGAGGGTGTCCGCCGGATGGACGCGCTGTTCGCACAGGCGCTCGCCGCCGGCCGACTGGTCCGCGACCCGTCGCTGAATATACCGGAGCCGCCGCCGCTCCCGATCGAAGAAGAGATTGTCGAGGAAAGCGAGCGGACCCAGCAACGACAACAGGTCCAGCCATGGACCTATCAGGTTCAGATCGCGGCGCAGAACGTGAACACCTACAATTTCGCGATGGCCCACCTGCGGACGATTTCCGGGATCGAGGGCGTAAACCCGATCGTCATCAACCCCGCCGGCGTCAGCTATGTCCATGTGAGCTACCGCGGAAATATCTCCGCGCTGGCAGCAGCATTGTCGGCGCGTGGCTGGTCCACGGCAGTCAACGGAACTGTCGTGCGGATCTCGGGCGGTGGAGCGCCGCCGCCTGTACCGCCTCCGGTCCAACCGCAGCCGCCAGCGACTCCGCCGTCAACCCAACCCCAGGAGCCGACACCGCAACCGCAGCCGGTGCCGTCGGGCACGGGGATCTGATGAAGGGTAAGGCGGACCAGATCGCACTTCCCCTCGACTGGCCGCAGACGGACGGCGATGCGCGGTTCATCGTGTCAAATGCCAACCGCGATGCCTTCGATCATTTTCGGCAATGGAGCCTGTGGCCGGTCAAGGCCACGTTGCTCACCGGGCCTCGCCGGTCTGGCCGGACGCTGCTCGGACGCAGTTTCGTCGAGCGGGTCGGCGGCCGGCTGTTCGACCAGGCGGATCAGCGGGACGAGGTCGAGCTGTTCCATGCGTGGAACGAAGCGCAGGACTCCGGGCGCCCGATCGTGATGGTGGTGGACGAGGTGCCGCCTGCCTGGAACGCCACCCTGCCCGACCTGCGAACGCGCCTTGCCGTCACTCCGGTGGCGCGCATTCTGCAACCGGATGACGCTTTGTTTCAGTCGCTCGTCCAGTTGCTGTTCGCCGATCGAGGTCTCCACATCCCGGGCGAGGCGCTGCGTTTCATGTCCGAGCGGATCGAGCGGGACTATTGGACGGCCGAGCGGGCGGTAGAGGTGGTGGACCGCTACGCGATTGCCGAGCGGGCGCGTCTTAGCCTGCCAACGATCCGAAGAGCGCTGGAGGAGGCGCGGCTGATCTAGCCGCAGGTCGCCGCTTCGACGCGGTTCCGGGCGTCAAGCCGGACGGTCAGCCGATCCGGGCTGAATTCCATCGTCATCATCGAACCATAGGGCGCCCAGCGCAGCAGTCTCGCGCCCGAGTCCCGCATGATCTCTGCGCCAAGTTCCCCGGTCGCTTCCCGCCCGACGTAGCGCGACTGCTCGACCGCGCGGCAGGCACCACCGAGTTCCGGCGCAGGGGCAGGCATCGGCGTCGCGCAGGCGGCAGCGAATAGCGTCAGCGGCAGGACGGCAGGCAGGCGCTCAAGCATCGACGGGCTCCCTTTCAATTCGGCTCAGCTTCAGCTTGCCGTTTTCGATGGCAAAGGCGAGGCGGCCCTCGACCAGGTCAAGCGCGTCGCGCCCGAATTGCTCGAACCGCCAGCCGGACAGGATCGGAATGCCCTTCCGCACCCCGGCCGCAAGTGCTTCGAGATCGTCGGTCCGCGAAATGAGGCGCGGCGCCACGCCGCTTTCCTTGGCCCTGATCTTAAGCAGCAGCTTCAGCAGATCGCTGACCAGCGCCCCATCCTTGGTGAGGCCCGGCCGTTTCGGCCCGCGGTCGGGCATCTCTTCCGCATCCAGCGGCTGTGCCTCGGCAATCGCTGCGATCAGCCGCGCCCCAATATCGTTATTCTTCCAGCCGGCGGAGAGGCCGCGGATGCGGCCAAGGTCGTCCTGACTCTTCGGCGGATGGGTGGCGATTTCACCTAGCGTATCGTCCTTGATGATCCGGCCGCGCGGCAAATTCTTCGAGCGCGCCTCGCTTTCCCGCCAGGCGGCGATCGCCTTCAGGCGGCCGAGCACGACCGGATTGCGGCTCGGCAGCTTCAACCTCTTCCACGCGTCCTCGGGCGGAAAGTCAAAGCTCGAAGGGTCGGCGAGCCGCTCCATCTCCTCGTCCAACCAGCCGCCGCGCTCGGTGCGCTTGAGCTTCGCTAGCAGTCGCGGGAATACCTCGGCGAGGTGAGTGACGTCGGCGATCGCATAGTCAATCTGCCTCTTATCGAGCGGGCGCCGTCCCCAATCCGTAAAGCGCGCCCCCTTGTCGAGGCTGTGCCCGAGCATCGATTCGATGAGGTTGGAGTAGCCGACTTGCTCGCCATGGCCGAGCGCCATTGCGGCAATCTGCGTGTCGAACAGCGGCACCGGCGTCTTGCCGGTCATGTTGTGGATGATTTCAAGGTCCTGCCCACCGGCATGGAAGACCTTCAGCACGTCCCGGTTGTCGACCATCAGGTCGAGTAGGGGCTTGAGGTCGATGTCCGCTTTGGGATCAATCGCCGCCGCCTCGTCTGGGCTCGCTATCTGGATAAGGCAGAGGTCGGGCCAATAGGTGTTTTCGCGCATAAACTCGGTGTCCACGGCGACAAAAGAGTGTTTCGCGAGGCGCTCGACGAGTTCCGCGAGTTCCTTGGACGTGCTGATCAGGGGATGGATATGCATGGCTGTTCGGCGGGCCATAGCCGCACGCCCGCGGGTTGACAAAGCGCCGAGTGAAGAGCGAAGCGCGGCGCTTCCGATTTCCTTCAACTTCGAGACACGGGCGACCGACAGAACATGCACGCCTACCGTACCCATACTTGCGCCGCACTCCGTGCCTCCGACGTCGGAACCACCGTTCGCCTGTCCGGCTGGATCCACCGCAAGCGCGATCATGGGGGGGTGCTATTCATCGACCTGCGCGATCACCACGGCTTGACCCAGGTCGTCGCCGCCGCGGGAAGCCCGATGATCGAGCAGCTCGAATCGTTGCGTGTCGAATCGGTGGTGACGATCACTGGAGAAGTCGTCGCGCGTGGTGCCGATGCGGTGAACCCGAAACTCGCCACGGGTGAGATCGAGGTCGTCGCCCGCGAAGTGGAGGTCCAGTCCGCCGCCGCCGAGCTGCCGATGCCGGTCGCGGGCGAGGCGGAATATCCGGAGGACATCCGCCTCCGCTACCGCTATCTCGACCTCCGCCGTGAGCGGCTCCACGCCAACATCATGCTGCGCTCGTCGGTCATCGCCTCCATCCGCCGCCGGATGATCGATCAGGGCTTCACCGAGTTCCAGACCCCGATTCTCACCGCCAGCTCGCCCGAAGGCGCGCGCGACTATCTCGTGCCGAGCCGGGTCCATCCCGGCAAGTTCTATGCGCTCCCGCAGGCACCGCAGATGTTCAAGCAATTGCTGATGGTCGCCGGCTTCGACCGTTATTTCCAGATTGCGCCCTGTTTTCGCGACGAAGATGCCCGCGCCGACCGCAGCCCCGGCGAATTCTACCAGCTCGACTTCGAAATGAGCTTCGTCACGCAGGACGATGTGTTCAACGCGATCGAACCCGTGCTTGCCGGCGTTTTCGAGGAGTTTGCGGACGGCAAGTCGGTCACGCCTGCCGGCGAGTTTCCGCGCATCCCGTATCGTGAGGCGATGCTGAAATATGGCTCCGACAAGCCGGATCTTCGCAACCCCCTGCTCGTCCACGATGTCGGCGCTCATTTCCAGGGCTCCGGCTTTGGCCTGTTCGCGAAGATCGTCGACGGCGGCGGATTCGTCCGCGCGGTCCCCGCGCCCGGCACCGCCGAGAGAAGCCGCAAGTTCTTTGACGACATGAACGAATGGGCGCGCGGCGAAGACTTCGCCGGACTTGGCTACGCGACCCGCAAGGGCGGCGAGTGGGGCGGACCCATCGCCAAGAATCACGGCACCGAAGGCATGGACCGGCTCGCAAACGAAATGGGCCTTGGCCCCGACGACGGCATTTTCTTCGCGGCGGGTAAGGAAGCTGAAGCGGCAAAGCTTGCCGGTGCGGCACGCACCCGCGTCGGCGATCAGCTTGGTCTGATCGAGCAGGGCGCGTTCCGTTTCTGCTGGATCGTCGACTTCCCGATGTTCGAATATGACGAGGACACCAGAAAGGTCGATTTCAGCCACAACCCCTTCTCGATGCCGCAGGGCGAGCTGGAAGCGCTGGAGACCAAGGACCCGCTCGACATCCTCGCCTGGCAGTATGACATCGTCTGCAACGGGGTGGAGCTAAGCTCCGGAGCGATCCGCAACCACCGCCCCGACATCATGTACAAGGCGTTCGAGATCGCCGGCTACAGCCGCGAGGAAGTGGACACCAGCTTCCCCGGCATGATCGGCGCGTTCAAATATGGCGCTCCGCCGCACGGAGGCTCGGCGCCAGGCATCGACCGTATCGTCATGCTCCTGGCCGACGAGCCCAATATCCGCGAAGTCATCCTCTTCCCGATGAACCAGAAGGCCGAGGATTTGATGATGAACGCGCCTGCGCCGGTCACGTCAAGGCAGCTCAAGGAACTGAGCATCAAGGTCATCGAGCAGGGCTAGCCTGCCGGGTAGCGGATCGCGACGATCTCGTAATTCTTTTCTCCGGCAGGAAGCCTCACCGTCCGTTCGTCTCCTCGGCTGGCGCCAATCAGGGCCCGCGCGATGGGTGCGCTCCAGCCGATCCTGCCGCTCGACGCGTCCGCCTCATCGTCGCCGACGATCGTCAGCGTGCGCCTTGCGTCCTCTTCATCGGCAAGCTCGACGGTGGCGCCAAAGCGCACCTGGTCGGTGTTCTGACTCGCAGGATCGACGACCTTGGCAGTCTTCATCACCTTGGACAGATAGCCGAGGCGCCGGTCGATCTCGCGCAGTCGCTTGCGTCCGTAGATATAGTCGCCGTTCTCGGAGCGGTCACCGTTGGAGGCAGCCCAGGAGATGGTCTCGACCAGCTTGGGCCGCTCCATTCCGAACAGCACCTCATATTCCTCCCGAATGCGTCCAAACCCGGCGGGAGTGATGAAGCGCGGTCGCGCGTCGGCCATTAGAGCGGGCGGCTTTTCCCGAGGTACCGCGACACGTGCAGCGACGACTGCGGCGTCCGCGAAGGATTCATCGAGTCATAGACGACGCTATTTTCGATTACCCGCTGAACATAGCCCTTGGTTTCGCTGAACGGGATCCGCTCGATCCAGCCGAGCACATCGGCGTTCGGCTGCCGCGGATCGCCGTAATTTCGCACCCATTTGCGCACGTTGCCCGCGCCGGCGTTGTAACTCGCGACCGCCAACGGCACGCTGCCGTTCCAGCTGTTGAGAAGCCGCTGGAAATAAGCCGAGCCGAGCATGACGTTGTAATTCGGGTCGCTGGTTAGCCGAGCATAATCGTAGCCCAGACCCATCTTGCCGGCCTGCTCCCGCGCCGTCCCCGGCATCAGCTGCATCAGCCCTCGCGCACCGGCATGGCTGACGGCGCGGCGGTCGAACGAGCTCTCCTGCCGCGTAATCGCATGGGCGAGCGACCAGACGCTGTTCGGGACTCCCGACGCGTGGCGGGGGAAAGCGTCCTGCACGTAGAAAGCCTGGCCCTTGTTGCGCGCCGATCGCGCAACCCACACGCCCATGTCCTGCCGCCCGATCTGCCGACCGAGTTCGATCGCCACTGTCCGCTCGGCGTCGTTGGTCAGCGACTCGGCGAGGGAGCGAATGAACAAAGCCTGCTCGTCCGGCCGCCCCTGCTGTCCCAGCAAGCGGGTGGCGATCACGATCGGCCGGTTGTTGAACTCGGCCCGCTGCGCCGGTCCGACGGCAAAGGTGGGGAGGGGGTTCGGCATAGGCACACGCTGCCCAAGCCGTTCCAGCGCAAGCTGCCCGTAGAACAGCTCGGGGAAGGCGGAGGCGCGGCGGAAATAGTCACCCGACCCGGCGAGGTTGCCGGACGCGGCGGCGGCCCTGCCCGCCCAGTAGAGCCCCTTGGTCGAGACCTGCGCCGACTTGCCGCCGCGTGCGTAGCGATCGAACATCGCCACCGCGTTGGCGTGGCTGCGCAGGGAGCCGAACGCGATCGAGCCGGCAAGCCAAGTCAACGACGTGTATTTGTCGCGAACGCCGTACGACTGGTCGGCCAGGTCTGCGCCAGACGGCAACAGGTCGTCGACCTGGCGGCCGATATTATAGGCGAGCTGGTACTGCCGGTCCTGATTTGCGCCATTAGCGAGCGCCAGCGCCATCTCGAGGAAGCGATCGGGATCCGCGGGGCGAGCCGTAAAATTGTGCGGGCGAGCGAACAGCTGGCGCGCATAGCTGTCATTGTTGCCGTCGCGCAGATAGCGCGCGCGGTCCATCATCAACCCGGCATCAGACGTCACTTGGCCGATCACTGACTGATAGCGGCTCTCCGCGTCCGCCCATCGCAGCTGCATTCCGACTCGCGCGGTGAAGGCTCCACGGCGCGCTGGGCTGACCATGCCAAGGAAGCGCTGCGCGTCCGCTGCTTTCTTGTCGAAAAGCAGGGCGTCGGCGCGGCGGTCGTGATCCTGGGTGGTAAAGGCAGAGCCCCAGCGCGCGTAGAGCGACGGCTCGTCGCTGGCGCCGAGGTCCGGCGAAGCCCAGGCCTGGCGAGCGGCGGCGAGGGCTTCCGCGGCCCGACCGGAGGCGGCGAGCGAGTCCGCGAGCCTAGCATAGCCGTTGCCGGTGGAGGGCTTTTCGTCGCGGAAGAAGGCGATGACCAAAGCCGGGTTTTCGCCCGCCTGCATCGCCCGTTCGGCGCGCTGACGAAGAGCGGACTCACCGGGGAAATCGGGGTTGTAGACGATCAACCGCGCATAGTCGGTGAAACGGTAATTGCCGCCCTGGCGAAGCTGCCGCCACAGGGCGACCGCATTGTTGACCTGCCCCACGGAAACGGCCGGAGCCGCGGCCCGAGGCTGCTGGGCAAGTGCCGCGCTGGAGGTTGCCGTGGTCGCCAGCAAAATCGGGAGAATGAAGGCTGCTCTCGTCATGCTGGACATTATGCGGGGGCGGTCCTTATCAGGCGCTGAACGGGATCACTGCCTAGGCCCCGAACCATTTTCCGTGAAGGAGTAAGCTGATGTTTTCCGGGTCGATTCCGGCGCTTGTGACTCCATTTGCGGCAGGACGAGTCGATCTTGCGACGATCCGAGACCTCGTCGAGTGGCAGATTTCCGAAGGCTCGAGCGCGCTGGTGCCGTGCGGCACGACCGGCGAAGTGGCAACGCTGGACGCCGACGAGCACCGCCGGGTGGTCGAAGAGGTGGTCAAGGCAGCGGCAGGCCGCGTTCCGGTGATCGCGGGTTGCGGCAGCTACTCGACCGCCGCAACCATCAAGAAAATGCGGGTCGCCAAGGAAGCGGGGGCCGAGGCTGCGCTGGTGGTCGTGCCCTATTACAACAAACCGAGCCAAACGGGGCTTGCCGCGCATTTTCGCGCTGCCGCGGAAAGCTCGGACCTTCCGATCGTCGTCTATAATGTTCCGTCAAGAACGGTCGCAGATCTCTCCGTCGAAACGCTGGCGGAGATTGCGCAGCTGCCGACGATCGTCGGGATCAAGGACGCTACGGGCAATCTCGCCCGGGTCACGGCGCAGCGCCTCGCTTGCAGCACTGATTTCTGCCAGCTGTCCGGCAACGACGACATGGCGCTGGGCTTCAACGCCATGGGCGGTGTCGGCTGCATCTCGGTGACTGCGAATGTCGCGCCGCGGCTGTGCGCCGAGTTCCAGAAAGCGACGCTCGATCGGGACTGGGACAAGGCGCTCGAGCTTCAGGACCGGCTCTACCCACTCCATGCCGCGCTCTTCTCGGACGCTTCCCCAGGCCCGGCAAAATATGCGCTGACCCGGGTACGCAGCGGCTTTCCGATCGAGCTTCGGCTGCCGCTGACCGAACCTTCCGAAGCATCGAAGCAGGCGGTGGATTCGGCGCTTGAGCATGCGGGCCTTATCTAAGGGGCATGGCCCGGCCGCTTCCCACGCCGTTCGACAAGACGAAGATCGTCGCCGAGAACCGGCGCGCGCGCTACGACTATTTCGTCGAGGACCGGCTGGAGGCGGGCATTGCGCTGACCGGCACCGAGGTGAAAGCCCTTCGCCAGGGCGAGGGCTCGATTGCGGAAAGCTACGCCGCGGTGGAGGGCGAGGAGGTCTGGCTGATCAACAGCCACATCCCTGAATATAGCCACGGCAACCGGCTCAATCACCAGCCGCGCCGGCCTCGCAAGCTGTTGCTGAAGGGCCGCGAAATCGCCAAGCTCCACGGCGCCGTCACTCGTCAGGGGCTGACGCTCGTTCCGCTATCGATGTATTTTAACAGCCGCGGCCGGGCGAAGATCGAATTGGCGATCGCCCGGGGCAAGAAGGTCCACGACAAGCGGGAAACGATCAAGGAGCGCGACTGGAAGCGGGACCAGAGCCGGCTGTTGAGGCAGCATGGCTAAGCTTGCAGCGGCCGCTCGCCGGTTTTTCCATCGTCATGCGCCAAGCCGCGACCAGGTTCTTGAAAGCCGGCTGCTGCGGCCGTTCGGCGAGCGAGTTCGGCGCTCCGACCTCTGGCGCTTCACCCGGCGATCGGTGCCTCGCGGAGTGGCCGTCGGTTTGTTTGTCGGGGTGTTTCTGATGGTGCCCGGTCTGCAGATCATCGGAGCCGCGTTGCTAGCCGCCCCGTTCCGGGCCAACATCCCGATCGCGGCGGCGATGACCTTCCTGTCCAACCCGGCGACCACGCCCTTTTTCCTCGTCGCTGCAATCTCGATCGGCAACCGCATCGGCTTCCACGCCGACCTTGCCGCTTTCGAGGCGCTGCGGCGCGGCGGCGCCAGTGTCGGTCGCTGGACCGCCTGGCTGCTGTCTGACGCGGCGCCAGCGATGGTCTCCGGCCTGGTCCTGATCGGCCTCGCCCTTGCGTTTGCAGGCTATTGGGTGTCGCTCGTCGCTTGGCGCTGGTGGATCGGCCACAAATGGGCGCAGCGTCGGCAAATTGGAGAAGGTCAGACGGACAACCCGCCTGAATGACTTTGGGGAGAAGGTAATGCGTTCGATGATATTGTTTCTGGCCTGCAGCACGGCACTTGCGGG
>JALYPM010000013.1 GCA_030856365.1 Pseudomonadota bacterium
GTCGAAGCCCCCTCACCCCGCGACGCCCGCTCAGATCTGCTCGGTGCCGGGCTTTGTTTCCCGCTGCGGGAACAGGCCGGGAGCCTGCTTCTCGCCGAGTTGCTTGTAACCCGCGAGCTCTTCCTCCTGATTGTCCTGCAGCGTATCGAGATGCATCAGCCGCTTGATCAGCGGCGAGATGACCACCATCCCGACGCCGACCGCGACCGCGATCCAGCCGATCGTGGAATAAACCTCCAGCACGGTTTCCTTGCCCGCCGTCTCCGCTCCGGCCTCCTCGGCGCCCGTGGCCGCCGCGATCAGGCCGGCCGCGAAATTGCCGGTCGCCGAAGCGAAGAACCAGGTGCCCATGATCAGGCTTGCCATATGCGCCGGCGCAAGCCGGTTCATGGCGCTGAGACCCACCGGCGACAAGCAAAGCTCGCCGGTCGTGTGGAGAAGGTAGATCAGGAAGATGAAGATAACCGGCGTCGCCTCGCCCAGACCGACGGCATTCGCGCCGGCCACCAGGACGAGGAAGCCCGCGCCCAGCTGGATGACGCCAAGCCCGAACTTGGCAGGCGCCGAAGGCTCCAGCCCGCGGCGGCCGAGCGACGTCCACATCCAGGCGAACAAGGGCCCAAGCAGGATGATGTAGATCGGATTGATCGACTGGAAGATCGAAGCAGGAACGCCAGCGCGATCCACATGGCGATCGGTGAACAGGTTCAGTGACGAACCGGCCTGTTCGAACAATGCCCAGAACAGGATCGATCCGAGGATCAGGAACATCGCCGCGAAGATGCGGTCACGGTCGTCGCGCGGCAGCTTGGCGACCGCCGTGTAGAGGACATAGGCGACCAAAATTGCACCGGCGATGCCGAGCAGCGAGCCGACCAACTCCTGATACTGGATGAGGCCCCACACGATCGCGACGGCGATGAAGCCGACGAGATAGAGAAACCATTCGAACTTGATCCCGAAGCTACGGGACTGGAGCCGCGCCGGATCGCGCGGTTCGCCGCGGCCCAGCAGGGCGGGCTTGCCGATGATGAAGACGATCAGGCCGAGGAGCATGCCGACGCCGGCGGCGCCGAAGCCATAGGCCCAGCCGTAGGTCTGGCCGAGGTAGCCGGCCACCAATGTGCCGATCGCCGCGCCGAGGTTAATGCCCATGTAGAAGATGGTGTAGGCGCCGTCACGGCGGACGTCGGTGCGCGGGTAAAGCTGCCCCACGATGACCGAGATATTCGCCTTGAGGAAGCCCGAGCCGACGATGATGAAGCTGAGCGCCAGCCAGAAGACGTTGAGCGCGGCGCTGTCCTGGCCTCCATCACCTTCGAAGGCCATCAGGAAGTGGCCGAAAGTCAGGAGCA
Source organism: Pseudomonadota bacterium (assembly GCA_030856365.1). Lineage (GTDB taxonomy): Bacteria > Pseudomonadota > Alphaproteobacteria > Sphingomonadales > Sphingomonadaceae > Sphingomicrobium. The sequence goes on from JALYPM010000013.1 coordinate 1,356, forward strand.
CGGCACCGAACAGAACCGCTTTTCGTTGCCCGAGATAGCGGTCGGCGATGTAACCGCCGATCACGGGTGTGATGTAGACGAGCGCGGTATAGGCGCCGTAAATGATCGAGGAGCGCTCGTCCGAGAACAGCCAATGCTGGGTGAGGTAGAAAATCAGCAGCGCGCGCATGCCGTAGTAGGAGAAGCGCTCCCACATCTCGGCGAAGAAGAGGACGAACAGACCTTGGGGATGCCCAAGGAAGGTCTTGCCTTCGTACCCTGTCGTCTCTGCGTTCGCGTTCGTCGCCATCAGGCTCCCTCTCCTGTCACAGGCCCCCTACGGGGACATCGGCGGCACACTAACGACCGAAAACGACTTGTGAAGCGCATTGTTGCGGGGGCGCACTCTCCCTAGATGCAGCAGCCATGCTCAACGACCGCTCCTCCATCCTCTCCCTGCTTGAAACGCGGCGCTCCGGGAGGCCGCGCGAAATGGTCGGTCCCGGTCCGAGCGTGGAGGAGATGAAGCGCATCCTCACCATCGCCTCACGGGTGCCCGACCATGGCAAGCTCCACCCGTGGCGCTTCGTGGTCGTAGAGGCGGACCAGCGCGAGCAGTTGGCCCTCCTGCTGCGGCAGGCGCTCCGGGAGGAGGACCCCTATGCTCCGCCGGCGAAGCACGAGAAGGCCAACCAGTTCGCAGGCCACGGCGGCGCCCTGGTCGTACTGATCTCGTCACCGGTCGCGGGTCACAAGATCGCCGTTTGGGAACAGGAGCTGTCGAGCGGCGCCGCGGCAATGAATCTGCTGCTGGCCACCCACGCACTTGGCTACGTCGGCGGCTGGGTGACCGGCTGGTACAGCTACTCGCCGCGGGTGAGCGCGGCTTTCTGCCGCCACGGCGAACGCATTGCGGGCTTCATTTTTATCGGCACGCCAAGCCGGGACATCGAGGAGCGCCCGCGCCCGGCGCTGAAGGATGTTGCGAGCCGCTGGAGGCCGCCAGCCGCTTGAATTCTTGTTGAACTTTTCGCGCCCTGCTGTATTACCACAGCATGACGCTCCGCACCTCCCACGAAAAGCCAGTTTACGTTCGTCTTCGCGAGATCATAGCCGATGCGATCCTGGCCGGCCGCTATGGCGACGGAGACCCGCTTCCGTCGGTCCGGGCGCTGGCGGCCGAGGAGCAGGCGAACCCGCTGACCGTCGCCAAGGCGTACCAGGGCTTCCAGGACGATGGGCTGGTGACGGTCAAGCGGGGCGTCGGTCTGTTCGTTGCCGCCGGCGCGCGCGCGCGGCTGCGCGAGTCCGAGCGAGCGCGCTTCGTCGACCAGGAATGGCCGGCGATCCGCGACCGGATGGACCGGCTCGGCCTTGACCCCCAGGCGCTGCTGGAGCTCGAAAGAGTTTAGGCGAGCGCTTCCGCAGGCGCGCTGTAGAGAAGCTCGGCCCCTACTCCCGCCGCAGCTCCCAGACCAAATGCTTCCGGGACGACTACCGCCAGAAAGTAATCGACCGCGGCGCGGCGGCCGGCGGCGAAATCGTCGCCTTGAAGCTGCGGCGTGGCCAGCGCCCGTGCGAGGCGCTCCATCAACCAGCCCGCAGTGAGCACGGCACACATGGTCAGGAACGGGTAGCTGCCGGCGAGGCGGTCGTCGGGCTCGGCCGCACGCAAGGTGGCGGCGAGGATTTCGACCGCGTCGGCCAGCGCGACGATCCGCGCGTCCTCCGTCTCGCCGCGAATGTCGGCGATCAGGGCATCGAAGGCAGTGCCGTCGGCGAGGCCGAGCTTGCGGGCGACCAGGTCGGCGGCCTGGATGCCATTGGTGCCCTCGTAGATCGGCGCGATCCGCGCATCGCGAAGGCGCTGGGCGGCACCTGTTTCCTCGATAAAGCCCATACCGCCGTGAACCTGGACGCCAAGGCTCGCGACCTCGCAGCCGACATCCGTGCACCAAGCCTTGACCAAGGGGGTGAGGATGTCGGTGCGATGCCGCGCCTCCGGATCGCCCGCGCGCGAACGGTCCGCTTCGCCGAAACCGTAATAAGCGAGCGCCCGCGCCGCCATGGTGAGGCTGCGCATCCGAAGCAGCATCCGACGGACGTCGGCATGATGGGCGATCGCCGTTGGAAGGCTGGCACGCTGCCCCTGCTTTCGCTCAAGGGCAAAGGCGACCGCCTGCTGCGTCGACCGCTCGGCAACGCCGACGCCCTGCAGCCCGACGTTGAGGCGGGCGTTGTTCATCATTGTGAACATCGCCCGCATGCCGGCGCTTTCGTCGCCGATCAGCCAGCCGGTCGCGCCGCCGCTGTCGCCATAGCTCATCACGCAGGTCGGCGAGGCGTGGATGCCGAGCTTATGCTCGATTGAGACGCAGCGCAGGTCGTTGCGGCCGCCGTCGGCCAGCAGTTTGGGGACAAGAAACAGCGAGATCCCGCGCGTGCCGTCGGGCGCTCCCGGGGTGCGGGCGAGCACCAGGTGGATGATGTTGTCGGTGAGATCGTGGTCACCGTAAGAAATGAAGATCTTGGTGCCGGTGATCTTCCAGCTGCCGTCCCCGACGGGCTCGGCGCGGGTCTTCAGCGCGCCGACGTCGCTTCCGGCCTGGGCCTCGGTCAGGTTCATGGTCGCGGTCCACTCGCCGCTGACGATTTTGGGCAGATAGGCTGCCTTCAGCTCCTCCGACCCGTGCGCCTCCAGCGCCTCGATCGCGCCGAGGCTGAGCATCGGGCACAGCGCGAAGCCGAGGTTCGCCGCGTTCAGATCCTCCATCAGCGCGGCGGAAAGGGCGAGCGGAAGGCCCTGCCCTCCGGCGGCTTCAGGAGCCGCGAGACCCATCCAGCCGCCCTCGACGAAGACGCGATAGGCGTCGGCGAAGCCCGCCGGCGTGCGCACGGCGCCATTGTCCCAGCGCGACCCTCGCGTATCGCCGATTCGGTCGAGCGGCGCGAACTCGCCTTCGGCAAGCGCCGCTGCCCCTTCGAGCACCGCGTCGACGATGTCGCTGTCGGCACCGAGCTGGCCGACGCGAACAACAAGATCAAGCACCAGGCGCTGGTCGCGGACGGGGCAGGCGAAGCTCATAAGTGGGCAATCCTTGCTGAAGCGTCGGGCGGGCTATAGCGGCGGTGCCATGGCGGAGACCAGCATCCTTCCGTTCACGGAAGCGGCGATCGCGGAGGCAGCGGGGCTGATCCTGGCCGGCGAGCCCGTCGCGATGCCGACAGAGACGGTTTACGGCCTTGCCGCAGATGCGACCAATGCGGAAGCAGTCGCGCGGATCTATGAAGCGAAGGGACGCCCAAGCTTTAATCCGCTGATTGTGCACGTGCTCGACCTGGCCGCAGCCGAAGCCATTGGTGCGTTCTCCGACCAAGCGCGGGCGCTGGCCGAGGAACATTGGCCGGGACCTCTCACCCTCGTGGTGCCGCTCAAGACTGGCGCCAAGATCGCGTCGCTGGTGACGGCGGGCCTCACTACGGTCGCGCTCAGGGTTCCTGCTCACCCTGCCATGCAGGCGCTTCTGCTCGCAGTCGGCAGGCCGCTTGCCGCGCCGTCGGCGAATGCCAGCGGATCGATCAGCGCTACCCGTGCCGGGCATGTAATGAAGAGCCTTGGTGGGCGCATTCCCCTGATTGTGGATGCGGGGCCCAGCCAGCGTGGCATCGAGTCCACCATAGTCGCAGTGACTGGCGGCGCACTGCGCCTGTTGCGGCGCGGCCCCGTCGAAGTGCCAGACGCCGATGAACCTGACAGTAGCGAGATCGAAGCGCCTGGCCAGCTCGCGAGTCATTACGCCCCCTCGAAGCCGCTCCGATTGGAAGCCAAAGACCATCGCGAGTATGAGTATCTGATCGGCTTCGGCGCTTCCGGGGGCGAGGCGAACCTCAGTCAAGGCGCGGATCTGATCGAGGCGGCCGCCCGGCTGTTCGACTTGCTCCACCAGGCGGACACTTCCGACAAGGCCGGGATCGCGGTCGCGCCCGTGCCAGATCACGGAATTGGGTCCGCGATCAACGACCGGCTGAGGAGGGCCGCAGTCCGCAACTAGGCGGTTGCTGCGGCGCTTTTCGCGCGCGCCTGGAAGCTCTTGCGGAGCTTCTGCAGCTTGGGCGGGATGATCGCCATGCAATAGGGATTCCGCTGACCTTCGCCGGCCCAATATTGCTGGTGATCGTCCTCGGCCGGGTACCATTCGGCCTTCGGCTCAATGGTAGTGACGATGCTTCCGCCGGTCTCGGCATTGGCGCGGTCGATCGCGGCCTGGGCCTTTTGCGCCTGCCCCTCATCTTCCGGGAAGATTGTCGAGCGGTATTGGGTGCCGACGTCATTGCCCTGCCGGTTGAGCTGGGTCGGATCATGGGTCGCGAAGAAGATGTCGAGCAGCTCGTCGAAGCCGATCGCATCGGGATCGAAAGTGACGCGGATCGCCTCCGCATGGCCGGTGTCGCCGCCGCACACCTGCTTGTAGGTGGGGTCGGCGATGTGGCCGCCGGTGTAGCCGCTCTCGACCGATTTGACGCCGATCACGTCCAGGAACACCGCTTCGGTGCACCAGAAACATCCACCTGCCAGAACCGCCACGTCTTCGGCCATCTCATCGCTCCTTCGTTTGAAGCCATGAAATAGGGACGATCAAGCCGGGCGGTAAGAGGCCTTCAGGCTGGCAAGCTCCAGACGCTTGCCGATCCACTCGGCCAATTCCTCGAAGCGGAGCGGCTTGTCAAAGACGATGCCGGCGTAACGCTCGGCGAACCAGCGGACTTCACCGCGGATGGGGCGAAGGCTTTCGACGACGACCACCACTTCCTTGCCGATGCAGCGCTCCTCGATCGGAGCGACTTTCATCCCGCCAAGCGAAATATCCTCGACGTCGACCGTGTAATAGAGCTTGCCGACCCGGACCGACGCCTTGCAGGCGACGTGGAGACGTGGCGGACGCGGCCGGAAGCCGTGGCGCGGCTTGCGCCCGGCCAGCAGCTCGCCAAGGTCGACATCCTGGTCGAACTTGACACCCACCAGCCCGTCCCGGATCCAGACGACGGTCGACGGGATTTGCTGAAACGACAGCTCCACCGCAACCTGCTCGCCCACAGCGGGAAGGTGACTGATCTCGGCCATCATTCCACCGGCGGTGACGTTGCGGACGCGGATCAGCTGCTCGCCCGAACCCGATGCCAGCTTGGCCATCCGCAGCATCGGCGCCACCCGCTCCTGCGAACGAAGCTCGGACGGACGGGGCACGGTGGTGGTCAACGAGAATGTCGTCGACTCGAACGCGCTTTCGTCCTGGTCCCAGCTGGTCGCCGGCTTTCGGCGGATGAGAGAATTGAACATGAAATCCTTCCCCACAGAAGGTCGCAAAGGCGGAGTTTACGAAGGATGAGGTTAAGAAGGCGTTTCGTTCGTTTGACGTCCGCTTTCCTACCGCGCAAAGCCGTTAATGAAATGAAGGAGAGCAGCCGCTGATGAAGGAGACGGGGCGCTGAGCGACGGCAAAATGCCGCGGCTGCTGGTGATCGACGATGAGCCGGTGCTGGCCGAGTTCGTCGCCCATGCCGCGCGCGAGTGCGGCTATGACCCCAAGCTGACGTCCGACGATCGGGACTTTCGCGACCGCTTCCTCGAGGATCGGCCGGACATGGCCTGCCTCGACCTTGGCATGCCGGGCATGGACGGTGTCGAGTTGCTGCGCTTTCTGGCGGAGCAGGATTATCAGGGCCCGGTACTGATCATCAGCGGCTTCGACCGGCGGGTGCTGGAGACGGCCTTCCGTCTCGGCGAGGCGCTCGGCTTGAGGATGGTCGGACCGCTCGAGAAACCGGTTCCTTATGAGCAGATCGAAGCTTTTTTGAACGAGCTTCGGCCTACGCTAGCGCAGTGAGCGACGCCTCCGACGGGGCCATCGCCGGGGCGGTCCGCGGCGCATTTTGCGAGGGCGGCATGGCGATGGTCTTTCAGCCCAAGATCCGGCTGGCGGACGGGACTCTCAACAGTGTCGAGGCGCTGCTGCGCTGGACCGATCCAGCGCTTGCGGCGATCGGGACGGAACGGCTGGTCGGCATCGCCGAACGCGAGGGCCTGATCGAGGAGCTGACCCGCTGGGGCCTGCGTACGACGCTGCTGCAATGGCGCGAATGGCGGGCGCAGGGGCTCGATACCCGCGTCGCCTTCAACATTTCGGCGATGAGCCTCGGCCGGCTCGACTTCCCCGATCTGGTCGAGGCGATGTGCCGCGAGCATGAGGTGCCGGCCGAGAAACTGCTGATCGAGCTGACCGAGGGCGCAACCCAGCCATTGGTAAATTTGCTCGACACGCTTTGCCGGTTCCGCATCAAGGGTATTGCGCTGGCGCTCGACGATTTCGGGACCGGCTATTCCTCGCTGATGCAGCTTCACCAATTGCCCTTTACCGAGGTGAAGATTGACCGGTCCTTCATCCGCGATGTTGGCCGGTCCGAGGATTCGCGGCTGATTGCGAGGACCATCGTCGACCTGGCGCACGGGCTCGGAATGACGGTCACTGCGGAAGGCATCGAGACGGCCGAGCAGCTGGCGCTGCTGCGCGGCCTCGGTTGCGACCTCGGCCAGGGCTATTGGATTGCACCGCCCATGCCGGCCGCCGAACTCGAGCCGTGGAAGCGAGGGTTCGAGAGCCGCTGGGACGGGTCCGAAGGGCTCGCCCTGTGGAGCGAGCGGGAAACGCCGATGCCGTAATAGCGGTTGGGTTATTAGAAGAGCTTCCGCGCGCGCGCCATGGCCGCAATCCCGGCGTCGATGGTTTCGTCCCGCTTGGCGAAGCACAGGCGCACCAGGTGTCGCGGCGGGTCGCGCTCGGAAAATGCGGAAAGCGGAATGACCGCGACGCCCGCTTTTTCGACGGCGCTGATCGCGAAGCTTTCGTCGTCGACGGAAAGGCCCGATGCCGCGAGATCGACACAGAGGAAGTAGGTGGAGACGCTGTCGAGCACAGCGTAGCCAGACTGGCGAAGACCGTCGGCGAGGCGGTTGCGCGCGGCCTCGAAGCGCTGCCGCATCGGTTGCAGCCAGGGGTCGCCTTCGCCGAGGCCGTAGGCAACCGCTGCTTGCAGGTTGGGCGCCGTCGCGAAGGTCAGGAACTGGTGCGCCTTGGCGATGGTCGAAGTCAGCGCCGGCGGCGCCACCAGCCAGCCGACTTTCCAGCCGGTCAACGAGAAAATCTTGCCGCCTGAGCCGATTTTCAGCACCCGATCGGCCATATCGGGGAGCGACGCGAGCGGCGTGAACGCACGCCCGTCGAGCAGCACATGCTCCCACACCTCGTCGCTGAGGACCATGAGGCTGTGTTCGCGAGCGACCGCCGCGACCGCCTCCAGCTCGTCCTCACCGAACAGTCGCCCAGTCGGATTGTGCGGATTGTTGAAGATGATCGCGCGGGTCCGGGGCGTCACCGCGGATGCCAGCGTTTCCCGCTCAATGCGCCACCTGGGCGGGCGGAGCGCCACCTCGACCGGCAGTCCGCCGGCGCGCCTGATCAAGGGCGCGTAGGCGTCATAGGCGGGAGTCATCACGATGACTTCATCACCGGGCTCCACCAGCGCCAGCAGGCTGGCGGCAATGGCTTCGGTCGCTCCGCTGGTGATGCAGACATGGCTCGCGTCGAGGGCAAGTCCGTGGTGGCGATTGTAGTGATCGGCGACGGCGTGGCGCAGCTCAGGCAGCCCGCGCGACGGTGCATACTGATTGGAGCCTTGCTTCAGCGCCTGCGCAGCGGCGTCCAGAATCTCGTCAGGCCAGCCGAAGTCAGGAAAACCCTGTCCGAGGTTCACCGCCTCGTGCTGCGCGGCGAGCAGCGACATGCGCTCGAACACGCTGACGGGCATGGTCTCGTACAGCGGGTTCACAGCAGCACTCCGACATTTCGCAGGCGGTCGATCTTATCAGCTTCATAGCCGAGATCGGCGAGGATCGCAGCGCCGTCCTCGCCTTCGCTTCGCGGCGGGTGGGGAATTTTGAGCTCGCTTGCCGAATAGCGCGGCGCAGGCGCTGGCTGGATCACGCCGCCGACATCGAGGAAGGTGCCGCGCGCAAGGTTGTGCGGATGGGACGGCGCTTCTTCCAGGTTGAGAACCGGCGCAACACAAGCATCGAGGCCCGCGAAATAATCGGTCCATTCGTCGCGTGGGCGGGTTGCGATCACCGCGGCGATCTCGTTGCGCGTTGCCGCGCCGGGGAGCCCGAGCCCGAGCAGCAAAGCGGCCTCGAACTGAGGCTCGACCGCGCCGACAGCGAGGAAGCGGCCGTCGGCGCACTCGTACACGGCATAGTTCTCCTTGCCGCCGTCGAGCAGGTTCGACTCGCGCTCGTCGCTCCAGTAGCCGGCCGCCTTGAGCCCGTAGGTCAGTGCGCCGATCAGCGCCGTCCCGTCGCTCATCGCCGCATCGATCACTTGGCCATCCGCCCCGCGTTGAACGGCAAGCAGGGCCGCGACCATACCGAATGCCAACATCATCCCGCCGCCGGCATAGTCGCCGAGATAATTGCTGGGGACCACCGGCCGCTCCGCCGGGCCGATGCCGTGCAGCAGGCCGGAGACGGCGATATAATTGATGTCGTGACCGGCGCGGTTGGCGAGCGGGCCATCTTGCCCCCAGCCGGTGACGCGGCCGTAAACGAGCTTCGAATTGGCCGCGAGAAGCTCGTCCGGTCCGAGACCGAGCCGCTCCATCACCCCCGGCCGGTAGCCCTCGATCAGCCCGTCCGCCCCTGCGAGAAGCTGGCGCACGATCCGGCGCGCTTCATCCTTCTTCAGATCGAGAGCAATGCTCCGGCGCGACCGGGTCAATGGGTCGTTTGGGACTCCGATCATGCCGGCGCGCTCGACGCGGATCACTTCCGCGCCATGGTCGGCGAGCATCATCGCCGCGAACGGCCCCGGCCCCAGCCCGGCCATTTCGACGATCTTCAGTCCCTGGAGCGGTCCCGCCATGCCGAGGAGATGCACCCGCTGCGGCACCATCGCAACCAAGTCGAGCGGCCGTGATTTATAACGGCCATGAAGCGGTCCAATTTGCTTTCCCTCGCCCTCCTCACCGCAGGTGGCTGAGGGCCGGCGGCGACAGCTTGCGCCCGGTCCGCGCGATTCTGGTGCCCGAGCTTTCGAGCCTGCTCGCATGACCCCTGGTCCGTCAGGCGACCGCAAGTGGGAGATCAACCTGCCAGTCTCAGTCCCTGCGGGCGGCAATCGCATGGATTGCGGAACGGGCTGTGGAAAACTAGCTAAATGCTGGCTGGGGCGGCAGGATTCGAACCTGCGAATGCCGATACCAAAAACCGGTGCCTTACCACTTGGCGACGCCCCAACTGCATACCCCCGCATATAAAGCCATGCGCCGGAGTTGGAAGGGTTAGCGGTTGGGAATTCGCCCGTTGACGACGTCGTCGTAATCCGTGGCAAGCTGCCGCGACAGCTCACCAACCTCGAAGTTCCACGGGCCCGCCGAGCGGACGAAAGTGACTTCTGCGGCGCTTCCGGTGACGAACATCTGTTCGAAGTTCTCCAACTCCTCGGGCCAGATCGCGCGCTCGATCACCTCAATGCCGCGGTTGCGGGCAAGCTCCATGACCGTCCGCCGCGTAATGCCGTCGAGGAAGCAGTCGGGTGTCGGGGTGTGGATGGCACCGTCGCGGATGAAGAAGACGTTGGCGCCGGTCGCCTCCGCCACCTGCCCACGCCAGTCGAACATTAGCGCATCGTCGAAGCCGCGCGCAGTCGCCTGTTGCTTGGAGATGGTGCAGATCATGTAGAGGCCGGCGGCCTTGCTGTGCACCGGCGCGGTATAGGGTGCGGGCCTGCGGAACGCGGCAATGTCGAGCCGGATGCCGTTTGCGGCGATGGCTGGGTCGAAATATTTGCCCCACTCCCATGCAGCGATAGCGAGATGCGGCTCGGTGTCCTTGCCGCCAACGCCCATCGACTCCGATCCGCGCCAGGCGACCGGACGGAGATAGGCGTCGGTAAGGCCGTTCGCCTTGAGCACCTCGTTGCAGGCAGCGTCGATCTGATCGACGCTCCACGGAATTTGGAAGCCGAGCAGTTCGGCGCTGCGGTGAAGGCGCCGGCTATGCTCGTTGAGCTTGAAGATGGTCCCGCCATAGGCACGCTGGCCTTCAAACACCGACGACCCATAATGAAGTCCATGGGTGAGCACGTGAACGCCCGCTTCGCGCCACGGCACCAATTTGCCGTCGAACCAAATCCAGCCGTCGCGATCGTCGAAAGTGCCCTGCTCCGCCATTCAAAGCCCGTCCTGTTGAACCCCGCTTCAGCGCCTAGGACAGCGCCTGCGGTGAATCAACTTGAGGCGGAGCGCGCCGCCGCGGCCAATTCTGCGCTGCGTCGGGCGGACGCGTCCAGGGTCACCTCGATCAGCTCGGCCATTCCCGCTTCACCATCCAGCACTGCCAGCCCCGCTTCGGTCGTGCCGTTGGGGCTGGCGACCTTGCGCGCGATGGCGTCCATGCTGTCGCCGGTCGCGGCCGCCAGCCATCCGGTCCCGAAAACCGTTTCGATTGCCAGGGTTTGGGCGAGCTTCGGGTCCAGGCCGCTCTTGATCCCGGCTTCCGAAAACGCGGCGATGAAGCGGGCAACATAGGCCGGTCCGGAACCGGCAAGTGATCCGATCGCCCCGAGCTCGGCCTCGTCGCGAGTCCAATGAACGAGGCCGAGGGGCATCATCAGGCGGGTAAGCTCGCTCTTTGCGGCCTCGGCGAGGTCCTCGCCGAACAGCGCGGTGACACCGCGGCGCACGGCGACGGGGATGTTCGGCATCGCCCGGACGATCGGACCCGCCTTAAGGAAGCGCGCGCGCAGGCTTGCAACCTCCGCGCCTGCAAGCAGAGAAAGGATGGTCGCCTTCGATGTCAGCCAAGGAGCAAGCACCGGCACGACCTCGCTGAGCTTCTGCGGCTTGAAGCCAAGCACCACCAGTTTCGGCGGCAGGCCTGCGTCGCCGTAAGACGAAACGGTTCGGACGCTTTCCACCGGCGTGCCGCTGGGACGGATCGCCACCACCTGGCCGAGGTCGACGTCAGCCGAGCGCCAGCCGTCGAGCATTGCCCCGGCCATGTTACCGCACCCGACGAACCAGGTCGGCTCGGGGAAGAGCTTCACGGCGGTCATGCTTCACCATGGGTGTCGATGAGGGCGGCGGAGATCGCCTCGCCCGGGCTCTTGCCGCCCCACAGGACGAATTGAAACACGGGGTAGAAGCGCTCGCACTCCTCAAGCGCGGCCTCGATAATCGATTCCGCCTGTTCCAGGGTCAGCCCTTCGCTGTCCCGAGTATCAAGAATCGTGGCGTGGCGGAACACGACCAGGCCCGACGCCGACCACATCTCGAAATGGCCGAGCCAGAGCTGTTCGTTGATCAGCGATAGCGATTCGAAGATCGCGGTGCGCTTCTCGGGGCCAACCTTGATGTCCGGAAAAGCCAGGAACTGAAGCACCTGGTCTTCGGGGCGCCAGACGCCGCGAAGCTCATACTGAGTCCAGCTGCCGGTCGCCGAGGCCACGATCTCTCCGTCGCCGGAGCGCTCGCACGCCCAGCCACGAGCTTCGAAATATTGCTCCAGGATTTCAATCGGCGCGCCGTCGTCGTCGCCCTCGTCCTGTGGTTGATCTTCGGTCAGGCTGACGTCTCCGGGTTCGGATTGCCGGGGTTGCCAGATGCCGGCTTGCCCGACCGCTTGGTGCCGCTGGCGGGACCGGCGACCTTGGCCTCGAGCGCGGCGATGCGGGCCTTGAGAATCTCGTTTTCCTCGCGCGCTTCCGCCGCCATCGCCTTCACCGCCTCGAACTCGTCGCGGCCGACGAAATCATTGCCGGCCATCCATTCGCGCATGCGCTCGCGCATCGACGATTCCGCCTCGCGGCCCATCCCGGCCATCGTCCCGGCGACCCCGTTCATCATCTTCACCAGATCGTCGAACATGCGGTTTTCCGACTGCATGACTTGCCTCCTTCAGCCGAACAGCGGGGTTCCCGCGCCCGGATTGAGCCGATTGATCGACGCGGTCAGCGCCGCGGCGAAACAGAGCCACGCCAGATAGGGAATGAGCAGCGCTCCCGCCAGTGGCCTCAGCTGCAAGAATATCCGAAGCGTCGCGGCAGCTAGAGCGAGCATGATCAAGATCGTGATCAGCGCGAGCTGGATGTCGTGACCGGCGAAGAAGATCGGCGACCAGGCATAGTTGACCACGAGCTGCGCCAAGAAAAGCATCAGCGCGGTCCGGCGGCGTTTGCTCGCTGGTTCGGCGAGGATCACTGCCAGCGCAATGCCCATCAGCGCATAGAGAATAGTCCAGGCGGCGCCGAAGGCCCAGCCGGGCGGCATGAAGGGCGGCTTTACCAGCGCGTCGAACCACGGATTGCCGTAGCCCGATCCGGACAGCCACCCCGACAGCGATCCCAACCCGACGAGCAGCGGAACGGTGATCAGCCCGATCCGCCAGTCCCACTGGCCGACGCGTTCGTCAGTCATCCCCGTTCCTCATTCATCAGCGCCATTCTTCTCCGCTCCGAGCAGGAATTCGACATTGCCTTCGGGCCCGGTGATCGGGCTCTCAGTCACTCCCAAAACGCGCCAGCCCTGGGTTTCGACCCAGGCAGCGGCGTCATCGCAGACGCGGCGGTGGACGGCAGGATCGCGAACGACGCCGCCCTTGCCGACCTCCTCCCGCCCCGCCTCGAATTGCGGCTTGACCAGCGCCACCAGCTTCGCGCCAGGCCGTGCGAGCTTCAGCGGCGCCTCCAGCACCTTGGCCATGCCAATGAAGCTGGCATCGCAGACGACCACGGCGACCGGCTCAGGCACCTGCTCGCCGGTGAGGTGGCGAGCATTGGTCTGCTCCTGCACGACAACGCGAGGGTCCTGCCGCAGCTTCCAGGCGAGCTGGTTGGTGCCGACATCCACCGCATAGACTTTCGCTGCCCCGCGGGAGAGCAGCACGTCGGTGAAGCCGCCGGTCGAGCTGCCGATGTCGAGCGCAACCGCATTGGAAACGTCGAAGCCGAAGTGGGTTAGCCCATGATCCAGCTTGACCCCGCCGCGCGAAACCCAGGGATGGTCGCGCCCGCGCACCTCCAGCGG